>NZ_CP088936.1:314221-628442 GCF_021165755.1 Borrelia sp. RT5S
TGAGGAATCCCATCTACAATAAACTCCTGAGGAACTACATGCAAAATCTCCCTATCCATCGGGATTACAATAGCCTTAGCAGCTTCAATAACACGATCAACATCCTCTTCATTAATCTCTCTGGTTTTTGAATTTATTGCAACAACGCCGCGAGAATTAGTACCCTCAATGCTACTACCTGACATAGAAACAGAAAGATCAGAAATATCACATCCAGAGATGAGTTCTGCAGCTTCAATAGAATTAGAAATCGAATCAAGCGCAGCCTCTATGTTTATAAGAACCCCCTTCCTAACGCCCCTTGATACACTAGTGCCTATCCCTACTATTTCCAATTGGTTATTTAAATTTATCTCAGCAACAACAGTGCAAATCTTTGAAGTCCCAACATCCAACCCCACTATCAAATTCCTAGACACTAATTTTCTCCTAACAAAATGATATCACCACTTCTTAAATCAACAGTATCGGTGCTTCCTTTAAGCAAATCAGCTATCATTAATACCCTATGCATTGAACTAATTAAGTTCATATCAGCAGTTATCAATATCTTATTATATATATTTTTCATATACAAAGTTATCTTGTAATCATAGAAATTCAATTTCAAAAAATTGATCTCTGATATTAAATTATACAAAGTATTATGATTTATTTTAATATAATTAAGTTGCTTTATAACAGTAACCATCCTATCTTCTAAAAAATCACCTACTTCATTTTCACCTAGACGCAATCCACTAATTATAGGCAAATCATAAATTAAATCTTTACACTTTTCTAAAATTACACCCTCTGAGTCAATGAAATAATAAATGAAGCCACCATCAATATTTTCATAAGTAACAGCAACAGGAATCCTCTTTTCGATATTAATACTGATTTTATTAGGAAATCTAAGCTTAACCCTTGCACTCTTTACTCTTAAATCTTTCTTAATATTTGCCTCATAAGCATTAGTATCGGCTTCATAATAATAAGTATTAGGCTTAATACCTGAAATCTTTATTATATCTTCTTGAGAAATATGAATATCATCATTAAAGCTAATATACCTAATTAAAAAATAAGGCGAAACAAAAATAATAAAAACAATCTCAAGCAATATAAGAGAAACTACTATATAAATGTACCTTAACAAAAATCTTTTATAAACCATCATAGTAAAGATTGAACTAATTCTTCTATAATCCCCCCAAGATTTACCCGGTCTCAATATCTCTAGCAACATTTGCAATCAAACCAGAAAGTGCCATTGTAATAACAATAGAGGAGCCACCTGAGGAGAAAAATGGCAAATTTATTCCTGTAGGTGGCAGGAGCCCAACTGCAATTAAAATATTCATAATACTTTGAAGGAAGATTACAAGACTTGATATGAAAGCAATAAAAAACTTAAACCTAGTCTTAGCATAAATAGCAACAAAATACCCAAGATAGAAAAATAAAAAAAACAGTACAATTGCAATGCAAACTCCCAAAAACCCCAGTTCTTCTCCAAGAACTGAGAAAATGAAATCCGAGTTAGCCTCTGGTAGTTTTCCAAGCTTTATCTCTCCCATGCCAAGGCCCTTACCCCAAATACCTCCACTCTTTAAAGCATTAAAAGACGCAATTATCTGGTATCCCTTTCCCGAAGGATCTTCATAAGGATTTAGAAAAGCAAAAATTCTGGCAACTCTATAAGGCTCAAACATTAAAAAAAGAACAGAAATTGGCAAAAACGTAAACAAGATAGAAAACATATACCCAACTGCCATCTCAGAAACAAACAAGATAATAAAAAAAAGAATAGCAAAATAAATAGCCGTTGAATAATCATTTTGCAAAATTATAAGCAACCAAAAACTGGAAAAAACCAGCATGGGCTTAATCCAATAAGAAATATTGTTGTCTGATTTTAATCTAAATTTACTCAAATAACTTGAGAGATAGATTGTAAAAGATAATTTAAAAATCTCTGAAGGCTGTATACTAACTCCCCCAAAAAATATCCATCTTTTTGCACCAGAAATACTAGGAGACAGAAAGGTCGCTAAAACCAAAGCAAAGGTTATAAGCAGTACAATAGACACTGTTTTTCTTAAAAAATCTAGAGAAATTCTTTCAAAAACAAAAAATGTAACAAAACTCAAAAAAAGGTACTTAAGGCGCATTAAAAATAAAAAATTAGGCTCTCCTGTAAGCTCCAAACTTAAAAAGAAAGAAGACGTATAAAATACAATAAGCCCATAAGAAACAAGTGACCACAAAATAAGCAAATAGTAATTTTTAAGCAAACTTTTATCTATAAACATGGCAATAAATTTTAACTCATCTAATCTTAAGAGTACTTAAAGCAAGTATAGCGAATATTAAACCTATTATCCAAAATCTAATAACAACCTGCATTTCAGACCACCCAAGCTCTTCAAAATGGTGATGAAGTGGTGCCATTTTAAATATTCTTTTTCCAGTCCTCTTATACACAGCTACCTGAATAATTACAGACAAAGTCTCGACCACAAAAACCCCTGCAAGAATTGCAAAAAGAATTTCACTTTTCAAAATTAAAGCAACCATTCCAAGGATTGCCCCAATTGACAAACTACCAGTATCTCCCATCATTATTTTGGCAGGATAAGCATTAAACCATAAGAACCCAAAACTACCCCCAAGCAAAGCTCCAAGAAATATTACAAGTTCTTCAGATCCCTTAATATTTGGAATATTTAAATAAGATGCAAAATCCGCTCTACTTGCAAGATAAGCAATTATTATTAAAGCTCCTGTTATAACTATGCTAAGCCCAATGGCAAGCCCATCAAGTCCATCTGTTAAATTAAAAGAATTAGACGCAGATATTAAAACAAACATTCCAAACGGTATATACAAAAGACCTAAATCTAACTTGAAAGACTTAATAAATGGGAAATAAATTATACTGACATGCACACTTCCAAAATAATAAAGAATACTGACTGACACAAAAGAGAACAGAATTTGACCGTAAATTTTAAACCTAGCATTAAGTCCATCTGTATTTTTTCTCTTTATCTTTAAAAGATCATCCACAAACCCCAAACATGCAAAGCTAATCATTACAAAAAGAATAATTAAAAAGTAAATATTTAAAGGATTAGCCCAAAATAACAAAGAAGCTAAAACACAAGAAAAAATGAGAATACCCCCCATGGTAGGAATTCCCACCTTTTCATTCAAATGGCGCTTTGGGCCTTCTTCTCTTAAGATTTGATCTAACTTCAATTTCTTAAGTTTTAAGATAATAAAGGGACCAACAAACAAGGCAAGTAAAAATGCAAAAATGGTGGCATAAGCTGTCCTGAAAGTAATATACTTAAGCAGTCTTAATCCTAGAAGATAAAACATAAAACCTCATTAATCCCTAAATGTAGTCAAGAATCCTTTCAAGTCTATTTGACCTTGATCCCTTAATAACAATAAAGCACTGAGTCTCTAAATTCTTAACAAAATAATCAATAAAATTTTCAAAACTATTAAAATAATACAAATTACTTAGGTCTAAATTCTTATTCCTCTTTATTTCTTGATATTCTTCTCCAATTAAAAAAACTTTCTCAAAATCCATCAGAATAATCTCCTGTACTACTGTTTTATGTGCTTCATACGAAAATTTTCCAAGTTCTTTAAAAGCACCAAGAACAATAATTTTCTTACCTTCAATATCAAGATCCATAATCATCTTCTTTAAAGCCATAAAGGAACCTAAATTGCCATTATAAGAATCATTTAATACCAAATAATCCTTTACCCTTATAAGCTCTGCTCTCCCTCTTTGGAAATCAGTATTCATAAGTCCCCTTCTAATTTCATCTTCATTAAGCCCAAGCAGCAAAGCTAGGTTGATGCAAGATATTGCATTAAAAATGTTATGCCTACCTGGCATCAAAATAGAATAATTAAAGCCCTTGTAATTAAAATCACAAGACAATTTCTCATTCAATATTGAAAATGATCCTATTTGCAGCCTATCAAACTCAAAGTATAAAATTTTACTCCCTGGGCTCCTAAAATTAGCTATTTTTTTCAAATCAGGATGATAAGGGCAGCTCTCATTCAGAATTACTATCCTCGTGCTCTTAGTAATAATTCTGGCCTTCTCAGAAGCAACAATATCTAGGTTTTCAAAAGCCTGCATGTGTGCATAACTTATGTTTGTAATAACAACGATTTCAGGATTCAATATCTCAGAGAGGAGACTCATTTCTCCAATATAGCTAATCCCAACTTCAAAAACAGCATATTCCTCATCTCCCCTAGTTCTTAAGATACTAAGGGGAAGTCCAATATCTGAATTTAAATTCCCCCAAGTCTTACAAGTTTTATACCTTGCAGACAATACACTGTAAAGCATTTCCTTTGTTGTAGTTTTTCCATTGCTACCAGTAACAGCTATTCTTTTGAAATTTGTTTTCTTAATAAAATATGATGCCATCCTTTGCAAGAAAGCTATTACATCACTAGTTAGCAAAAATCCTAAATCATCTCTCTTTTTTAAATGCTCAACACAGGCAAGTTCATAATCCCTAGAACAAACAAAACATTTAACGCCAATATCAATCAAATAATCAACAAAAGAAAATCCATCTACTCTATCTCCCTTATATGCAAAATAAAGACTATCGCTACTGTTCTCCGCATTTATTTCACGACTATCAATTGAATAAAAGGATAAAACCCTTTGCATGCTACTCGAATGGCCAATAAATTTAACATCCTCTGAAGAATTTAGAATATCCTCAACTTTTATATGCACTAAACACTCCTCATTTAAGGAATCTGTTACTCAATAACATTTATGTTCTTATTTTCCTGTTTCTCTAAATCTAAATAATCTTGACTAAGTTCTTCTATCCTCTCAATGTTTTCCAGTTCATATATCACAGTCAATAATCTAAGATTATCATCAACAATATTACTTTGCTCTTGATTTAAATCCTCAAATTCTCTCAATTTCACAACATATCTAAAATTAAGATAAATGTTAAGACATGCAACTACTGTTAATATCAAAATCAATAAATAATATAGCTTCAATTTTCCCCATTTTACCTATCTATTCTTTTTACAGCTCTAAGCTTAGCGCTCCTTGATGCACTATTAAATTTCTTCTCTTTCAAACTTGGAATTATAGGTTTTTTAGTCAACACAGAATACAAATTTTTATCCAAATTTTTAAAAAATTCTTTTACAATTTTATCCTCTAATGAATGAAATGTAATAATAGCTAAAATTCCATCCTTTGCTAGTTTCTCTAACCATAGTGGCAAACTTCTCTTCAATCTGAAAAGTTCATCGTTGACATGAATTCTTAATGCCTGAAACGTTTTAGTTGCTGGATTTATTTTAAAATTGACCCTAGGATAACTTCTTTCAATTATATTCTGTAGTTCTAGGGCAGTCTTTATTTTCCCCACTTTCCTACTTTCTAAAATAGATTTTACAATTCTTCTAGAATAATGCTCACCGCCAAGTTCATAGATTAAATTTTCAAGTTTTTCTTTGCTAAAAGTGTTTACAATGTCACAAGCAGTAAGACTTAAAGAACTAGGATCAAGTCTCATATCCAATACCTCATCCTTAAGAAAAGAAAACCCCCTTCCGCTTTCCCTGTAATGAAACATGGAAACACCAAGATCAACTAAAATAAAACTAGTGTTACGCTTTAAAGGGTATTCACAAAAAAAATCATCAAACCAAGTGTTAAAATACGAAATCCTATCTTTAAATTCTTCCAGAAAGTTTCTCGCTCTATTTAAAATGGTAACATCTCTCTCAATGCCAACTACACTTATGTTTTCATATTTCCTTAATACCTCACCTGAATGCCCACCTTCCCCTAGGGTACAATCAATGAAAATAGATTCATCACCCACACAAACAGAATCCAAAAGACTGACCACCTCGTCAAGAAGCACAGGGGCATGAAGCGCAACATCACCCATTAATAACAAACCTATAAGTTAACTTATTCCCCGTCTCATAAACATCTCCATACTTGATTGTAATTTCGTTCTTTCCCTTAGCAAACTCAAGATTATTTATTTCAATAATCCCATCATTCTTCTTTATGTTAAAAAAAGATGAATTGTAGTCATTGCCCCCAGAAACAACATATGAATTATTTTTCAAAAATATACTTTGAAATTTAACACGAAAAACACTTTTATTATTAAAAAACACTTCAAAGTAATAAATACCCTTAAGGATATTTAAAGCATTGACATTCCCCTTAGAAAAATTTAAAACAAGACCATAGTTCCCAAATTCCACATCTAAATTTACATTTCTCTGCAATTCAAGTATCGTATCATCTTTGTCCTTTAGCAGGACATTACTCAAAGAAAAGGAAGTGCCTACAGTTAAATTAGCTCTATTCTTGATTACAAATAATGGGTTGATTATATGCCCTCTATGTTGATCAATAACTACAACATCAAAGATTTTGTTACCGTCTATGAAAAAAATTCTCTCGTTTTTATAAATAAAATCACCGAAAAATTCTAAATTAAGAGCCGAATCTTTGTCAAAAACAATTAGAATACTATTCTCGTATTCTCTTTCCTTGTTTTTGGAATATAAAACTTTATAGTTGTTTGAAAAAACAGAAATATTTGTATCTACAGACTTAAGCTTTATGCCAATACCTAAATCATCATTTGCAAGCTCGCCAAAATCCCTAACTAAATCAAATTTTTCACCCTTCCCGAACTCCAAAAACGAATACAGATTAGCAAAGCTAAAAAGAAAAAGAAATATAATCTTCATGGCAATTACAATCCCAAATACCTTAAACCACCATCATCGCTAAAGTACAAAACTCCCCCATCAAATTCAACATATGAAGCTATCCCATCGCTAAAAAATATGTTATCAAACATCTTAAAAGAATTTTCAGAATAGGTTCTTACATTTATTATCCTAGCATCTAAATCATAAAAATATATTCTATAAATTGCACAAAGAGAATCATATGAAGCTTTTAAAACATAATTTTTATTATCAACTTTAAAAAGTTTACCGTTCTCAATATTAATTATTAAAAATGAATCTTTAGTTTCAATGAATAAATTATAAAAATCATCAACTCTTAAAAAGGGATTAAAATTTTTCATTTCTAAATTACCTAAACGTATTACCCGATCGTACTTATTATCCAAATTAATTATCTCTAAAGAATGCCCTTCATCTTCCCTTATCACACACAAATACTTACTATCTAAGCTCAACTTAACACACAAAACCGGGAACCTAATATCTGGGACATCACCGCTATAAATCAAATTACCCTGCTTGTATGTATAAACCTTACCATCAGATAATCCTAGAGATAAGACATCTTTTTTATAATCAATACTTAATATTGACGCTATGAACTTTAAAGACAAAATCTTATCTCCACTGGGCCCATAAACCTCTAACTCTTTATATAAATCATTTAAAGCAAAAATGGCATTATCTTTCGCAAAAACAAAACCTTTAAATTTAAACGAAAATAAAAATTTATTAGTTCCCCTGAGGAACACGGAATAATGATCTTTAAATTTAGAAATCACATAGTAATAATCTGAAAAACTTACTAAATGATCATTTAAAACTCTGTAACGGCCCTTATTAGAATCTAGTTTTATAACCTTTCCTCCAATAAAGGCACTATCACTTGAAGAAATATCAACAAAATCATGAAGGCTCCTCTCAAAATGCTTAAACTTATAAAATGTAGAAACAGTGGTAGTTGTTTTTAGTAAAAAATTAACCACTACTGTTAAGAATAATAAAAAAATTAATAATAAAAGAAACCTTATTTTTTTATACTCAATTGCGCTTTCTTCATTAAAATTCAAAATTATTAGTATCCTTCCTTATTACTCTGATTTGTTCAAATCCGACTGAAACTTGGCAGACCAAACATCATAAAATTTTGAAAACTTTTCAGCTATCTCCTTTTGGGAAGTGACAATAGCTAGAATCTTTCCGGCTTGAATATAACTCAAGGCCTGTTTTGAAAACACGTAAGCTTTACTTGATTCATATCTAACTTTTAAAAGAAATGCCCCCTCCTCTAAAAGCTCTAAAGACTTAATAAGATGGGCTAATTGAACCTTATAAAAAGGACTATCAATAACCAGGTTTTTTGCTAAATTCTTAAAATCAATAAAATTCTTCACAAAAACAATAAATTTAAGATATACATCTTCAAGGAAAAAAATTGACTTAGAATCGCCTTTGTTAAAATATCTTCCCAAATCAATAAGATAGCCTAATTTTCTAACAATTAAAAACCGCTCTTTAGGGTCCAGATCAACTACAGACCCTCTTGCAATAAGCTCACTGGGAGAAGCAAGTAAAACAGGACTTACAAATAAAGAAAAATCGTTAATGAAGTTAAAAAGATTTTTTTTAAAATTATAGTTAACCTTCAATCTAGGTCTTGTATAAAAATAATTTAAAGAGATAATATAACTTAAAGCATTCAAATTTAAATTGATAAAATTAATTGTCGCTTCAGAATCAAGCGATAGCTTCCCAGATCCTTTGATTTCTCTTATATCATTGAATGTTTGCAAAATAAGATTATCAATGAATAAAATTTTTTGATAATCCTTACTATCAACTAAATCCATAAATACCCATTCACACTCGACTACTATTTTTCAAAAGAGCCTCTGCATGTTTAATGCTGCTGTCATTAATATCCCCACTAAGCATCCTAGCAATCTCTGAAACTCGATCATTTCCTTTCAACAGAGTAGCACTAACACAAGTACCACTTTTACTGCATTCCTTTTTTATTAAAACATGATAATCTGCAAGACTTGCAATATTGGCAAGATGAGTTACAACAAATATTTGAATATTATCAGATAAATTTTTTAAATACTTACCCAAACTAACACCAGCCTCTCCCCCTATCCCAGAATCAATCTCATCAAATATTACAAGCCTATCTTCGCTAACATTTTGTACACTCTTAATAGCCAACATTATCCTTGAAAGCTCACCCCCAGAAGCAATTCTATAAATTGGCTGCGCCTTTAACCCAAGATTACTAGAAATTGAAAACTCTACCTCATCAATACCCGTCAAGCTCATTTTCTTTTCCGATACTGAAGCAAAAAATTTTGCATTACCCATATTAAGCCTGTGTAATATTTCTGTTACTCCAGAAGAAAAGCTTAAGGCAGCCCCTTTCCTAGCTTTTGAAATATTACCCGCCAACTTTTCCACCAGGCGTAACAAGTCATTCAATCTTTGCTCCCTATCTAGCCTTTCAGTTTCAAAATTAAGAGACGAATGCACAACAGTACCACACCTTTCTCTCAATTCTATGACATCTTCAATATTTGGTCCATACTTTTTTTTGAGGCGAAAAATGTCATATAACCTGCTCTCTATTTCTTCAACCTCTCTCTCATCATAAGTCATATCAAGCAGGAGCTGACTATAAGCCTGCCCAATATCCTCAAGCTCATAATAAGAATTCTTAAGACGCTTCTCAAGCTCATAATAAGCACTGTTCATCCCAGATAGATATTCAGAGTCACAAATTACCCTTTTTATCTCACCCAAAGCAGAAGCCTTTTCGCTCAAAGTTAAGACATTCTTTAAGTTTAACAGCGTACTGCACAAAGCTTCATGATTTCGAAGCTCATCTAACCTGAGCTTTAAACTCTCCTCTTCCCCTATTCTGGGACTTAAAGAATCTATATCCTTAAGTATACTTTCACATTCTTCTTTACTTTCTTTATGCGATTTTTCTTCCGAAATAAAATTATCATAATCATGTAAAAATTTAATGTAATCCTCGTAAACTAATTTATATTCTTCCAAATAAGCATTCAAATTAGCATAATTATCTAAAATTTTTAGATTATTTGATGGATTTCTCAAAATTAAATATTGTTGATTTTGAGAGTGAACCTCAACCAGCATGTCAAAAACCGGTTTTAAGACTACGCTAGAAATAGGCTCATTGTTAATATAGTAATTACTCAAAAAAGTGTCTGAAGACTTAGCTATAATTACCCTCTTTATGACAATAAAATCGTCTACTGGTAATCCCTTAGAAAGCAAATAATCTCTAGATTCTTTATTTGCCACAAACTTAGCAAGCAAAACACACTCTCCCTCTTTATCCATAATGACGTTATCTTTAAGTTTTCCACCAAACAAATAATAAATTGAAGACAACAGCAAACTCTTCCCACTGCCAGACTCACCCGTAAATACTACTAAGCCCTTGCTAAGATCAATAAATACCTCTTTAATTAAAACAAAATTTCTTATAAATAGCTCAACCAACATATAAAACTCAAAAATAAAATATTAAAATGCTTCGTCTTATAATAACTTATTTTTAAGTCTTTTCACAAAAGTATCCGTACAAAAAGACGCAAACCGAAGGCTTTTATTTGCGAGATTTACTTCAAAAACAATGCCAACTTCAAACTTTCCAAGATTAACCCCATCAATAAAAATTGATGCTGGTTTTAGGGTACATTTTTTTTGAAATGAAAGCGTAACCTTACTCCCAACTGAGAAAACAAAGGAACGATTATAAACCGAATGCGGAGAAATGGGAGTTAAAATGAAAGCTTTAAGATCTGATTCTAAAATAGAGCCCCCTGCAGAGAAAGAATATCCGGTTGACCCCGTAGGGGTCGCAAATATTATCCCATCACTTCTGTATGAAAGAAAATCTTCTGAGTTAACCTTAAGATCTACACAAATTAACTTATTAAGAATACTTGAACGAATAATCACATCATTTAAAGCATACTTAGTAAATAAAGCGTGCCCACTCTCATAAGCACTCACACTAAGCAAATATTTCTCATGAATAACTAAAGAATTATTGAAAAATTTATCTATGACTTCCCTAAAATCTTTGGGCTTTATGTCTGCTAAAAACCCTACTTTGCCCAGATTGATTGAAATAATTGGAATATCAATATCATTTTCTAACAACAAACTACTGGCCAATAAAACCGTGCCATCGCCCCCCAAGGTTATTGCAAAAATCAAACCAGTACCCGCTGACAACCCCAAAGATTTACCAGCTCCCATTAACAAACTTAAAACACCATATTTATCTTTTAGATATTTTTGTATCTCGCAACCAAGAAACTCAGCATGCAAATTTGAGTAATTAACATAAATTAAAACCCTATCCTCCATTACTCTCCTTGTATGGAATCTCTTCAAACTCAACCTTGTCAAATATCTGCTCAATATCAATTAATACTAAATACTCACTCTCAAAATTTTCCTCTCTATCGACTTTAACAACACCAGATATATACTTTCTGTCCAAAGTCTGCAAAGTAGCAGGAGGTTCCTGCACCCTAGATTCATCAAAACTAATAACTTTTAAAACTTTATCCACAAATATGCCTAAAAGCTTTCCCTTAATATTTACTATTAAATAACCTGTTAAAATTTTATCTTCCTCTGTCTGGCAAATAGAAGGAATGTTGAACCTAACATTTAAATTTATTAAAGGAATAATATCCCCTCTGAGATTGTAAATACCTGTAATGTACTCAGGAACATTGGGTATCGCATATATGCTCTCCAGAGGCACCTTGATCACCTCCCTAATATGATCTATTGTAACCCCATAGCTTTCCCTTCCTATTTTAAAACACGCAATCTGAAGCTGAGATCTTCTTTCTCTAACTTTTTCTCTTCCAAACATACCCACACCCTTAACATTATCTAAACTACTCGCTCCTAATGCATGAAGCCCTTAGATAAAAAATAAACTTCAAATGAATTCTTTCTCACAGCTTTAGGCCTAATCTTCCTAACAAGTCTAAAACACCTCTTAAGCATAAAAAAAATCTGTTCCTCCTCTCCCCCCTGAAAAACCTTAATTAATAAATTTCCGCCCACCACCAACACTTCAGAAGCTAGATCCACTACTCTACTACTCAGATTAAAAGAATTGCTCGTATCAACCAATCTGTTACCGGTAGTTCTAGGAGCTACATCACTTAACACCAAACTGTAAGGAGCAAAAGATTTAATTTTTTGCAAAACACTATCAAGATGAATATCACCCTTTATAAAACAAAAATCACTACTAAAATTAAGACCCACCTCATCAAGATCAACGGCAACAAGCATTCCCCCTTGCAACTTACCATAAGCATACTGAGAAAAACTGCCAGGAGATGCCCCAATATCCAATATGTTACCAGAAGAAAACAAGGAAAACCTCTTGTCAATTTCTATCAACTTATAAACAGACCTAGCAAGGTATCCTTCCCTCCTGGCCCTCCTAGAATACTCATCGTTAATATCATACATACAACTCTCACCGCAGCTATGCTTCTATTATAATTCTTATTATGAAAAATAAATTATTTTTAGAAAATATTGAAAAGAACATTAATGTCGTGTTTTCAAATGAATATTTTCTAAATCTCTTTAAAGACACAGATTTAGAGCTAAAGCTTAATATAAGAGGGAAAACCTTAAGGAACATTCAAGCTCCAGCCGTTGAGATAATCAAACGAGGAGGGAAGAGAATAAGACCAATGCTAATGGTTGCCCTGGCGTATGCGATGGGGTATGACCCCAGCGCCACTGAAAATTTATACAAGTTAAGCTTGTTACTTGAGTTGCCTCATTCCGGAAGCTTAATTGTTGATGATATTGAAGACGGCGCCTTGCAAAGAAGAGGAGGGCCTTCTATTCACTTGATTTATGGAATAGATTCCAGCATTAATACTGCAAATCTAATTTATTTCCTGCCAATGAGTCTATTAAGGAACTCCAATTTAAAAGAAAGCCAAAAATTATTAATTTATGAAAATTTTTTCACAACTCTTGCAGCTCTTCACCTAGGACAAGGAATAGACATTGAATTTCACAACACAACGCGCGCTCCAAGCATCAAGGAGTATATCTCTTTAGTAGAGCTTAAGACAAGCTCTCTTTTTGGAATGGCAGGGTTTTTAGCTGGAATACTTACAAATAACGAAAATAAGTCTAAAAGTCTTTATAATACCTTCTTAAGATTCGGAACCTATTTCCAAATAATGGATGATATTAAGAATATTAAAAATGGAATTGAGGGTAAAGATTTTGGGGATGATTTAATTGAAGGAAAGAAAAGCCTTCCCTTAATATACTTCTTAAGAGAAAAAAAATTTGACAAAAATATAATTAAAACACTAGATAAAATTAAAAAAACACCCATAAATGAATCAAGAGAAGACATATTGGAATTTAGTAATATGATTAACTCATCAAACGCCACAAAAAAAGCTTTAAAACTTGCCATGTGGTATTTCAATAAATTTATAGAAGAACTAAATTCATATAAACTTATCAGCGAGTACCAAGACGTAATACTAGAAATTTTAAACGAAATAAAAGAGGATAGCCTATGAAAAAATTTATAATAATTCTAACCCTTACGAATATCTTTATTTCCATTTACGCAAACATGCCTGTAGAAGATTCGGAAGAGGATAACATCGATGAGCTTTACAAAGAATCAATTTTATTAAAAAATTTAAAAAAATATGATGAATCTAAATCATTATTGATGGAAATCATAAACAAGGACCCAAAACAAGCTGATGCGTACTTATTGCTCTCGGAACTAGAATATCTGATGGGAAATTGGCTAGACGCAATTGAGCAAACAAAAACTTATCTAAAGATAATTGACTTCACGGATACATCAAATTATCTTGACATTTCATGGGCATACTTCCTAATAGGAGAGTCTAGCAACTCAATGGGTTACATAATAGACTTTATCCAAAAAAATCAAAAGTTGTTAACTACTAACACATACGTACTCATTGACACCATATTAAAAAAAGGTCTTTATCATTTCATTGAGGATGAAGATTCGATATTTAATCTAATAATTAACACTATTTTCCAAATAGAAACACATGACGATACGCTATACACACTCTTTCTACATAACCTAGATATTGTAAAACAACTACCTTTTTATCTCTTTAATAAAATCAAAATAAAAAAGTTAGAATCACAAATGAGAGCCCTAAAGCAAATTAAAAATTCAACAAATGGCATGACTAAAATTTCTTATTTTTCCTAAAAAGGGAAATCAATACATTGATCAATATGGCCATATAAAATGGAAAAGAGAGAGCAAAATAAGAATTTACATAATCCTGAAAATTAAAGAAATTATATTCAATAAACACTATCAAGAATGAAATTGGAAAAATGAGCCACGGGCTTGCAAATGAAATATATAATATACAAACGGCAAGCCAACCATTATTTAATCCCAAATTGTGAGAATAAGCATTAAGACTTATCGCAAGAAATGAACCTGCCACACTCGCTGAGAGTGCAGATATTAAGATAGCAAAAGACTTAAAGCAATTACTAGTTCTCTCGCCCAATACATTCTCACAACCCCCCGCGCGTATTAACTCAAAAACTACCCTAACTCTTGAAAAATTTATTATATATATACTGAGTCCTAAAAAGACGAAAAAAAATATAACAAAGAAAGAAATAATAAAACTATTTGATAGATCCAAACTAAATCCTGGCATAAAATCAAAATTAAACCTCATCAAGAAGCTAACTAAAAAATAACATAATATATTAATACCTATGCCTGATATGAAAATGTCATATCCCTTAGCTACAAGAAAAGACAAAAACCCGCCAAAAATAAAACTAACAATAAGCGATGTAACAATTGAAATAAAAATTCCATACCCCAAATAAATAAGAAGAGATGTTAAGAAAACAGACAAAAAAGAAATTCCTTCAATGGATATATTTAAAAGACCTATTTTTTCCGTATAAAGCGCTCCAAGTGCTAAATATGAAAATATTAGAGAATGCATGAAAATAATAAGCATTATTTTTTACCCGAATTAATTAAAAATAATGAGAAAAAAATAGAGACAGCCTGATATAATCCAATAAAATCATACTTGAAAGAATAATGTATTTTAAGGTAACTATTAAACTCATTCAGCATTGCAAAAAATAAGCTAAAGAACAATACATAAATATAATTAAACCCCGAAATTACGGCCACAATAAAGCCACTCCAACCAAGTCCCATAGTTAACCCTAAAAATAAATAATTTTTAAAAAATATGACAAACATTGCACCTACAAGCCCATTAAGAAAAGCACTGGCAAATACCGTGCAAAATTTATACTTAAACTCATTAATGCCAAAAAATTTACCCAACATCTTCCTGTCACTCAATATTTCAAGCCTTAATCCTAAAATAGTCCGCTTGTGTATAAATACATAAAACCCCCAAACCAAAATCCCAAACAAAAGTAAATATGGCAAAGAAGTATCAAGAGTGAATATCTTAGCAACGCTCTTCGCTTGATTCAAAAATTCATTTGAACCTAATAGCTTTGATATAAACCCATCTACCAATCTTTGATTCCCATAAGAAATCAAAAGACCCGTAAGAATCTCATTTACCCCAAAAAAGAATGTTAAAAAAAAAGGAATAATCCCTATAAGGCCAACCAAAAACGAACTTAATATCATTACTAACACAAAATTAAAATACGTAAGCCCAAACAATTCACAAAACACATAAGCTAGATAAGCACCAAAATAAACTTGCCCTTCATGCCCAAGATTTAAGCTATTACTTCTAGCACAGGTAGAAATCCCTGTCGCAATCAACAGGAGCAATATAAAATTCCAAGATATTGCCTTGATATAAGACAGACCAAAAAATCCATCAAAAAAATAACTAATAACCAATGCAATAAATGAAAAAGCCAAGAACACATACTTAGGTGATCTCATATGAATAGCAGTTCCTTTAAGTTTGCTTTATTAATATGCTCTCTTCTCATTCTCAACAAAACCTCGCCAGCCTTAATTGCTAAAACATCATCAGATAGAAGAAGTAACTCATCTAAATTAGGAGTGATTAACAGCACGGGTTTACGCTTGGCAAAATTACGAATAAAAATGGTTACCTCATTATATGCCCTATAATCCAGATTGCTAAGAGGCGAAAAACAAATCAAAACACTCTTTGTAATGTACTTTTCCCTGAAAAGAGCCAGTTTTTTTAAAGTTCCTCCTGAAAATAAAAAAGACTTAGAATAAAAAGTTTTAACTATCTTATCATCTCCATATCCCATATCTTTTCTAAAAAATTCCTTAAGCTTTTTAACAGTAGATTCTTTAATAAAAAGCTCGTTCTCAAAACTCATTATTTTCGCTAAAAAACTATCTAGTATAGTACTATTATCAGAAAATAAATTTGCAATACCTAAAGGTAAAAATCCAGCCTTTAGTTCGTAAACATCAATACTTTCGTACCTCTTACCGTTCATTTTTATACATCCCACAAATGGAATTTCTCCTAAAAATAACTTCTCCCACGTTTTTATTGCTGCCTCTTCTGCAATAATTCCAAAAACTCCTCTTCTTTTTAAAGAAAAATTAATATCATACTTCCAAAAATCTTCAAAAAATAAACTAAATTTCATAAAATCCTCATCTGATTTATCATAATTAACCTTTGTAAAAACAAATTTATCCGTTGCCATTTCAAGTTTGTTAAGTATCGTCTCCCTGTTTGTTGTCCTGAAACATTTCCCATCTTTTAAAATAACAAATTCATCGCTAAAGTTTATGGCACTCCCAATTTCCCTATGAGTGATAAAAAGAGAAGTAATACCCGTCTTCTTAAGATGGCTAAGGAGCTTAATAAACTCCTTAGCCTCTTTTTGAGAAAAATAAGCTACACTTTCATCAAAAATAATAACCTTTGCATTGCTCTTAAGAGAAGAAATGATAAGCAGAAGATATACCTCTTTAATATTTAAATCCCGTATTCTTTTATCCAGATTAAAATCAATATTATAAAACTGTCTAATCCACTTATAATACCTGTAGGTCCTAGACTTATTCATTAAAACAAAAAACTTAGAACCAAACCAGTAAATATTAAGATACTCCCATACTCTTAAATTCATATTAAGTTTTGGTATCTGAGACACAAGATAAACACCATTACTCTTTGCCTCATCCACATTCCAACTCTTCTGTATTCTATTGTCTACAAACACATCCCCACTATCAAAATGAGCAGCACCAGCTATGATTTTAGATAAAGTGCTCTTCCCCTCTCCATTTCTACCAACAACAGTCAAAATCTTAGCTTCTTCAATCTTTAAATTAACATTATCTAAAATGGGTCTCTCAATATCTGGGAAAGATTTTACTATGTTTTTAAACTCTATCATAACATCATTCTAAATCTATCTTTATCCCAACATCGCTCATCACTTTTATCTTATCTTCAAGTTTTTTCTTAATCTCAGAACTAATGTTTTCTAAATAAAATTTATTTAGAAAATTAAATGAAACGCCCCTATCTTTAAGCCCAAGCACTTCATACGTGCCGTATTTAATCTCTCCTCTTAAAGCTTTATCTAACACTTTTTCTACATAAAATCTATGATTTGTAACACCCGAGCCAATAATATTGTCTTTATTATTCAAATAATCTTCACTATCAAATAGAACGGCAAAAACATTGTGCTCACGTACTGCTGACAGCACCCCACCAACAGCAGTTCCCACAATAGGAAGAACTACAGAAACTTTTGAATTTAAAATTAAGGAATCTGCTAAAGCCTTTACCTTACTACTGTCGTACCAGTTCCCTAAAGTTCTAAAGAAAACTTCTGAATCTAAAACTTCTTTAATTCCATTCTTAAAATAAGGGTAAATATAATCATTCATAACAGGGTATTCTTGCCCAGCAATCAAGGCTACATTTTTGCTTGACAAATCGAAGTTTTTTAAAAATAGACCCACATAATAACCTAGGATATAGGCCTCCTCTGCTACATTATAAGACAGGGAATATACTTGAGGGTTAGTATTTTTTACCAAAGAATCAAAAATTAAGAATTTAGTATGGGGATGATTTTTTGAAATCGTATCAACAATTCCCTGCATTGAATTATTCGCTGTTATTAAAAAATCATATTCCTGATGCTTTAATAGCTTTTCAAGCAATTCTGTCCATTCGCCCTGATTAAACCCAGCCTCAAATAGCTTAACTTCAATGTCTCCTCTACTCTTTTGAAATTCAACCAAAAAATCATACATTTCTCTGTAGGAAGGAGCACCACTAATAACACCAGGAATAAATAAAGCAAGCTTTTTCCCTGTTGAAGTTTTAAGCTCCCTAACTTTAAAAAAGTTAATATATACAAACAGAAATAAACAAACCAATGAAGTAAAAATCCAAAAAATTCTAAGCAACAGGAACCTACTCACAAAAATGAAACACCTTTGCCTCGCAAATCATAACGTCTAGCTTGATATCATTAGCACAAAAAGGCACAAAATTAAAAATTTGAAAATCAAAGCAAACGCCAACCTTTAAAAAGAAGCCTCTTTGTAGAAAGATATCATAAAATCCTCCACCACGTCCAACTCTATGTCCTGTTTTACTCGAAAATGCAAGGCCTGGAACCAACACAACAGAATACTTATCGCTGTTAAACTCAATACAAGAGACAGGCTCTAACAAATCAAACTTGCCTATCTTAAGAGAAGAGTCTCCAAAATATCTAAAAAAACTCATGATACGTCTATCTAAAATTTTTGGCAAAAAAACCTCAAAGTTTAAACTCAATAAAGCATTTAACAATCCGTGTATTTGAACCTCAAATTGCATGGGATAGTAAGATAAAACCTGAGAAATATTTACGCTTTTAATGAATTCTAACAAATTTAGGGAAATATCATCACTAAATTTGGCTCTTTTGGCTACTTCATAAGTTTTTAAAAAAACTATCATCCTGTCTCTAATTTCTTGCTTTAACAAAGCCTTGTTCATAAAACCTAAAATTCTCTAGGCTTTAACAAGTAAAATTCATCAACTCTTAAATTACTAGGAACATCGCCATGAGTACGGGCTAAATACATTTTGAAGGAATGAATTGTTTTAAAAAATTTCCTCATTAGGGACTCTCTATTATTTTTATAATCTTTGAAAAAATTTGAAATAGACCCATGGACAATTAATTTTTCAGAAACGTCAGCTGAATTTCTTACAACATCTTCTATGAAAAAAAACATATTTGCTAAAAAAATAAAATTATTAAAAAGGATTCCTATCCTGCCTTTCAGATAGTTAATATCATTAATCATATCGACCCTATCTCCTAAAGTATGATTTTCGTCTTCTAAGCTCCACTTTGAATATATAACATTAAATCTAGAATCTTTTGCTAGATTCTCATACAAAAAGTCAAACCTAAAACCACCCTCAATATACCTTGAAAATATATAGTTCGCACTCCTATTACTCAAAGAAGTAAAATTTTTACGAGATTTCTCTTTAAAAGATTGTATTACGTTTTTAGGTATAGGATCGCTAGTTTTGCTCAAAAAGGAATTATTATCCCAAATTAAGACACTAGTACCTCCTGAAACCAAATATTCATCTTTGTTGTAATGTCTAAGAATACCCTCAAAAACACTTACAAAATAACTATTGTAGTATTCACCGTTAACATAAAATTTTGACGGTGAATCTGTGACAAAAAAATAATTATCAATATTGACAGAAAGCGAAGATCCTCTGACAACTTCATAAATAACAACCTCCAAACTTCCCTTAAATAGGTATACCTTCGCGTCCTGCACGTCTTTAAGAGAGGAATAAAAAATAAGACCATTCGTATTGGAATAAAGAGTCAAATCCGACGAAACACCATTTATTCCATACAAACTTACCTTAACTTTTGCATTGTCTCCAACTTCAATAAAATCATACTCAAAAATCTCATCTCCCAAGTCTAATTTGACAGGAACAGTATTCCTTAAAACACTAACCCTACCCTCCATTTCTTTAATGAATGCCACCTGAGAGAACAACGCCATCTTGGATAGTAACAAAAAAATGATAGCATATAGTTTTAAAATAAAATTCTCCTGCCGTCCAGCACTTATAAGTTAATTATATCCTTTTTTCGAAAGATTTTTAACTTTAAAAAAATGAAAACACATTGTGTTCTGCCTGATTGCAAAAATGATATTTTGTGCTAGATTTCCCTTCATGGGGACTCGGAGAAGGATAAGGCTGCAGCTGGTATAGTGGGCATTGTGTGGAGGGGTTTGTTTATGATAAAGGGAAAAATTGTCACTTTTGGCTTTATCGGCATTTGCTCTTACCGCACGGGTAATTGTACTGACGCGCCTTCTCGGAGGGGAAGAAAACGTGAGGGGGAAGAAAATGTGAGGGTTTTAAAGTCCCAGAGCCCGTTGGGAGGAAGAGGCACAAGGGTGTTGATACTGAACTGGCAATGGTTGAGTATGCTGTGTACTAAAAGTACTATCAATAAAGTAGGAGTATTGATTACTTAAGGGCTGAACTGTCTTGAAGTAAGTGATGCTACCGATGGTAAGGATTTTTGTTATGATGAAAAAAAACAAGTTGTTATTTTTGGTTTTGTCGGCGTTTGTCTTGTCTATGTCTTCATGTAAGACCCACAATGTTTATCATTGCAAGCCACCTCAAGAAGATGACGGTGGGGCTTCTAAAATTTCAAAGCCCGCTGGAGAAAGAAGGTAGGAGCGTCGGCTAAAAGCTGAAAAACACGTGTACCGGGAGTACTAAATATAAAATATAAGTGGGGTGCCTGTTGCTTGGGGCTAAAGGTTGTCTTGGGCGACAGGTTCTGCTTAGTGGAAAGGATTTGTTTATGATGAAAAGAAACAGGTTACTGTTTTTGTTGGCATTTGTTATCTCTCTAGCTTCATGCGAGACCCGTAATATTTATACTTGCAAGCCACTTCAAGAAGATGATGGTGGGGCTTCTAAAATTTCAAAGCCCGCTGGTGTAAGAAGGTAGAGATGATGTCAAGATAAATGGCGCTTGTGTGCCGAAATACTATTAAGACATAAGAGCATCGGTTACAAGGCTTTGACTTGTCTTACACAAACGATGCTACTACATAGTAAAAAGGATTTATTTATGATGGAAAGAAACAAGCTATTGTTTTTAGTTTTATCTCTACTTGCTCTGTCTCTGTTCTCATGTGAGACTGTATATAATGTCTACACTTGCGAAACACCTCAGGAATATAGTGGGGCTTCTAGAATTTCAGGACCCGTTGGAGAGAGAAGGTAGGGTGTTGTTGTAAGGATGATGGCGCTTGTGTGTCAAAAATAGTGTTAAGAATAAGAGCATCGGCTACAAAGGGATTCAATTATCTTGCGTAACCGATGCTTTATAAATAAAAAGGGTGTGTTTATGATGAGGGGAGACTAATGGGCTGTCGTTTTGATTTTGTACAAGCTTGAGCTTGTAGGACACTATCTTAGACAGGCAGAGACATATCTACAGACTTCTGGAACCCTTTTGGAGAAAAAGTAGAGTTATTAATGTTGGATTTGTGGCGGTTATATAATAAAATGAAGGTATTATTGAGAAACAAGGGCGTTGGTTACTTAAGACGGAGTCGCCTTGTCCTAGGTAGCAAGTGTTGCTCAATAACAAAGGATGTGTTTATGTTAAAAAAAAGCAAGTTAATTTTGATTTCGTCCCTGCTTACTTTCTCTCTAGTATCATGCGAAACTACTCCAGAAGAAAGAAAATGCGATGATTACAAAATCTTAAAGCCCTCTGGGAATAAGAAGCACAGTATTGGTGCTGCGCCATTGGCAGTTGTATAATTATGGATAATGAACTAGAAGTATCATTAAGAAACAAAGTTGTTGATTGCTTAAAGGCTGGCTTGCCCTGGGTGATCGATGCTGCACAATAACAAGGATGTGTTTATGATGAGAAAAGGCAAACTATTATCTTTGATTTTGTCCCTGCTTACTCTCTCTCTAGTGTCATGCGAAACTCCTCCAGAAGACGCTAAGAGTGAAAATGCTAGGATTTCGAAAAGAGACGGAATTGGGCAACCTGAAGTCTTGCAGAGAGATATTGAAGATGTTAAAAATGAGGTCATAAAAGAAAGGGGAAACCTTTTTTATTCTAAAGAATTTAACGAAGCTGAAAAGACTGAAAAAGAAATGAAAGAGAAATTTAAGAAAGGAAATACTCAAGAAGGAAATGAAATTGCTATAAAAACACTGGAAAGGTATAGAAGCATTGCAAGGGATACAACAGAGAAAAAAGAAAAGATAAGCTATCTTAGAGAAAATATCGAAAAATATCTAAACGACGCTGAAGCAAACGAAGCATACATATGGATACCGTTAGAAGTTGATGAGGTAAATAATTTATATTTCGAGGCAGCTAGAAAATACAAGGTCTACGATATCGAAAATTCTCTTGGCATGTATAGCAAAGCCTTCAATAAGGCTCAGCAAACGGCTAAGAAAGCAAAGGAGTCAAGGGCTCTTAAGGAGACAGACGAGCGGATGTATAAACAATTGAAAGCACTTGAAGCCGCTTCCAATTTATCTGTCTACAATAATAGCAAGCTTATTAAGCCTTCTCCATGGAATGGAAGAGCGCTCATTAAAGACAAGGGAGCGTATATGAATCTTTTAGATTTAGAAGGTGGTATTTATTTGCTGGGAAAAGTCGATTTTCCATTGGTACTTGCCTATGAAGAAGAAGCTGAGGAGATAAAGAGATCGGATTCGAACAAATTTAAAACACTACAACTCATTGAGAAATCTAGGCAACTATGGGAGCAGGGCCTTGAGGCTAAAAACCTTAATAATCTTAGGCTTGCAAATGAGCTGTTTCTAGATTCTGCAAGGTACTTGGAAGCTTACCAAAGTCATGCAAGTAAAGATCTCTATATAGTTAAAATTGGTAACACTCTGTGGGGGATTTCTAAGAAGTTGTACCAAGATCCTTATTTGTGGCCGAAAATTTGGTTTGCAAACAGACAAAAGATACAAAATCCAGATCTAATACATAAGGATTGGAAAATCATAATTCCTTCTTAAGCAAAAGTAAAAGAAGAGAGCAAGTTTTTACTTGTTTTCTTCTTTCGAATCTAATAGAATTAGCTTAGTAAACTTATACAAAAGAGAGCGAAGATGAAAGGGTTGGTATTAGCGGGGATTTTTTTCTTTTCTTGTTATACTGCAAGTTTAGAGAGGCTTACAAAAGAGACTCCTTATGGTATTTATTTAAGAGAAGCTCAAAAGGCAATGAATTCAAATGACTACCAATCTGCTTTGAATGTGTACGGGAAAATGATTGAAAACCACAAGGATAATGCTGGCGCAGTTGCCACTGGAAAGTACGAAATAGCATTTATAAACTACACTATAGGTAAGAAGGAAGTAGCAAAAACTTTATTTGAAGAATTAATAAAATCCGGCATCAAAACACCCAAGTGGATCCTACCATTATCCAAAAAGATGATAGAAAAAATAAACTAACACTTTCTAATACACACTTCTACTATTGCTGCAATAATATCCCGTAAATTGTAATATCCTTTCTTTTAGCCGAGTTGATTACATCCTCATAAACTATAGGGCCCCTAGGATATTCATGAGGTGGGGCATCTCCTAATACAATAATGAGTCTGTTCTCTGCCTTCCAATCAAACTGAGTAACAGCAGCATTAATTCCTTCAAACACTGCCTCGGGATAATCCCCTCCACCCCCTACATTAACATACTTAAGAATATTATTTAAATATTCCTTGGTATTAAAATCAAAAGATCTTGTTAAAAAATCTTCAAGATAATCCTTATAAAATACAAGACCTACTCTATAAGACTTAAACTTTTCAAGTTGAGGTTCTACTATTTCAAAAAGATGCTCTTTTAAAATCTCAATATGACTCTTCATACTCTCAGTAGCGTCAATAACAAAAACAAGATCTAATTCAGCAAGTGAGTCTTCTGACCTTTCTAAAATATCCTTTATCTTTTCAATGGTATCCATTCCTTTATCTGCAGCAACAACATCATCAGAAAATCTCAAAAATGCCTCTCTTAAGCCATCAAGCCCCACCCTCCCTTCTGCTTGAGTATCTTTAAAAAATAACTCATAAGCATTATCTTTATACTGACCTAAATAATCATTGTATTTTTTCTCAAAAGTTCTAATTGAAAACCAAAAAGGCTCTTTTTTCCTCTTAAGAGTTTCTAAATCAATATCACCGCTTCTTGTCGAAAAATTAGGAAAACCATATTTTAAGCGCTTAGGTATCAATATGTGAAAAGCCTCTCCAAATTTTCTATTAGGAACAGGAGTAGAAGATGTTAGCGATAAAAGCTCCCTATTTCTAATAACTCTACCATTTAAAATTCTAATCTCATCCCCATTAATCTTGTTGTAGCTCAATGTTCTAAACGAATAAGTAGAAACATCCTTACTCTTGTCTGGAATTTCAAAAGATTCTGTTAAAATGACAGACTTAACTTTTGGTTTTTTTCTAATAAAAAGATGAAATCCATCTTCATGAGCCTCTACATACACATCATCAATAGCAATATTTAAATAATCATCCATTAAAGAAAATAAATCAAAAACAATAAGTAAGAAAATAACAAAGTAAGTTCTTTTCATGTAAGTTCCCTATAAATAAATTAGGCAAACCTATGCCCAAAGTCCAACAAATCTTAAAGATTATCAGCCAAATTATCATAAAACAAGATGTTAGACCCAAAGAAATTATTTTTAAAAACACTCCTAAGATTTAAACTAGCAAGGTCCTTCCTAGCACTCTTAACCATATCAACATCTCGATTTAACAGGTCAAATATCCTAGAAGATTTAGTCAAATTAGCAATCCCCGAATCAAAAAGCTCATTATCTTTAACAATGCCAACACCAGTTCTATCACCAAGAGACGCTCTTATCTCAACAACTCCAAGGTTATTATAATTCTCAATTTCTTTTATCAATAAAGCCTTATGATAATTATTATCATTAGGCCTAAAGCCCAAAATACTAGACTTTTCTACATCTAAATTCTCTAATATCCTTACATAGTAACTCCTAGAAGCCACAAAATCACCCATTTTATAAAGAACAGACGCAATTAACCCTAAAACTTCATTATTGTTTGAAAATCCAGACATGTTCTCAACTTTAAACAAATAGTCTAATGCCTCCTTGTAGTTATCCTCCTTATAACTAAGTAACGCCACCTTATAATAAACATCCGGAGAATTGACCCCTTCATTTATTGCCTCATTATAAGAAGAAATCGCTTCCTTAAATCCTTTCAAAGACCTAAGAATATCCCCTTGCTTTTCGTATACCAAAGAAAGCTCCCTATTCCCTCTGATAAGACTATTTTTCTTATAAAAATCATAATCGTTTAAAGCCAGGCCAATAATGTTGCTTGCCTTAAGAGAGTCATCTTGCTTTTCATAAATATCTGCCAAAATTCTATAAGCTATTATTTTGTCAGCAGAATTCTCAATTAAATTTTCTTGCCTAAAGCCATTTAATGCTGTTAACAAATATCCCTCTGCTTTTTTAAAATCACCTATGTAATAAGAATACCTGCCATTTTCAAAGAGAGCCTTATTATAACTAGGATTATTAGTTAAAATCCTTCTGAGAATATATTCAATCTCTGAATTCAGATTAATATCATTTAAAGCATCAAAAACAGCTTTTCCATCTCCGGATTTAAAATTAGCAAACTCTTTATTCAACAAATTCATTTGAGCACTGAAATACCTCAAATTCCTAGATAAATTATTTACCCTCTTGTTGTAAACAGTAAAGTCAATATACCTATCTATTAATTGTTTAACATACCTAGTATAAACTACCTCATCAACGTCTAATCCTTCATTTGCCTTAATGAAAGAATTTACATTCTCCATTTCCTTATCAGCACCCGCCTCAATATAGGCATTGAAAAGCTTAAATAAGATTTCCTTCTCATTCCCATGCCTCGACAGAAGAATAGTATAACTATTGATACTATCCCTGTAATACCTAGGATCTGCTTGAGCCCACCTAAAATAATTATCACCCTTAGTCATTAATGCTTCGCGGTCGTAAATATCATAAGATATGATCTCATCAAGAATCGAATCGGCCTCAGAATACTCCCCAAGTCTCATTTTCATAATGGCATAAGATACATACCCATTCTTATTAAACCTTTTTCGTCTTCTCCTAGAGGCATCTGCAGAAAAAGGATCAATAGTAAACAATTCCTCGTACTTCTCCTCAGCGCTATCAAAATCCCTTATACTTTCAAAAGCCTGTGCATAAGCCAAAAACCATCCATCATTAGGCTTCATGTAGTACGCATCTTTGAAAGTAGATTTAGCGAGATCCCTTCTATTTTCATAAATATAAGATATGCCCTCCCTATACTTTATATCAGATGCAACATAAAAAAACGCAACATCAACCAAAATATAAAAAGTCACAAAAGTTAGAGAAACAAGTAATAAAGATATCTTAAGTATCGGCACTAAAGCTTTTGAAATCCTATAGCCAAGCTCCTGTTCAAGCCTACTAAATTCCTCTGCTTTATAATAAATGACAGGCAACTTAACAGAACGACCAACAATATCGCCAACAAACTTGGCAATAAACTTAAGTCCTTTCCTATTTTGTTCAACAAGATCAATCAAGGCCTCAAGCTTATACCTGGAAACATTATCTTTCGTTAAAGCCTCAGCCACAGCAATTCTTAAATTTCTAGGGTAAGAGTTTAAATGTTCAAGAAACAAAGGATAATTAATTGTAAAATTACGATCCTGGGCCCCTTCTTCCTGATCATCCTCTAAAAAGCTAAAATCATCTGAAAGATTATCAAAATCACCCTCTTCATCAGAATCAACACCAATGTTAAAAACACCAGAGCCAATATCATCAGCAACTTCACCTGCATCAGAAATTCTCGACCCACTCAGATTATCAACTATATCATCAAGTTCAAAATCATCATCAAAGATATCACTGTCCCTACCCGAAGATTCATCACCCAAGTCCTCAGTAGCCTTAGTAACAAGAGACTCGTTAGAATACAACGACTCGGTATCTAGACCACCATTTGCATCATCCACACTAATGGAATTATCATCAAGAACCCTTTCAAAATCTTCTTCAAGCTGCGCCCCCCCCCAAACATCCAGTTCATCCCCTGTACCATCAAATTCAGCGTTAATCTCTAATTTTTGAGAATCCTCCGAGCCCGCACCATCTTCTTCGTCCAGTCTGCCCCGTTCTTCACTATCAAGTGCGTCAAGGATGAAGTCTAAATCAACTTCCCTTTCTTGCTCCTCTTCTGCACCAAAAAAAGACTTCTCCTCCTCCCAAGGTACAATACTCTCCCCCTCATCCCTTGGAGGTTCAATTTCCATCCTTATCCCAAAAGGCTCTTTTCTAGCCCTCTCACCGGAAATATTATCCAATACCTCCCTTTTAAACTTTTTTACTTTCTCTACATCAGGCATATTACAATAAAACCCTAATTCAAATCATTATATATTTTAGCTCCCTCTTCATGAAGAACCACAAAACGTTTTTCTAAGTCATCAGCAATCCTTGAACTTAAAATTTCCTTTGTAGGCTCTAGCCCCTCCTGATCTAATTCCCTTAATATTAAATTCCTATAATCAAGCATATCTATAACTTCTGTTACATTATAAACAAGAGTATCTTCCTTAAAAATATCATGTGACATTTCCTCATCTGTTGAAACTTCAAGAATATTGCCATTAATACCAACCATCACAAAATAATCAAAAATCTTAAAATAATTCCCAATTTCTGCAATTATCTTCTTAGTCTCAGGCCTTCCTTTTCTGTATCTGGTAGCTGTCGGGAAGATAAGAATGACATATCCACTGCTCTTCTTGTCAGAAATAAATTTCATGGAATTGGCGTTAAAAGTCCTTCTCTCCCTAATCTTCTCAGTATCGACTCCAATAAATGAATGCGGCGGGTAAATAAATATTACGCTATAACCTAAAGATAAACTTTTAACAAATAAATCATCTTTAAAAAGCTTAACACCAGCCACAGGAATAACATGATTCGCTACTTCTGTACAGTTCATCTTGTTTAGTAAGAACTGAAAACAAGGAAAGTCAAAGTTGCTGTAATGCTCCATCAATATGATAGATGACTTCCCAGATTTGGTCTTTTCATAAAGTTCTAAAATATGCTGCATACCAACAATAGTAGAGCTATCCCTCAGAAGTCTTTTAATCATTTTATCAGCCAAATTCCTACTAGCAGAATTTGCTTCATGATAAGAACTACTCAAACAATCTACATTTTCAATAGCTTTAAATTGACTAAGGAACTCACTCTCAATATCCTTGAAATACTTGTTAAAACTCTCATTTTGTATAAACATAAAAACTCACCCTTTAAATTTCTTTAAAAAAAGAACACATCAACAAACCATGTATATAACCTATACCATTATACTTTATTTGCCTGTTAAATTAAAATAAAATTCATTTAAGCCTTTCAACAAAAGTCATTTATAATAGAGTAAAATACAAATGACAAAAAATTTAAGGAGAACGCTTTATGAAACACAAAGTAATAATTCTTTTATCTTTTTTTGTTTTACTCTTATCCTCATGTACTGGCGATGAACACAAAGACAAGATAACATTCAGAGTCACAAATGACAGTGAGCCTACTTCACTTGATCCTCAGCTCTCTACTGATACCGCTGCTTCTAATATTATCTCAAATATACTCTTAGGGTTAACAGTAAGGGATGCACAAACTGGAGGATACAAACCAGGACTTGCTCACTCTTGGGACATATCTAGTGATGGGCTTACCTACACATTTTATTTAAGAGAAGGTCTCATTTGGAGTGACGGCGTACCTATTACCGCTGAGGGTATTAGAAAGTCATACATCAGAATCCTTAACAAGGATACTGCTTCTCAATATGTTGACATGGTTAAATCAGTAATAAAAAATGCTCAGGAGTACTTCGATGGTCTTGTACTTGACTCTGAGGTAGGGGTTAAGGCTTTAAACGACACTACCCTTGAGATAACTCTTGCTAATCCTAGACCCTACTTCCTTGATATGCTAACACACACAACATACATGCCTGTGCCAGTTCATGTTATTGAAAAACATGGTAATAAGTGGACTGATCCTGAAAACATGGTGGTAAGTGGGCCCTTTAAACTGAAGGAAAAACTCGTAAATGACAAAATAGTTATTGCAAAAAATGATAAATACTACAATGCTAGCAATGTTGAGATTGATGAAGTCGTATTTTATACAGCAACCGCAAATACTGCTTACAACATGTACATAAATGACGAACTCGATTTCCTCATGAAAGTAGGCACTGAATACTTAGAAGAAGCTAGAATAAGGGATGACTACTATTCCTTCCCCTACAATGCAGTAAGCTATGTGGCATTTAATACTACTATTAAACCCCTTGATAATCCAAAGGTTAGAGAGGCATTAACTCTTGCTATTGATAGGGTCGCCTTAACAAAAAGCATAGGCAAGGGGCGATCAGCCCCTACAAGAAACCTGACTCCATCGTTTGAAAACTATTCTTATGGCAAGGAACTTACACTATTTGACCCACAAAGAGCAAAGCAACTCCTGGCTGAGGCTGGCTTCCCTGAGGGTAAGGACTTCCCTACTCTTAAATACAAAGTTACAAAAAGTGATGGTCCTAAATTATTTGAAGAATTCCTACAAGAACAATTTAAAAAGATATTAAATATTGATATTGAAATTGAGACTGAAGAATGGACAACATTCCTTACCAGCAGAAGATTGGGTAACTACCAAATGTCAGACATGGGATGGGCAGGTGACTATTCAGATCCACTGACTTTCCTTGAGAGTTTATTTACAACTGAATATCATACCTTCGGTGCTTATGGGTATTCAAACAAAGAGTATGACTCCCTTGTAAAGAAATCCGATCTTGAACAAGATCCTATTAAACGTCAAGATATCTTAAGAAAGGCTGAGGAAATAATTGTAGAGCAGGACTTCCCTGTTGCTCCCCTATCAATTGTTAAATCTCACTACCTCTTCAGAGATGATAAATGGTCTGGTTGGACTCCTAATATTGCAGGTAAATATCTCTATGAAGACATAAAGGTTAAAAAATAGATAATACAAATGTATCCCATTTAAAAAACAGAATTTAAAAATCGATTATTTGTACTTACAACTGTCGTCTTCATGTAACTACATGAAAGATAAAGTAACCCACCTTGCTCAAGATATATCATAAACTCTATACTCATAAAACGCAAAATAAAGTATAATCTAACACTGAAAAATAATAAAATGAAATACAAATGACAAAAAATTTAAGGAGAACGCTTTATGAAACACAAAGTAATAATTCTTTTATCTTTCTTTGTTTTACTCTTATCCTCATGTACTGGCGATGAACACAAAGACAAGATAACATTCAGAGTCACAAATGACAGTGAGCCCGATTCGCTTGATCCTCATCTCTCTACTTCTGTTCAAGCATTCAACATCCTAATAAATGTATTCTTAGGGTTAACAGTAAGGGATGCACAAACTGGAGGATACAAACCAGGACTTGCTCACTCTTGGGACATATCTAGTGATGGGCTTACCTACACATTTTATTTAAGAGAAGGTCTCATTTGGAGTGACGGCGTACCTATTACCGCTGAGGGTATTAGAAAGTCATACATCAGAATCCTTAACAAGGATACTGCTTCTCAATATGTTGACATGGTTAAATCAGTAATAAAAAATGCTCAGGAGTACTTCGATGGTCTTGTACTTGACTCTGAGGTAGGGGTTAAGGCTTTAAACGACACTACCCTTGAGATAACTCTTGCTAATCCTAGACCCTACTTCCTTGATATGCTAACACACACAACATACATGCCTGTGCCAGTTCATGTTATTGAAAAACATGGTAATAAGTGGACTGATCCTGAAAACATGGTGGTAAGTGGGCCCTTTAAACTGAAGGAAAAACTCGTAAATGACAAAATAGTTATTGCAAAAAATGATAAATACTACAATGCTAGCAATGTTGAGATTGATGAAGTCGTATTTTATACAGCAACCGCAAATACTGCTTACAACATGTACATAAATGACGAACTCGATTTCCTCATGAAAGTAGGCACTGAATACTTAGAAGAAGCTAGAATAAGGGATGACTACTATTCCTTCCCTATCAACAGAGTAAGCTATGTGGCATTTAATACTACTATTAAACCTCTTGATAATCCAAAGGTTAGAGAGGCATTAACTCTTGCTATTGATAGGGTCGCTTTAAATAAGATTGCCTTAAAGAATCAATCAGCCCCTACAAGAAACCTGACTCCATCGTTTGAAAACTATTCTTATGGCAAGGAACTTACACTATTTGACCCACAAAGAGCAAAGCAACTCCTGGCTGAGGCTGGCTTCCCTGAGGGTAAGGACTTCCCTACTCTTAAATACAAAACTTCAAAACGTGATGGTATGGGAATAACTGCAGAGTTTTTACAAGAACAATTTAAAAAGATATTAAATATTGATATTGAAATTGAGACTGAAGAATGGACAACATTCCTTACCAGCAGAAAACTGGGTAACTATCAAATGTCACACATGGGGTGGGCAGGTGACTATTCAGATCCACTGACTTTCCTTGAGAGTTTATTTACAACTGAATATCATACCTTCGGTGCTTATGGGTATTCAAACAAAGAGTATGACTCCCTTGTAAAGAAATCCGATCTTGAACAAGATCCTATTAAACGTCAAGATATCTTAAGAAAGGCTGAGGAAATAATTGTAGAGCAGGACTTCCCTGTTGCTCCCATATCAATTGTTAAGTCTTACTACCTCTTCAGAGATGATAAATGGTCTGGTTGGACTCCTAATATTGCAGAGTATTATACCTATGAAGACATAAAGGTTAAAAAATAGATAATACGAATGTATCCCATTTAAAAAACAGAATGGTATTTAAAATTTATATAACAATAAATCAGTGTTGAAAGATAAACAACTACTTCTGTAGAACTAGTCTATGAAAGTAGTTGTTGTCGTAGAAACAAAATTTTGAAATTATTGCAGTCGTCATCTTATCTATCCTTGTCTTGTTGTAGTTTTATTTTTCACCGTATCATTTTATTGTCATAGAAAAATCAAATCCTTTGTGATTTTTAATTAAATTAGAATTAACTTTAGTAGGAAAGAGGTGAAAACAATGAAGATAAAGCAGTACATATTTATGACGCTTTTCGTAATATCAATCCTGTCTTGCGCTAAAGAAGATAGCAAGGAAATTATATCTTTTAAAATCAGCTTAGGGGGAGAACCCAGATCAATAGATCCTCAAATCTCTGAAGATGCAATGGGAGCAGCTGTAATTGGACAAATGTTTAAGGGAGTCGTAGATATTGATGCACAAACTGGAGGGTACAAACCAGGACTTGCTCACTCTTGGGACATATCTAGTGATGGGCTTACCTACACATTTTATTTAAGAGAAGGTCTTATTTGGAGTGACGGTGTACCTATTACCGCTGAGGGTATTAGAAAGTCATACATCAGAATCCTTAACAAGGATACTGCTTCTCAATATGTTGGCATGGTTAAATCAGTAATAAAAAATGCTCAGGAATACTTCGATGGTCTTGTACTTGACTCTGAGGTAGGGGTTAAGGCTTTAAACGACACTACCCTTGAGATAACTCTTGCTAATCCTAGACCCTACTTCCTTGATATGCTAGCACACCACACATACATGCCTGTGCCAGTTCATGTTATTGAAAAACATGGTAATAAGTGGACTGATCCTGAAAACATGGTGGTAAGTGGGCCCTTTAAACTGAAGGAAAAACTCGTAAATGACAAAATAGTTATTGCAAAAAATGATAAATACTACAATGCTAGCAATGTTGAGATTGATGAAGTCGTATTTTATACAATAAACAACAGTACGACTTCATACAGAATGTATGAAAATGACGAACTCGATGCCCTCACAACTCCAACCATTCCGTCTAACTTAATAAAAGAAATAAAACTCAGAAATGACTATTATACTTCAGCTGTAAATGGGCTTTACTATTTTTCTTTCAATACTACTATTAAACCTCTTGATAATCCAAAGGTTAGAGAGGCATTAACTCTTGCTATTGATAGGGAAACCTTAACAGAAAAAGTGATGGAGAATAGCTCTATTCCCACAAGGGGAATTAGTCCAAATTTTAAAAACTATTCTTATGGCAAGGAACTTACACTATTTGACCCACAAAGAGCAAAGCAACTCCTGGCTGAGGCTGGCTTCCCTGAGGGTAAGGGCTTCCCTACTCTTAAATTAAAGTACAATACAAATGAGAACCATAAAAAAATTTGCGAATTTATTCAAAACCAATGGGCAATGATTTTAAACGTAAATGTCACACTTGAGAATGAGGAATGGACAACCTATTTAGCAAGTAGACAAAACGGGAATTACGAAATAGCAAGAGGAGGATGGTTGGGCGACTATTCAGATCCAATGGCTTTCCTAGGCTTGTTTCAAAAGGAATTCACACACTTTACTTCCTATAAATACTTCAACGAAGAATATGAGAATCTTATTAATAAATCTAACCTTGAGCAAGATCCTATTAAGCGTCAAGATATCTTAAGAAAGGCTGAGGAAATAATTGTAGAGCAGGACTTCCCTGTTGCTCCCCTATATATATATGCAGGCAATTATCTCTTCAACAACGACAAATGGACCGGTTGGGCCCCTAACATTCTTGAAAGATTTGATTTCTCTGAACTTAGAAGAATAAAATAGAACAAAGGGATGCCTATTGAAAATATTTTTAAATAGGCATCCCTTTGTTGATAAGTAGGGAAATAGCTTAGGGTCGCTGGTTCAGAGGTATGTTAACCTCTGAACCAGCGACCCTTTGTTCGTTTCTGTTTGAGAATCACATTAAGATTGAAAAAGAATTCCGACGCGGGTGCGTAGGGAACGTGATTTCTAACAAGGATCGTAACTTATACGTCTCAATCGAAAAATAGAATCTTTTCAAGCAAAGATGAAAAGATTCACGTATGGGTTGGTTGGGTTTATTGAATGCCAATGAGCGGCCTCTAGACCAAACAAAACTGGTTATAGAGATATTAAACTCGAATACGATCACCAAAAGACATGCAAATTACAAAACGTAGACATCAAGTGTAATTACAAATAAATCATCGCTTTTAAAAGCAATAAAATAAATATTAATATATATTTAACATTGTGTGTTAGAATAGTTAACTATATAGATTAAAAATCCTATTGTTGAAATAAGGAGCAACTATGCTAAAGTTTACCATACAGAAATTGTTGGAAACAGTTCCGACTCTAATAGCAATAACTTTTTTATGCTTCCTAATAATGAGACTTGCTCCTGGGAATCCGTTTGATTCTGAAAAACCTATCGATCCTCAGGTAAAAGAAAGGCTAATGCAAAAATATCACCTTGACAAACCTTTTTATGTCCAAGCTTACTACTACATCACAAATGTTTTAAGAGGTGACTTTGGACCATCATTGAAAAAGAAAGACTTAACTGTAAATCAGTATATAAAGTTGGGCATGCCCAAGTCGTTTACGATTGGGATAATAACTTTAATACTATCTCTCTCTCTTGGCATTTTACTGGGAACAATAGCAGCTATTAAAAAAAATACTCGTATCGATTATGCAATAAGAATGATAGCAATATTTGGGATTTCTGTCCCTACTTTTGTAGTTGGTCCCATTTTACAGTATTTTTTGTCGGTAAAATTGGGGTTATTTTATACTTCTGGGTGGATTACAGAACGGGGAGGGCTTGCTAATTTGGTTATGCCTATATTAACGCTCGCTCTGCCGTATACAGCTATCTTTACAAGAATACTTAGAGGATCCATGTTAGAAATATTAAAGAGCGATTTTGTAAGAACAGCTAGAGCTAAGGGGTTAAGTTTTAATGTAATAATCAGAAAACATGTATTAATAGGAGCAATGCTTCCTCTGGTAAGTTACATGGGCCCTATATTTGCTGGAATAATTTCTGGAGGCATGGTTGTTGAACAAATATTTAGAGTTGCTGGAATGGGCGTGGTTACAGTAGAATCATCTCTGAATAGAGATTATCCATTACTAATGGGTTCAGTTCTGGTTTATTCAACCATACTACTTATCTCCATTTTAGTATCAGACATTGCTTATAAAAGGCTTGATCCGAGGGTTTAGGAGGATAACACAATGAGCAACTATGAACAAAAAAAAAACAACTCATTTGAATCTCATACGTCTACTAGAAGGGCTTGGTTAAGGTTTAAAGAAAATAGGCTTGCGTTTATAAGTATATTTGTTATTGGGTTTTATATAATCATTGCAATACTTCAGCCAATCTTGCCAATATATAAATACTATACTCAAGTAGTTGAACATGCTGACTTACCTCCTTCTCTGAGAAACGCCGGGGAACTTTGGTACGAGAAGGAACTTAATTTCATAAAAAGATTGTCTGGCAAAGAGAAAAGAGACCTTAATGAAGAAGAAAAAGCAAAATTAGAAGAAATAAAGAGAAGAATAAAAACAGAAGTCCAAAAAATTGATGGTAGGGATGTTAGGATACACGAAAGAATATACTTACTGGGGACAGACAGCCTTGGGAGAGATCTGCTTGCAAGGATAATACAGGGAAGCCAAATATCAATATCTGTAGGGTTTATTGGCGCGTTCATCTCGATGATAATAGGAACTGTAGTAGGGGCAATAGCAGGTTTTTTTGGCGGAATTCCAGATAGAATAATAACTAAAACTATAGAAATACTTTACGTCTTGCCTTCCTTACTTGTCATAATAACATTGATGACTGTTATGGAGAGGAATATAATGGGATTGTTTGTTGCAATTAGCATTATTTCATGGCTGTCACTCGCTAGGATAGTTAGAGGACAAATACAATCGCTTTCAAAATCTGAATTTATACAAGTAGCTAGGACCCTGGGTGCAACGAATAAAAGAATGATATTTAACCATTTAATTCCCAATAGCCTTGGCATGATAGCAATAATTACAACAATGAATGTTCCATCTTTTATTATGATTGAATCATTTTTGTCGTTTCTAGGCCTTGGAATATCAGCCCCTATGACCAGTTGGGGCGAGTTAGTAAAAAATGGAATTCCTACATTTATTGAATATCCATGGAAAATTTTTATTCCAGCAACAGTCATGACAATATTCTTGTTATTCATGAATTTTTTAGGAGACGGATTAAGAGATGCATTCGATCCAAAGGACAACCTCTAGGAGAGTAATTAAATGAAAGAAGACTATATACTGGACATCAAAAATTTAGCAATTGAGTTTAAGCTGAAGCACACAACAATATACCCTGTAAACGGCATAAACTTAAAGGTTAAAAGAGGAGAAATTAGAGCCATTGTTGGGGAATCTGGCAGCGGAAAGTCTGTTACAAGCATGGCTATTTTAAAGCTGCTACCTGAAATGACAACAGTATACAAAGAAGGCGAAATACTATTTGAAGGACAAGATTTGCTTAAGCTTGGTGAAAAAGAACTCCAAGGTATTAGAGGCAACAAAATAGCCATGATATTTCAAGATCCAATGACTTCTCTAAACCCGTATTTAAGAATATCTACACAAATTGAAGAAACAATAATGTTGCACCAAAAACTAGACAAACATACAGCAAAGAAAAAAGCAATAGAAATGCTGAAGACTGTTGGTGTTGTGAATGCAGAAGAGAGAATAGAGCATTACCCACATCAATTCTCAGGAGGAATGAGACAGAGAGTTATGATTGCGATGGCTTTAAGTTGTCATCCATCTTTATTAATAGCAGATGAACCCACTACAGCTCTTGATGTCACTATCCAAGAACAAATACTATTGCTTATTAAAAGTTTATCTAAAAAATTCAATACTTCAACAATACTAATAACTCATGACTTAGCAGTAGTTGCAGAAATTTGCGATACGGTATCTGTGATGTATCGGGGTGAATTTGTGGAAGAAGGGACAGTAGAAAAAATATTTAAAAACCCTCGGCATCCGTATACAATCGGGCTCTTAAAGTCGATACTCACTCTGGATCAAGACCCGAATGAAAAACTTTACTCAATTAAGGAAAACTCTACTGCAACGACTATAAGTGACATCGAGGAGCTTTAAATGAACGATGAAAAAGATGTAATTCTTAAGGTAGACAATCTAGTACAGACATTTACGATTGGAGAAGACTTTCTGTTTTGGAGAAACAAACGCAAGATAAACGCTGTAAATGGAATTAGTTTTGGGGTTGAACGCAATAAAACATTGGGACTTGTTGGAGAATCTGGGTGTGGCAAATCAACAACTCTGAGATCAATAATGCAACTCTACACACCTACAGCTGGAAGCATATATTTTAATGGAAAGGATATTACAAAACTTCCAAAAAGAGAACTCTTGAAAACTAAAAAAGACATGCAAATGGTTTTTCAAGACCCACACACATCCCTTAATCCAAGAATGACAATAAGAGAAATAATAGCAGAACCGTTGGTTATATATAATGAAAATAGGATTCTTCCAAAAACAAGACAAGAAATAGACAAGAGAGTGGACGAACTAATGGATATTACTGAGCTTGAAAAAAGTATGTTATCTAGATATCCACACGAGTTTTCAGGTGGACAAAGACAGAGGATAGGTATAGCAAGAGCGCTTGCTTTAAATCCTAAGCTTTTACTTCTAGATGAAGCTGTGTCAGCTTTGGATGTATCGATAAGAGCTCAAATTCTGAATTTACTCAAAACTTTACAAAAGGAGTTAAATCTATCTTATCTCTTTATCTCCCATGACTTGGCTGTGGTTAAATATATGAGTGACAAAATTGCTGTAATGTATTTGGGAGTCATTTTAGAGGTTGCACCTAGAGATATTTTATTTTCAAATCCTATCCACCCATACACCAAAACTTTAATAGCGTCTATTCCTGAAATCGACCCTGAAAAAAGAAAAAACAAAACTATAAAACTTGATGAGCCGTCTCTAACGAGCATACGAAATACGAGTCCTACGAAAGAAAACTTAGTGCTTAAAGAAGTGGAAAAAGGTCATTTTGTATCTAGATATCTCTTTGATGAAATGAATAGCCTATTAAATAAATGAATTTTGCGCGACCTGCGTCAGATAGAAGGCCTCTGAATCCTCTATTTACGCTTGTGTTGTTGAATTCCCACTCCCGAAATTTGGCAACCGAGCCACTTGCCACCTTAGATAAAAAGGATTAGTTGTCAAAATAAGAAACCTCAAAATCTGTCTTATCGTCTTTTCCCTTAACGAAATACAGACTGGTTCTGTTGACGTTGTTCTTATCTATAACCTTATTACCAGAATCAACAAAATAATAATAGATCCTACCCTTGGGAAGGTCTTTAAGTTTGATGGTATATACCCCCTTATTGTGCTTCTTCTCAACTAATCTGTTTAAAAAAGGATTGAAATTATTAAAATTACCGGCTATTGTAACAACCTGACCAGGACGACCTATATAAAAAATTTCAACCTCTCTACTATCAGAAGAATCAATTGGATTCCGTAAAGAGACATAACTATCATTTGTACCTGAAATATCAATTACAGAAAATGGAATAAAGTCTTTGTCATAAACTACATTCGCATTATATTCATCATTCGTCCAAATTCCATCCACAACAAGTTTATACTTTATTCTAGCAAGCCCATGAGGTAAATCTACCTTTACAAAAAAAAGACCATGCTTATTCCTCTGAAACAGATACTTTTTCGAATAACCATCAAAATCAAAAACGGCGAAGACCTTCCTGATGCTCTTATCTGGAGGATAAAACATGATAACCTTCTTAGAGTCAACAATAGGCGTTAAATCATCCTTCCTTGTCGAAATTTCCAAAAATTCGATTAAAGATAAACTAAAATTTGCTACAACATACCCTCTTAAGGCGATGCTGCCAACCCCAAGGAGATATAACACAAAACACAAAAAAAACTTCGGAACTCTTCTCACAACCCAATCCAAAAACCTAAACGCAACCCTTCCGACAAATACTACACATTTATCTCGTTTCCTATTATACTGAAAACATACAGTAAAGTAAACACAAATATTAATGACAAGGAGTTACAAAATGGGCTTTCATATTTACGAAATAAAAGCTAGGCAAATAATTGATTCTAGAGGAAATCCGACAGTCGAAGCAGATGTAATACTTGAGGATGGTTCTTTTGGTAGAGCGGCTGTTCCTTCAGGTGCCTCGACGGGTATAAATGAAGCTGTTGAAATAAGAGATGGCAATAAATCTGTTTACATGGGGAAAGGAGTACTAAAGGCAGTTGAAAACATAATAAATATCATCTCTCCAGAACTTGAAGGAATGAATGCTTTAAATCAAGTTGAAATTGACAGAAAAATGATCGAGCTTGACGGTACACCTACTAAATCAAAACTTGGGGCTAACGCTATCCTTGCGGTTTCAATGGCTACGGCTAGAGCGGCCGCTGCTTATGTTGGACTTAAAGTTTATCAATACCTTGGTGCCTATAAGGCCAATGTTTTACCCACACCCATGTGTAATATTATAAATGGCGGTGCTCATTCTGACAATTCTGTTGATTTTCAAGAGTTTATGATAATGCCTGTTGGCGCAAAGACTTTTAGTGATGCAATAAGAATGGCAGCTGAAGTTTTTCACACCCTTAAGGGAATTTTAAGCAAAAAAGGCTATGCAACCTCTGTTGGAGATGAGGGTGGTTTTGCTCCAAATTTAAAATCAAATGAAGAAGCTTGTGAAGTTATCATGGAAGCTATCAAGGGAGCAGGATATGAACCTGGCAAAGAGATAGCAATTGCTCTTGATCCCGCAACATCTGAGCTTTATGATTCAAAAACAAAAAAATACGTACTCAGGTGGTCAACTAAAGAGGAACTCTCTTCTGAGGAAATGGTTGAATATTGGGCAAAATGGACAGAAAAATATCCTATTATATCAATTGAAGATGGAATGGCTGAAGAAGATTGGGATGGGTGGAAAAAACTCACAGATAAGATAGGAGATAAAGTTCAACTTGTTGGAGACGATTTATTTGTGACAAATACATCATTCCTTAAAAAAGGAATTGAAATGAAAGTTGCAAACTCAATTCTTATTAAAGTAAATCAAATTGGAACGTTAACCGAGACTTTTGAAGCTGTGGAAATGGCAAAAAAGGCAGGATATACTGCAATAGTCTCACACCGTTCAGGCGAAACTGAAGATACAACAATCGCTGATCTTGTTGTTGCACTCGGGACAGGGCAAATAAAGACAGGCTCCTTGTCAAGGACAGATAGAATAGCCAAATACAATCAACTTTTAAGAATAGAAGAAGAGCTAGGAAGCACCGCTGAATACCACGGTAAAGATGTTTTTTATTCTATTAGGAAAAAATAGGAAAAGCCCCCAAGGGGCTCTTCCATAAAAATACGAAAACAATTCTTTATCTTTTTGAAAATTGGAAACTCTTCCTAGCTTTCTTTCGCCCGAACTTCTTACGTTCAACTTTTCTTGAATCCCTAGTTAAAAACCCATTAGATTTAAGAACTATCCTGTGCTCCTCATCAAGTGCAAAAAGAGCTCTCGCAATCCCATGCCTAATAGCACCCGCCTGCCCCGCAATGCCCCCGCCACAAATATTCACATAAACATCATATCTCCCAAGAGTATTCGTTAAAACCAACGGAGCTAAAGCAAGGGTCCTCAGATTTTCAAGTTGCACATAAGCCTCCAAACCCCTTCCATTAATCCTAACCTCGCCTTTACCCTCTCTAATATAAACCCTAGCAACAGAAGTCTTACGCCTTCCCGTACCCATCGCCAAATTAATGCCCTTAGCATCCACCTTTGTCATTTTTCCCCTCTTAATCCAATTCTAATTTACAAGGGTTCTGCGCCTTAAGATTATGCTCAGACCCAGCAAAAACTCTAAGATTTCTAAAAAGATCACGCCCCAAAGGACCCTTCGGTAACATACCCTTAATAGCTATTTCAAGAGGAGCCGTTGGCTTCCTCTCAACCAATGTTCTAAAAGTATCAGAATAAAGGCCCCCCGGGTACCTTGAATGTCTATAATAAATTTTCTGAGTATACTTCCTACCCGTAAGTCTAATCTTTGAAGCGTTAACAATTATAACATTATCACCCAAATCCTGATGGGGAGCATAATAAGCCTTATGTTTTCCCCGCAAAATCCTAACCGCTTCCGTAGCAACCCTACCAAGCACCTTCCCAGTAGCATCAATGACACACCACTTCTTCTCCACAAACTTTGGCTTAACCCATATTGTCTTGTTCTCAGTTATCCTATTCATAGTAACTACAGTCCTCACTCAATATTCTACAAAATCATGCCTCTCAAGTCTACTATTTGTAAGCCAACCTGTCAATATTAACAGCCCAATCTATCCTGTAGATTAAAAGAAACCTTTCGAAACCCCTCTAAATCCCCTTTAGAAAACTTTAAAGGGACAAACGATGGGCTGTTAAAGATAGGATTAATTAAATACCCATTATTTAAAAATTCGTTAAAAACTTCAACATGATGCTCAGATTTATAAAGAGGGAACATATATCTGTTCATTATTCTAAACATAGGAGTAGCAAAAATACCAAAATCAACCTTCTCGCTTCCTTCATATGACATAATCCTAGCAAGCATCTGCCTGGCAACCGCTAAAGTTAGAGCATCAAAGCTATTTCTGAATTCCATTTTTCTAGATAAATTATCTACGATAACAATACTAATAGACATGCAACTAGGCATTGGAATATTTACAAGCATAGGATACCTAAAATTATTAAATCCGATCTTAAATTCATATATGCCCTGATTTTCCTCCCAAGGATTACTAAAATAACACTGCCCCGTTAAAGATAATAAAAAATCCCTAGCATCTCTTTCAAATTTAAAAACACGCACACAACCCGCTTCTTTAAAAAAAGAAAAAAAAACATTTTCAAATTGTTTTCTAAATATGGAAGGATAAGAAGCCGTAAGACCCCTTGAAAAGGTTTGTTTAAGAACAAGATTTAAACCTTGAACCCTATGACCTAAAAAACTACCACCTCCATTTAAATATAAATCCAAATACCTATTACCCTTAATATCGTAAAGATAAAAAAACCTTGCTCTTTTAACAATCGGCAAGCAACTTATTAAAGACTCACTACACATCCTTTAATTTATCCATTAAAATTTCATTTGCAAGCACGGGATCAACCTTTCCAGAAGTTTTCTTCATAATTTGTCCCATCATAAATTTCAACGCATGGCTCTTGCCCTTTCTATAAAGCTCAATTGACTTAACATTCTCATTTAAAACTTCAATCACAACCGATTCAATCAAAGGTTTATCACTTATCTGTTCTAAATTTTTTTCACTAACAATTAAAGAAGGAGAAGCATTAGTAGCAAGCATTTCAACAAAAACTTCCTTAGCAATCCTCCCGCTTACCCTCTTACTAACGATAAGTTCAACAAGTTCTCCAATATATGACGGGGGCACACTGAACTGAAGTATATTGATTTCTCTCTCATTAAGCGCACTCAATACCTCAGACAATATCCAATTAGCCACCCTTTTAGGATCGCTTACGCCCAAAGCAGCATCTTCAAAATATTTAACTAAATTCTTATCAGAAGTTAAGGTAATAACATCAAAATCACTCAGACCATACTCCTTCCTCAATCTAATTCTTGCATCAAAGGGTAACTCAACCATTCTACTAATCTTTATGCTTTCAATATAATCATCACCTAGTCTAATTAAAGGCAAATCAGGATCCTTAATATATCTATAGTCCTCCATTGTCTCTTTGCTTCTCTGAAGTACTGTAATACCTCTCTTATCGTCAAACCCTCTTGTATGCTTACCCTCATCCTTAAGGGTCTTCTTATTTAAAATCCATTCCTCTTTTTGCCTCTTCTCTTCATAATCAATCGCCAATCTTACCGACTTGAAAGAATTTAAATTTTTTATCTCAGCTATTGGAGTTCTATATTCAATACCACCTTCATCGATGAGTAAATTAATATTAACATCACAACGAAAAGAGCCATTCTCCATATTACAATCGGATAGATCAAGATATCTAAAAATCTCCCTTAAAGAATTTAAATAAGCTACAGCCTCATCTCTGCTGTTAATATCTGGAGCAGAGACAATTTCTAACAAAGGAGCACCTGAACGATTAAAATCAAGATAACTCCTACTATCACTTTCAAGCAAATGTAAACTCTTCCCAGAATCTTCTTCCATATGTATTCTATCGATCTTAATTTTTTTCAAACCTGAAGAATCTTCAATAAAAATAAATCCATTCTCACAAATGGGCTCGTCATTTTGAGATATTTGATATCCCTTGGGTAAATCAGGGTAAGAATAATGCTTCCTATCAAACTTGACAATATTTTTGATTCTAGAGCCTGTAGCATGCCCAGCCAAAACTGCACTACTAATTAGCTCCTTATTAACCGTAGGTAACGCCCCAGGTAGCCCAAGACACGTCGGACAGGTGCGAGAATTCGGAATTCCACCAAAATCATTCCTACACCCGCAAAAAGCTTTCGTTTTAAGCCCCAACTGCACATGAACTTCTAGCCCAATAAGCAATCTATATACCATCCAATCCCAATTCCTCCATTATATTTTTTGAAAAATTTAAAAGTTCAAAATCTCTTCTAGCTTGCCCAATTATCTGCATACCAATGGGCAATCCTTTTTCATCTTTCGCAAAGGGAATGGAAATTGCAGGAGAACCAATCAGATTGGCAATCACAGTACACATATCAGAATAATACATTTTTACAGGATCATCACATACCTCACCAATTTTAAAAGGCTTCACAAAGCTGGTAGGCGTAATAATGTAGTCAAGCTTACTAAAAAGCTCATTAAATTTCGGAATTATCACACTTTCAATAACTCGACAGGCCTTTGCATAATACTTTAAATCATAACCCTCTGACAATAAATAATTACCAAGAACAATCCGTCTTTTTACTTCTTCACTAAAGAGGGAACTTCTGTGTTTGAAATAAAAATCACTTAAAGTTAAATCATCCTTTATCATTTTTCCATAACGAAGTCCAGTATAGCGAGCAAGATTAGACGCAGCCTCTACCGGAGATATTGAATAATAAAGAGAAAGTACATAAGAAATCTCACCTATTGAGACATCGTGCACTTCAACCCCTTCGCTTAAAAGATCAGACTTAAATTTAGAGAACTCACATGCAATACCACTGTCCATTAAATCTTCACTAAGCTCCTTAATTGTAGCCACCTTGATACCCTTCAAAGACCTATTTAACAACGGATAAGGATTTGTCAAAATATCTACACTAGTAGCATCCATTTTATCAACCCCACAGGTATGTCTTAATATTAAAGCTGCATCATCAATGCAATTAGAAAAAAAACCTATCTGATCAAGAGAAGATGCGTAAGAAACAAGTCCATAACGGGACAGACCCCCATAAGAAGGTTTAAAGCCAATGACTCCCACAAAAGAAGCTGGTAGCCTAACAGATCCTCCAGTATCGCTACCAAGCGAAAAAGGAGCCTGCCTACCCGCAACAACTGCACCAGAACCACCGGAGCTACCCCCAACAACATACTCCTTATTTAAAGGATTAAGAGTAGCTCCATAGTAAGAAAATTCACAAGAAGAACCCATCGCAAACTCATCCATATTAGTCCTACCAATCAAAATCGCACCATTATCTCTTAATCTTTTAACAACCGTCGCATCGTAAGGAGATACATAACCCTGTAAAATCTCGGAGGCACAGGTTAACCCCTTATCTTTAATTGCAATATTATCCTTAACAGCAATAGGCATTCCAATCAAAGGTAAATTTTGCACCTCTCCTTTCCTTAAAAGGAGATCATATTTTTTTGCTAACTCTAAAGAATCGCCAAAAAATTCAATATATCCATTAATATCTTTATTTGCCTCATATTGCTCCTTATAATAAAGAACAACATCACAGATACTAACTTCACGCCTCAACACCAATTCTTTAATCTTTATTAAACTCATATCTCTTAAATTCAAAGCAATGCCCCTATTCAAGTACCTTAGGAGATGGGAAGTATCCATCCAGAAATAAATTACTAAAATTTTTAATAGACTCAATCTTTAAAGAAGGCAAAACCTCATCTTCCCTTAAATCCGACAATTCACATATCTTCTGTTTAAAATCATCCCCTACATCAAACCCAGAAATCCTATTCAGCATACCAATTACTTTTTCAAACTTCTCAACAAACTTCTGCTCTTCATTTTCACTCAAGCTCAACAGACTCAACTTTAGACTATTTTCCAAATGAATGTCTTTCAAATGCCACCTCTAAACTTTAGAAAGTCCTTTAATATAGGCTGAACTTAAAATTGCCTTCTTTCCACTTCTCAGATTAATCTTCATAAACTGCTCACCGCCCTGGTACCACCTATCCACAATCACCCCTTTTTCTCCATTATAAGTTATATAATCTCCAATATTAAAGCTCTTGTCATTGCTCTTTGAAAAAAAGTACCTAAAATTGTCTCTTAAATATTCTGGAACAAAAATAACATCGTAACAATCCTTGTCAATATCTTGAAAAAAGGCCGAAATAGCAGTACTTCTTGTCATGCCTCCAAAGAATCTCTGTAAACTAAACGTAATAATAAGCTCAAACCTGGCCCTAGTAAGAGCAACATAAAAAAGCCTTCTCTCCTCCTCTAATCTTTCTTCCGTCAATTCTTCAATTTCAGCAGGCAATAACCCCTTCTCCAGCCCAGATATTATTACTCTGTCAAACTCAAGACCCTTAACTCCATGAATCGAAGATAGAAGTACACCAGAATTGAAATCACCATGCATCAAAGGAGAAAGGGATGAATTTTCTAAAAACATTACAAGTCCTTCGAAACTACCTGAATATTCAACCCCACTCCCAATAAGCTCATCAATATTTCTAGATTTCTCATCCTTATCAAATCTTTGATAATAATCCCAAAGTCCGAACTTAATTACAACATCTTTAATAAAAGCAGATAAGTTCACATAAACATTACCCTCAATTCTTTTGACTAATGTATCATAAATGCTTAAAAAAGAAATAAGAGTTTCACTTACCTTTCCCTTAAGAGCTCCAGCAACTCTCCTACTTGCAAGAATTAAATCAAGATCAATACCGCTATCATTTAGCACTCCTACTATTTTATCCGTAGTAGTCTTTCCAATCCCCCTAGCAGGCTTATTGATTACCCTTAAGAAAGACACCTTATCCTTTCTATTTACAAAAAGCCTAAGAAGAGAAATTACATCCTTAACTTCTTCCCTCTCATAAAATCTAATTGACCCTAACACTTTATATGGAATATCCCTCTTTAAGAAAGATTTTTCAAACTGAAAAGATTGATAATTAAATCTGTAAAGAATTGCCGTATCAACTCTTTCCTTAACAAGAAAATTAGAAAAATACTCAGCCTCTTCCGTAGGATTTTGAAATACGAAAAATTTCATCTTCTTGCCTATACTGTTCTTTGTAATTATCACTTTTTCGTATCGATTCTTATTCTTTGCAATAACCTTGTTAGCAACATTAACAATACTTAAGGTAGAGCGATAATTTTGCACCAAATAATACCTAGATACTCCCCTGAATGTCTTTTCAAACTCAAGAATATTCTCAACTCTAGCGCCCCTAAAAGAATATATAGACTGGTCTTCATCCCCCACTACCATAAAATGCATACTTTGCTCGTAAAGCTCTTTTAAAAATAAAAACTGCGCATAATTAGTATCCTGATACTCATCCACAAGGATGGCCCTAAATCTTCTCTGTACCCGTCTCTTTATATCCTCAGAATCCTTTAACATTAAAGCAGGCTTAAGAATAAGATCAGAAAAATCAAAAGCATTATTCCTAGCTTTTTCTTGCTCATAAGTCTTAATATCTTTGTAAATCTTCTCCTCAACACCAAAATAATCATGCATAAATCCACTTTCTTTCTCCTTAAGTATTAAAGACGAAACTTGCTTTGCAAGATCAATGGTAGGTGCAAGTCCAATTTGCTTAACAAACCGAACAACATCACTAGTATCCCAAATTGTAAAATTTGAATCATAATTTTTGTCAAATTCTTTAAAGTAAATTCTTAAAAGCCAAGCACCAAAAGAGTGAAACGTTTGAATATGTAAAGACTTATTAAAATCAAAAAGTTGATTTATTCTTGCATTCATCTCCCTTGCAACTTTATTTGTAAATGTCAAAGCAAGTATTTCATCTGGCCGCAACCCCAGCTCTTTTATCAAATAAGCTATTTTGGCTGTTATAACCCTCGTTTTCCCGCTGCCCGGTCCTGCTAAAACAAGAATAGGACTTCTAGTATTATCTAGAATGATTTCCCTCTGATAAGAATTTAAACTAAGAAGAAACTCTTCTACCCTATCCATCAATAAACTTCAGAAACCTTAAGATCAAATCCCACGGGGGTTTTTAACCAAAAAAATTGAACTGCCATTAGTTCTTTTTCATACCCTTTTAAGATCGAAGTAATATCTTTACCCTGAATAGCAATATTAGTATCAGAAATCCTTGACAAAAACAATATCAATGATTTTTTAAAGCTCAAGTTAAGCATATCATCTCTAACCACAAGTAAAGATTTCCCTGAAAGATTACTCTCATCAGCGTACCTGAGAAATGTATCATTTAAAAAGCGGATCACTAAATTAACATTTACAATATTTTGGGAAGAATACAGAGTAGGATACTCACTAACCACCCTGCTCTTAGGTCCATTGACCTCAAACCCCCAGTCTAGAATTTCAAATCTACTAGAAAGACTGGTTTCAGATACATACTCAACATTTAAAATAAAGGACTCCAAGCTTACATGAGCCTTCCTAACTCTGTCATGAGAATAGTTCTCATAAATCATCCTCACTCTTATATCATCATTAAAATCTATCTCCAGAGATTTACCTAGCCTGAAAATATTGCTCCTATTATCAACCTCATCTGTAATAACCAAATCATCATTATTAAAAGAGACTTTATACTTTGCAACAGTATCTCCGTAAATCAAAGATAAAAAATCACCGTCTGCAAGCGAAGCATTCCAAAAATTTTCTCTATCAAAAAGAATCTCATGAACTGCAGGAGATTTCCTTGCAATATGGTTCGTCCTAAATATTGTTTTTAAATAAGCATTAATTTCACTAAAATTGAAAATAAAAAATATGAGCAAAACAAGGCCAACCAATCCCACCAATATTTTAATCACTGTAGAAGAATCTATGTTAGAAATATCCACACTTTTACTAGAAAGATTGCCTTCACCCGTAAATTTTGAACTAACATTTTTATTTTCAGTTTTAATGCCAATATAACTGTCATTAATCCTTTTTTTATACTCCTTGAAAAGAGATGAAATATACCAAACATCAATATCTAAATATTCACTATATGTCCTTAAAAAGCCCACAGCCAAGACTTCATTTGGAAATAATTCAATATTGGAGTCCTCAAGAGCTTTAAGATACTTAACAGAAATCTTAATCTCATCGGATATAATCTCAAGAGCCAACCCCCTATCGCCCCTAGCTTTTTTTAAAAGATCCCCAAACTTAACAAAATCATTTTCTTCCATAGCCTAACACCTCAAGCTTTCTTAACATCATACAAAAAATTATCTACTTTGTTTGAAGTTTTGGGCGGATCATACTTAAATTTACTCTCGGGGATTCCAACATTAAATTTCACAGCCAAAAGATCAATAACGATTTCTCGTCCACCTCCCGTAGGATAAGCAATAATCCTTCTAATCGCACCACTCTCTGTAAAGGCAATCATAAAAGAATCAATCGTAGCAGCCCCCTTATAAAGGCGCCTTGAAAAAGTCAATTTTATAAAACTCTCCGCGCTCCCTCCAGATTCATCAAGAGGCTCTAAATTGGGAGAATTAGTGTAAGATACACTGTATTCAGCACCCAAAACACTCATAAAACCTCCTCCCGACTTCCCCCTTGTTAATTGTTGCCTAAAAGAAGTCCCAAGAGAGGGAACATAAACTGTTAAAAGCTCTCCATCACTTACAAAAACTTGATTATTCGAATCTAGATTAACAACAAATTTGTCTGGGAACTTATATAACAGAGTACCCGTTTGCTTTAAGCCCTTTATATTAAGATTAATCTTGCCCTGCATATCTTCTACACTTTGATATTTTGAATAAATATTCTCAAAATATTGATTAGCAGACACCTGTGCGAAAGCAACATACGGACACACAACCAGCATTAGCATTATTCTCTTCATTACAAAATCCTCATCACATTAAGCCAAATTTAATAGAAAAATATATTACACAATCCATGCATAACATCCTATAATATAATTTATTAAAACAATAAGTTATTATTCACAAATATAACATTTTGTATGCTAATAATAAACACAATTTAGTAAAAGATTAAAGGGAAGAGGATGTCATTAAACTACAGTGAAATCGATGCACTACTTAAGGAACTTCCTTTAAAAAATTCATTTTTAAGAAAAATAAAGCAACCCAACTACAAAACTCTAATTTTAGAGCTCTACAATAAGGAAATAAATGAAAAAAACTTCAGTATATTAATCTCATTGAATCCAAAAACCACCAGAATACACAGAACAAGTAAAAAATTTGACAACATTAAACCTCCTTTAAGATTTTTTGAATTCTTAAAATCAAAGACTCAAAATGGAAAATTATTTGAGGCTTGCCAGATAAACAATGAAAGAATAATCTCTATTAAAGTGGTAAAAGATGAAATAATAACATTTGTTTTCATAAAATTATGGCCATCCTCTCCTAACATAATCGTGACAGACACAAACTTTAAAATTCTTGATACATTTTACAGAAGGCCAAAATCAAATGAGATTACAGGAGAAATTTTTACAAAAATACAAGAAATTATTGCAAACAATAGTGCGGTTCAAAAAAGAGAGGTCAAACTAAAGGATGGCTATAATAGCCAATTTTCTTACTCTGAATTTATTGAAAACTACTATGATGAAATAGAAACAAAAGAGACTGAAAAATTCGATGCAGAACTACTTAGAAAAAAATATGAGAAAGAAAAAATAAACTTAGAAAAAAGAATACAGTCTTTGGAAACACAAATAAACTCGATTAAAGTAATTGAATCTATAAGAGAAAAAGGCGAAGCAATTCTAGCAAACATTAACAAGATAAAGAAAGGAATGGATAAAATTATTGTCAAAAACATCAATGGGAAAGAAATTACAATCAAGCTGGACAAAAGATTACTACCTAAAGACAATGCCCTTAAATACTTTAAAGAATACAAAAAAAGTAAAAACTCCTCAAACCTCATAGGAGAACAATTAAAAAGTGCAAGAGAACAATATGACGAATTAATATCAAGGAAAACCTGTTTAGATGGAAAAGATTTAGTTTGCTTAGAAAGAAGAATTAAGAAGCAAACCCCCTTAAAAAGGCCTCCCATCGGTGTTCATTTCATTTCTCTCGAATTTGAAATCGTTGTAGGAAGAAATGCAAAAGAAAACGACGATCTCTTAAGGGATTGGGCAAAGGGTAACGACTATTGGTTGCACACAAGAGATTATCCTGGTGCTTATGTTTTTATTAGAAATAAAAAAAACAAAACTCCTCCTCTTGAGGTTTTACTCGCCGCCGGCAATTTATGCGTTTTTTATACGAAAGCTGCAAGAAAATCGGGACAAGCTGACCTTTATTACACTAATGTTAAAAATTTAAGAAGAGTTAAGGGGGAGAAAAAGGGACTTGTGATACCCAATAAAGAGAAAAATTTAAGCATTAAACTAGATCTTGGAATACTCAATAAACTTAAAAATAAAAATTGAGGCTGTTTTATTTCAAATTAAATTTAAAATAAAACAGCAAGTGATTGAAAATCTTGTCATTGAATCTTAAAAAGCATAGAATTTGAATAGTGGAGGGACAACCAAATGATAAAAAAATTAACAAAAATAGTAGCAACAATATCTGACCTTAGATGCGACCCAACGCACATAAGAGATTTATATGAGGCAGGTGTTAATGTAATAAGACTTAATACCGCTCATCAATCTCATGAAGATGCTCTGAAAGTCATTAACAATGTCAGACAAGTTTCAAATAAAATAGCACTAATGATTGACACAAAAGGGCCAGAAGTTAGAACGGCAAACATTGAAACCCCTATTTCCGTTAAAATGGGAGACAAGATAATAATTTCAACATTGCCTTTTAACAGTCCTAACTCATTTCAAACTAATTACGACAACTTTGTTAATGAAGTTCCAAATGGCTCTAGGGTTCTTATCGATGACGGAGAGCTTGAAATGATTGTCATTGAAAAACTAGCAGACAGATTGATTTGCGAGGTTAAAAACGACGGACAAATTAAAAATAAAAAATCAATCAATACGCCAGGGGTTCCACTTAAGCTACAATCTGTAACTGAAAAGGATAAGGGTTTTATTGAGCTTGCAGCAAAACACAATATTGATTTTATTGCTCATTCATTTGTAAGGCATGAAAAGGATATTCAAGACGTTAAGGATATATTAAATACCGCTGGAAACCCTGATGTAAAAATTATTTCCAAGGTTGAAAATCAAGAAGGGATTGACAATATTGAAGAAATTGTAAAAGCTTCCTATGGAATCATGGTAGCAAGGGGAGACATGGGAGTTGAAATACCTGCTGAAGATGTTCCCTTGGCACAAATTAAAATAACTCAAACTTGCATTAAGTATGGAGTACCCGTGATTACTGCAACACAAATGCTTCACTCAATGATTGAAAATCCAAGACCCACAAGAGCTGAGGTTTCTGATGTTGCTAATGCTATTTTAAACGGAACGGATGCTATCATGTTGTCTGGTGAAACAGCTTACGGGAAATATCCAGTTGAGGCTGTTAAGATGATGACTAGAGTCGCTAGAGAGGTTGAAAAACATAGAGAAAAAACATTATTTAGGGATGAAATCTTCTGTAGCAAAAGAATCATTAGAAATTACATTATTAAATGTGCAATTGACTCAACAAAGATAATGCCCGTAAAAGCTATTATCGTTGACTCATTAAAGGGCAGAACTGCAAGAGTAATGGCTACATATAGAGCAAGTGTTCCTTTGTTTATTACAACAAGCAATGAAAGGATTGCAAGAGAGCTCTCCCTTTCTTACGGAGTTTATTCCAATCTTGTTGATAATAGCTTTAGAAGAACAACTGAGTTTGTAGTAACTTCTCTTGAGCTACTAAAAACACAAGGAATAGTTGAGGACTCAGACACTGTGGTTATTATATCCGGAAACCCAAACAGAGATGCTAGCAAAGGTACGGAATTTATGGAAATAAATACAGTAGAAGACGCGATTAAGGGACGAAACATATAAACAAAATAAGAGACAGTTTAGTTAATAACATTTTTTACTCAAACAACAGGTTCAGCCCAGATTCACTAAACTTACACAAAAGAAAAACTCATAAAGCACTTCTGGTTAGTTATGGAGGTTATGAGTTTTTCTTAAGAAATGACCACTTGTTCCTGAAAATAATAGCCAAGAATACAAGAAATGTTTTTATATTCTCACAAACAAAAGAAAATGCAAAGATCAACATTTCAACTCACAAGGCTTGGAATATATTCAACTCAAAAATCGAAGTAAATATGGATATAATGAAACCGATTCAAAACCTTGAATTTACAAATACCGAGGACAAAATAATAGAAAACGACCATAAAATTGAAATCGTGTTAAACTTTATCAAAGATATAACAAAAGAAATAAAGATCATTCCCATTATGCTGGGCAAACTTAGCTACAAGGCCCTGAAAGCATTCTGTGAATTTTTAAGTGTATTTACAAAGGAAGAAGAAAATTCTTTCATTTTTCTTTCCTACTTTACTTCACATTCCACAAACCAGAACAAGGCCATTAAGCTCGCATCAACACTAAAAGAGCTCCTACTTGCAAATAATCCAAATTCTTCTCTTATCCTAGAACACTACAACGCACACAAAATACTACCCGAAAACATAAACGCGATCATGATAGCCTACGAGCTTTTCCAAAAATTTGAGTTCACACAAAGAGAACTCGTCCGCGTCGGCAATGAACATTTAATAATAGAAAACATACTAATAAACTAAAAATCCTAAACAAAGTCTCTCAGTTTTTTACAATTTTTCTTCAAAAAAACATCAAGGCCAACCTTTGAGATACTTCTTAAAGCATCAGCAGAAACTCTAATACTAACTCTTCTTCCCAACTCAGGAACAAAAAACTTCTTGTTAATTAAGTTCACCTTAAAAGTTCTTCTAGTCTTAACACCAATATGCTGGCCAGCCCCTCCCTTTCTCTTAGCAAGCCCCTTCCTCGGTACGTTATTCCCAAACAAAGTACCCTTTCCTGTTATCTCACACTCTCTGCCCATCCAAAACTCCTAAACTGCTTGTTTCTTTTCTAAATACAAATTCATTAATTTTAAAAATAAACCCAAACTACCCATTATATTCTTAATTATACTACCAAAGTTTAAATTATTTCCATACGTTTTTATAAGATCAACATCAAGCTCCTTCCAGTTGTAAATCAACTCTCTTTCCGAAGAAGGTTTAACATAATCTTCTAAACAATCCCTCAACCTATGTTCCATAGAATAAATTACTGAATAATACTCATTTAATAACACAAAAGCCTTCTTATTAATATCTGCAACTATACTTATTAACAACTTTTCCGATGATTTATCTCCAACAGAGGCTCTGTGTAATAGAGCCTTGATTCTATTACCATAGTTGCCTTGCTCACCAAGATTGTTATCAAAATCAATAAGACTTGAATAAGTATTAATTAAAGAATGCATATCATTAGACATATTCCTTGAAATCTCCATATCTTTCCACTGCCCCTTAATGATAAGAATATTAACGATATCATTGAGCTCTTTTTTAACAAAATTGATCACATAAGTCTTCAAATAGCCCAACAACTCATAATAAACATATCCGGGAGTGCTCAAAATTTTGGATGTGATCTTAGTATTCATCTTTTCATTGTAATTATCTAAATGCAAAATTGTACCCGCAGGAAACAATTTTTCAGCCAAAATTCTAGATTTACTGTTCTTTTGCAAAACCTTAATTTTTTCTATTTCATTTGCAACATGTTTTGAAAGATCATTGAAAAATGCCTTAGCCATGGGCCTTGGTTTCTTTCCATTAGATATAGGAAAATAGTCAGGATCCCCACTAACATACCTTACAAGATACAAAATTTCCTTATTCTTGTTTATTTCAATAATTGAAGATATTGTCTTAAGCCACACGTTTGGTTTAAGAGGGAAATTTTCCTTATCTCCATATACCCCTGAAAGAATATCGTACAGATTCTTCCATACAGAGGAATCTACAATGGAATACATGATCTCTAAAAAATCTTTAATCTCATCAAGAATCAAACCACAGCCAACCGCATTAAATCTAGGCCTATAAACAAAATCGTCCTCTGGAAACAAACTATCAAAATTTTTAATAATTGAATGATACGGGTATAAAACTAAATCAAAAAAGACATACAAAGCTCCACAAGTCTCATCTATTAATCTAATTTGCTCATGCGTTACGTTCTTAAATAGATACTCTAAACTATTATTCAAATTTTTAGGCACATCAGCCGTAAAATTGGTCATATCGCCTGCAGAAAAAGAGTAAATATAATCCAAAGCCTTCCTCTGGCTTTCAACCAGATAACGTTCAACAACGAAATGAATTATTTTGTTTGAATTTCGATACCTTTGTACAAAAAGCTTTAAAGGAGCAAATGTCCTGTAAAGATTATAAATAAATTTAGCAAACTGAGGCAAGGCTTGTATTTTTGAAGCATTAAAAAAATTGCCCACCTTATCCAGATTACTCTTCAACTCTCTAATCCTTTTATGCCTCAACTGTTCAGGAGTGAGCTCCTTATTAAAAATAGAAAACAAAAAATCAAACAAACCCAAACTTACCAATCTCCCCGATAAAACTGGACACAGAACCAAACGTTCTTTTAACCACCAATGCTATCAAAATTATACATAATTTATTGTAAAATAAAAGGAGATATAGTTAAATAATTTTTATGTACATAAAGCCCCCAATTTTAATCGTAGCTTTTGCTTTAATGCTTAGCTGTTCAACAAACGGTAGTGTAGTCCTGATAACCGACAGCAAAATTGTTCCGTTTTATGTATCCCAATTCAATATAGAAAATAAAGCAAATCTTATCGTTAAATACAGGGAATACATTAATACGCAAATAATTAACAAAGAAAATGCTCAAATAGTCATATCAAAAACCATAGATAATGTCGACATAATTAAAAATTTTAAAAACATCCAAAAATATTATTACCCAGATTATCCAGTGCTAAATAAGATATCTGAGAAGTTCACCCATAGAATTATTCCCTTGGGTTTTAACTTTCCAATCTTGATACATAAAAACGAATACAATATAGGAAAGTACATTGATGCACAGAAGATTAAAACAATGTACAAACTCTTTCAAAGGGAAAAAAAATTCTTCATTTCTCCTTACATTTCTGAAAATCTTTTCTACATAATATCTAGGATAAACAAAGTAAATTTTAACTTCCTAAATAAGAATCCGAAATATGATGAGAAAAAAATGCTAAACATAACGGAATATTTTAAATCATTTCTGGATGTAAATGAACTTAAATTTCAAAAAAAATTTGCAGAGAAATACCAATATCTGAAATTAGAAAATATACTACTTGAAAAGAATACACTTTTAATAGCAGGCCTAACTGATTTATCGTATTACAAAGGATTAAATAAAGACATCAGAAACAAAATTAATTTTTCATACTTAACAGACCAAAATAAAAAATTAATGATATCCAATATAAGCTTTATGGGGGTTCAGGAGTTATCACAAGCTACAGAAAGATTTGTAATCTGGATACTAGATAAAGAAAGACAAAAAAAACTAATTGAACTTAAGGATAGGAATAAATTTAATGAATATTTCGGCTTTGTGGATGGATTTACACCTTATAAAAGCTTAAATTTGCAACTAAATTTCAAAAAAGAAAATCCTCATCCTATTTTTGACGAAAACTACATAGATCAAACCTTATATATACCCAACAAAAAACAGACAGAAAAGGAAACCCAAGTAGTCAATGAATTATTCTTATCATCAATAACTAAAAACCCAAATTAGAAATTACGATTCCCTATAGTTAAATCGTATTAAATAAGATGTAAAAATTAATAGGAGAAAAAGAACAAGAATAAAGGGCACGTAAATGTTAGCAAATACTTGGATAAAGACGGCTATTAAAATAAATAACAAATAATTTACAAAGATTGAAACCATAACTGAAAACACAGATATCATTAAGCATACTAAAGATATTACAAACTTCGAGCCTACCTTAAAATTTACCCTAGAAGACACAACAATAAATAGTGTCCCCCATAAAACCAATAAAACAGGGTTTACTAATAACAAAAGACTGAAAGAAAAAACACTTGCCAATCTTAAATTAAGCATTTCAACTTGATTAAAAGCGCTTAAAAGCCCCTGGACAGTCAAAAACATATTACTACTAGAATTCGAGAACAAATGTAAATTATTAACATCTTTAGTGATGCTAATAATACCAGGGCCGATTAAGTCAAAGTCCCCAGATGACACAATAACTCTAGTAGCAGTAACATTACTGTACTCATTATCTTTATCCAATACGTTTTGATAAACCTCATTGCCTCGAAGAGTAGCAAATGGAACTTTAATGTGCAATACAACATCACCCGATCTGTTAAATCTAATAAGCTCAAAATTCTTAACCATTTTTACATAAGAGATTTCATTCACAATCTTTTGCATATAAATATAATCATAGGTTTGACTCCCAAAGTGAGACTGAAACAACAACACATCATTTATCCCGTGATGTTCATAATATTTTTCAATCTCATCGAAGAAAAGGTACTCATTTCTAAGCTTTTCTAAAGATTTATTCTTATACCCTAAAATTTCGTTATCATTCGGGAATAACTTATGCAGCCTCAAGAACCCATAATAGGCAGCTCTGAATTTTTCTGTGTTAAAATACAAAAAATTTTTCTGTTTCTCTTCCAAAATTAAGTGTCCCTTTTCGCTCTCAATATTTTTACTCTCATTAATAGCCTTAAAAGTTAAATCTAGAAGAGCGGAAAGATCATCATCCCCAGTAGAAGCAAACCCTATATAAGCAAAATAATTAGCCGTAGGATAATCACCCTTACTAATAAGTTCATTAACAATATCCTGAAAATCTTCTTTTGCAAGTCTCCTAATCGGATATGTCTTAATAGTTTTTTTAATTTTTTCCAGATCAATATCATAAGTAGGCATTCTACTATACTCCGATTTCACTAAATAATAATTAGTAGAAAGTTCATCATTATCAAAATCAATAAGTCTCATTTTGTTATAAATTCTGATTAAATCCTCAAGATATCCTTTTTTCCTCTTCATGGCATCTATTAAATCATTTGCATCTAAAACCTTGCTTGATGATAAATTTATATCTATACTCTTCACCTTGTTTGCTATCTCAGCTGCCTGGTTTTCCAAAAGATTGTACCTTTCATAACTGTATCTATATTCACCTATTTGAGTAATAGCATAAGGTAGAATAAGGTTAAAAATAAGCGAAACAACAACCCCTATTATGAAAAACAGAAGTATAAATGGATAAAATCTTTTAAGGAAATACCCCCTATCCTCTTTCAAATAACTCCTTATCTCATAATTGCTTAAAAAAATAAAGTAAACACAAACAAAAAAAATAAAAAAACCATTAAAATAACGATGAACACTCAAAACAGTATCGAAAAATGTGGCTGCTAATTCATGCTTCTCTAAATAATCTGGCCCCAAAAAGTACGAGTAACAAAAAATTAAACAAATAAACAAAAACAGATAAATAACAAAATTGCTTACAAAAGCATACAATTCTCTTTTCATAAACTCTACAAATTACTATCAAATCCTTCACTATCCTTAATACAATCGAAAATAAACCCAAATAGATAAACAGAAAAGAAGGTCAGAATGCAAAAAACAAAAGTAACATAATCAGATACTACACTCCTTCCCATAATCGAATCAAAATTCTTGGGAAACTCAACCGAATAAAGACTATAAACTTTAAAAAACAACATAACAAAGATAGGATAAAGAAACAGAGAAAAACTGGTTGAAAATATAAGGTTGAAAATATAAGAAAATGAAAATAAAAGCAAAACAAATCCAAATATGTTAAACACGAAAGCAATATGCCCTGAAGATAGAAAAAAATCATTTAAAGTTTCTAAATCATTAAAAACATAGCTAAGCAGCTCACTATATGTTCTTTTCAGCAAAAATGTATCTTTTTCAGAATAAATAATATCGGTTCTAGGAAAGTCAGGGCTATATGAAAATCCATTAAAACCCTCACCGCCATCTTCTTTATGCTCTACCTTTAAAAATCCCTTAAAGCCAAACGATTTAGCATCTTTACTGTATAAAACCAACTTATCATCAAAAAAATGCACTATCCCATCCCTAATAATCCTGTCGCTCTTCTGATTAAGTTCTACTAGTGTAGTATGAAAGTTATAAGATGCCTGAAATCCAAAATAAGACAACGCCAGTATGAAAACAAAAGTGAATAAACGCAAATTCCTAGATATCCTTAAAATATCTACACTGAAGGGATAAGAAATTCTCATAAAAGTAACAACTAAAGCCAAAGGAAAAGCATAAAGATAAGCATCATGATAAAGTTCGTAACTAAAAATAGAAAAATTTACATACAGAAATTTATACTTCAAATAAAAGGTACAAAGAAAGACAAAAGACAAGAAAAAAAATACGAACACAAACCTACAAGACAACAAAGAAACAAATCTTAAAACACCAAACATAACAAATCCCTAATCGAAAATAAACGTTTTAAGACTTTTCAATAGACAAAACATCTTTAATTTTCTGCTTAGCTTCTTCAAAACTAATTTGTAAGGCCAAACTAATCTCATGCTCCAAAATTAACTCAAAATCATTTAAAATTCTCTTCTCATAGAAAGGCAACTCTTTCTGAATAGACTTTGTATACAAGAATTTGTACAACCTAGCAGTATTTAATATATCACTTTGCTTATAAAAATCATGACTACCATCTTTTATTTTCTTTTGATCTATCTGCCCTTCAAAATCCTTTATAACACTAAAGACTTCCTCTATTTTTTCCCGGCTAACCAAAGCCCTAATCCCAAGATCACTAGCCCTAGAGACCGGAACCATAAAGGTCATCTCATTGAATGGGAAGTATATCTCATAGTAATCAATGAATTCACCATTAAACTCCTTATTTTGAATATTCTTTATCTTACCAACTCCTTGCATCGGATAAACGATAGCCTGGTCTAATACAAAAGACACTCTTTCCCTCGCACAATAAAATTTCACTAATGTTTAAATCAAAAGAAATCATAATTACAAAAATACGCTCAGATTGGTCCGAATGCCAAACTTATTGACATGAAACAAACCCTCAAGATAATCATCACCACAAAAACTTATTATTACGCTAGGAGTAAGCTTGTTAATATTTGCAAAAAACATCTCCTTATTCCTCTTAACAGCCTTCAAATCATAGTAACCGATAAAATTAATCTCCCTATGCGACTCTTTTAGCCTCAAAAAATTTCTCTTAGAAACCATCTTGTCCTCATCGATAATATAGCATGTTTTGTATGTATTTGCTAGTATATTCATCAAGACAAGTAAAATTGAATTTGAATCATAACAACCAATATCAACCTTTTTAAAAAACTTACAAAGAATTCTCAGCAACCTAGAATTTGAGAAAACAAGCGAAGAAGCCTTAACAAGATTTCTAAATTTTTTAAAGATCAAAAATTTCAACAAGGACTTAAAATCAACAAAAATCACCATTGAATGATATGGATGAGATAAAAGGTACTCAAATCGACTCGATAATTTCTCCCCAGTCCTAAATACATCTATAGGAACTCCACAAAAATAAACCCTGTCCGGTTTTGAATATATATCTTTTAGATTAGCCACCATTACCCTCTAATAACAATTTAAAACAAATAAGTGAATAAACAATAGCTGTATCTGATCTTAAAATTGGAGTATTAAACCTTACAAATTTAAAATCCAAATCCTTAAACAAATTAATTTCTGCCGTTGAAAAACAACCCTCAGGTCCTATCAAAATCCCAATTTTATTCGCAGTACCTAATCCATCCCCACAGCTTAATACAACACCTCCTCGGTAAGCAACGTAATAATCAACAGCAGATGAATAAGGAATGCTAAAAAAATTTTTATAAAAATTAATAGTAGGAACATGTACGTTACCACTCTGTTTTAAAGCCTCATCAACTATTCTTGAAAACCTTGAACTTTTAAACTTTAAATCATCAACATCTATTCTAGAAACGGAATTATCGGCATTAACAATATTGATCTGATCTACTCCAATCTCAACAACCTGCCTTAAACACAAATCCAATTTCCTACTCTTAAGATTAGATATAAACATACTTATTTGGAAATCTCTCCTCTCTACCTTCTCTACTTTAAGAGTAGAAAGCCTAATAATCCTATTATCTATGCTTAAAATCTTAGCGCGCCTTACACCTTCTCCCTTCAGTAAAACATTCAACGTATCCCCTATCTTAACCCGTCTTACATCAACGAGATGATGATAAACTTTTATATCGTTGATGACGATATCATTTCCAGATAAACAGTCACCACTTAAGACTATTTGTTTCACAAATTAATTTTTAGTTTCCTTTGTAAGATACTCATAAGAAGCTCTTAACGCCCTATCATAATGTAGATTATAGACTAGTGCTTCCCGATTTGTGTCTTGATAAAACCTATTAAGCACATACTGACCTAGGAAATCCTTATCCATATTATAATTCTTATGTTGTTTAACAAGATTATCAATAAAATTATCTATTTCAGTTTCGGTAACAGTCTTTCTATCCTTCAAAAAGTGCCCTATCAGATCCTTATCAAAAATCTCCTTATACACCGCAACTTCTTCTCCAGAAAAATCCTTCGAAAGGATCTCCAAATCAGGTTTAATTCCAACATTATGAATGCTTTGTCCAGAAGGAGTATAGTACTTCGAGTTAGTAATCTTAAATCCTCCAGTATGGAAAGGAATCACATTCTGTATCACTCCTTTACCATAAGACTTCTCACCTACAACATAAGCTCTCTGATGATCTTTTAAAGCTCCCACTAAAACTTCAGATGCCGATGCTGAATGCTTATCAATCAAAGCAACAATTTTCATGTCCAAAGGCACTAAATACTCAGGGCTAGCCTTATATTCGAAGGGAGCTTTAGCGTCTCTTGCCTTAGTTGAGACAATAATCCCCTCAATCAAAATATCATCGGCTATCTTTATCGCGTCCTTAAGAAAGCCTCCCGTATTAAGCCTTAAGTCTAGTATTAAAGATTTAATATTGTGAGATTTAAGTTTTTCCAAAGCTTTTCTGAAGTAACTGCTAGTATTTGGATTAAAACTTACTATCCTAATATAGCCAACATCTCTACCAATAATATCACTTTTGATAGTCTGTATATCCAATTTCTCCCTTACAAGTTCAAATTCCAATTTTAAATCCTTGCCTCTCAGGATAGAAACCTTAACCTTTGTGCCCTCTTGTCCCCTTAAAAGCTCAACAACTTGTTCCACTGTCATTAAAGAAGCACTCTTACCATCAACTGCCGTAATGTAATCACCCGACCTTATCCCAGCCCTATACGCGGGACCCTCCTCAAAAGGAGTAAGAATCTTGACATATGAAAGACCAGGATCAAGATTATCCCCTCCCTTGGAAGCATCCTTTTTGGTAATAGTAACACCAATACCAACATAATTACCCTCTGTAGTCTTTGATATTTCTTCTAAGTCCTTCCTTGTTAAATATTGAGAATAAGGATCACCCAACGCTTGAAACATACCCTTTAAAGCCCCTTCAAAAACAGCCTCATCATCAACAGGTTCAACATAATTTCTCTTAATAAAATCAAAAGCTTCTGTCATCATATGACCATAACTTGACGCAGATAATTTTCCTCCAGAAGAATCCGATTGTGCAAAGATAGATTCTACAATGACTAAAGAGCTAATACTGAAAGCTAACAAAAAATATACAAACACCAAAAATTTATTTTTCATTCAATTAATTCCTACACAAACAAAACTTGATTTTATCTTCATAATATAATACTTTAAGATTATGTTAAAGACAAATGCTTTGAAAATAAAAATTACAGGCTTCATTGTTGCTCTGCAAGCATTTGAAAGCTTATTAGTACTAGCAGAGCTTTATGGAGTTATCAACAAAATAGTATTTATCAACAACTCCTCTATTAAATTCATGCTGTCCTTCATCATATTCTCCCCAGAGTTATGCCTTGCTTTGATGACAATAAACTACCTGTTGCGTGAAGAATTTAAAATTCTTCACCACTTGATTATTACAACAAAAATTTTTCAAATAGCAATGGGTGTTATGCTGTTTGTGTTGGGCTATAGCCTTCGCTTATACGTATATCAAATATCACTTTTCCATCTCTTAGGAATAATAATAATTTACGCTACATTTAACTCAGTGATTCTAGTTTTAATAAAAGTAAGGAATAGGATAACGGAGTAGGAGCTTGGTTGTTATTCCTGTAGCTAGTGGAAAAGGGGGTGTAGGTAAATCTCTTTTTTCGACTAATGTAGCAATTTGTCTTGCAAATGAAGCAAAAAAGGTGCTGCTTGTTGATCTTGATCTTGGAGGGTCCAATCTGCATTCTATGCTAAATATTGTCCCCAAGAGAAGTATTGGTACTTTTCTTAAGACAAAAATTCCCCTCAAGGACATGATAATCGAATCTGGGATTGCAAATTTGAGTTTTATTGCAGGAGATTCCGACATTCCGGAACTTGCCAACATAGCTAACTTTCAGAAGAGAAGGATAATTAACAACTTAAAATCGCTCACTTATGATTATTTAATCATTGATCTTGGTGCTGGCACAACGTTTAATACGGTAGACTTTTTCTTAATGTCAAATCGTGGGGTCATAGTAACAATTCCAACAGTAACGGCAACAATGAATGCCTATTTATTCTTAAAAAATACAATCTTTAGGCTTATATCAAAAATATTTACAAAGGAAACAGAAGGGTACAAAATAATCTCTGAAGTAAGGAAAGACTCTAATGACTTACAAAAAATATATATTCCCAATTTACTACTCAAAATAGAAAATTATGATCCTGAAAATTACGAAAAGTTTATGTCGATATTCTCACGATTTAGTCCTTTCATAGTTTTTAATATGTTAAATGCACCTGATGACATCAAAAAAACAGAAAAAATATTAAAATCTGCGAAAGATTACCTGAATATAAATTTACAAAGCATAGGTTCGATTTATAAGGATGAAATTATTGACAAAGCACTAAACCATAAAATACCTATAACAGTCTATAAGCCTACCAGTTTAACTTCTAGGAGTATTAAAAAAATAGCAAGTAAATTGATTGAGCTTGAAAGCCTGGTAAATGATGCAGAGCTCTTAAGCGATGAAGATATGTACGAAAGCCATGACTTTGTAATAAAGGAAGCACAAGATGAATACTTGGAAAAGTCTGAATATCTTGAATCATTGCTACTAGACAAAGCAGTAGACAATAACGAAATTATTGATATAATAAAATCCCAACAAAGAGAGATCTCAGCATTGAGAAAACAAAACATGATGTTTAAAAAAAAGCTATTTAAACAGTTAAGAGAAGATTAAGGAGAAAAAATGCCCAATTACATAAATTATCCCAATTGGTTACATCCTGAAATAATTAAAGGCGTTCCGATCACATGGTATAGTCTTTCCTACATCGTAATAATCATGATTTGCTACAAATTTATTTGGTACCAAATAAAAGTCGACGGAATTGACATTAAGAGAAGTGATTATGAAACAATGATGTTCTCTCTCGTTATGGGAGCGATAATCGGAGGCAGGCTGGCGTCTACCTTAATTTATGATAAAAGTGGCATCTACTACACACATCCCTGGTTAATCTTTTTACCATTTGACAAGTACTGGAATTTCACGGGCTTTAGAGGCATGGCAATACACGGAGGATTTCTTGGAGTAATCATTGCACTATTGATAACGATTAATACCAAGCTTAAGAACACAAACGTGAGAAAATACTTTATAAGGATAACAGACTACGGAGCAATAGCCTTTTCCTCAGGATACATACTAGGGCGGCTTGCTAATTTTGCAAATGCAGAGCTTTATGGAAGACCAATGAGAGGAGGAGTAATATTCCCAAACGCAGAGCCCTTCAGCACAAGTTACAAGGGAGTCAAAGAATTTGCAGAATCAGTTGGGCTTGAACTGTCACCCCATGATTTATTTATTAATCTACCAAGGGTTCCATCACAACTCATAGAAGGTTTTTTTGAAGGAACTGTGGGATTTTTATTACTATGGTTTGTTTTCAGAAAAATAAAAAAGTATGACGGATTTATTTTTGGAATATACATCATTATTTATGGTTTCTTTAGATTCTTAATCGAGTACTTAAGGGAACCAGACAAGGAAATAGGGTTTATCTTCACCTACAGAACACCTGAAAGCCTGCTAGACTTCTCTTTATTAAACATATCAATGGGACAAATACTCTCGCTAGTTTTAATATTATCAGGAATAATTTGGCTCTCATGGGCCAAGAGGCGAGCAGAAAAATTAAATAAATAAATTACAAAAACGTAGATTTATAACAAAATCACTATAAGTTTATTTAAAGATAAGATGAAGAGTACATGTCCAAGTGCAATCGCAATTTCTGGGGAAAAAATTAGTGACGAGGAGATTGCAAGTCTTAGGGCTATTTTCAACTTACTACGCGTGTCTTTATCTAGGAAAAGCATTCCTAGGGAGTTTATTAGGCAAAATGATATTAAGTTTGCTATTATTTACAACAACAAGACTCCAATAGATTTTTCAATCAACATAGCAAATGACTTACAAAGTATCAATAAAGTCTATTCCATCATAATAAACAATGGACCTGAAGAAAAAACAAGTTATAAATTCAACCACATAGAAATATTGAACGATATCAATGAACTAAGCCTTAATCACGGTCTCATATATCAAAAAAAACTTTTTCATGACAATGAAAATGCAAACCTTGATTTTTTCTTAAACTTATCTGAACTTATTAAAGAGATCGTAATAATTACAAACATTGAAAATGATATTATCTATATTAATGAAAAAGGGAGTAAAGAAATTGAACTTCCAATAAAAATTGGAGGCAAAACAAATAAAATAACTGATATAAACATCATAGATTTAGAAAAAGAAGACAAAATAGACTTAAGTTATAATGTAAGCGATATTCCTGAACTCAGAAATATATTAATAACTGACTGCCTTTTAATCGCAAAGCACAATAGAAAGCTAATCGTGGATTTATTTATCAGCACAATTGGTCAAAATAACATTGATAAGTTAATAACAATAAAGGATATATCTCACTTAAAATCCAAAAATTATGCTAGGGATCTTGAAATTATTGACATAAAAACAGATTTATATAACATCAAAGAGCTTGAACATCTTTTAATAAATCAAATTGAATCCTCCTATAAGAATACATATTTGTTTGACCTAGACCTGCACATAAACACAGAATATGAATATAAAGGAAACAGATCAAGCACAGATTTAAAGATACTTAAAAAAATCACCTCTAAAATAATGTCATTCTACTCAGAATACATATTTCAGGTGAAGGATAATAATTTAATAGTTATTGTCTCCACAAGTGGTGGGGAGAGAAGACTAATTGCAATTGCAGAAGAAATCAAAAAAACCATCTCTTATGAACTTAAAAAACAAGGATTTATAATATTTAAATTCAATATAGGAATAATAGAGGCCAATTTGCAAGAAGACATAAAGACAACAATTGCAAAATTAAAAATAGCAACAAAAATATCTTCCGAATATAAAGATTCTCTTCCTATTTTGTACAAAGATGAACTACCGGAAACAATGCTTATTAAAACTCAAAATAAAATCTTTGAATATATAGTGAAAGCAATAAAAAATGATTTTTTTACTCTCTACTATCAGAAAATAACCCCCCTTAAAAAGAACTTAAAACCTAAAATCGAAATACTAACAAGACTTTTTGACCATACGGGTACTCCTATTCCGAATGCCACAGTATTTAATTTAATAGAAAAGTACAATCTAACTGTTGAAGTGGATCAACTGGTTGTTACTAAAGCCCTAAGAGAATATACAAATTTTGTGGCAAAAAATGGCATACATATTTTCTCAATCAACATTTCACCACAATCACTTAAATCTAAAAATTTTAGAATGTTCTTAAGAGAAACACTTCTTACAAGTCACGTCCCGCTTCAAAACATATGCTTAGAGATAACAGAAACCGGTATTTTAGAGAATTTTGAGTTAGTCAATAATTATTTTAAAGAACTTAAAAGCTTTGGCATTAAACTCGCACTTGATGACTTTGGAAGCGGCCACACTTCGCTTTCATACATTAAAATATTACCCATAGATATAATAAAAATAGATGGATCTTTTATTAAAGTAATAAATTCAAGCCAAACAGATCTTGTGATAATAAAATCAATCAAGGAAATTGCTGATACAAAAAGAATAAAAATAATAGCTGAATTTGTATCAAATGAAGAAATACTTAAAAAAATAAATGAAATTGGAATAGACTACGGACAGGGGTTCTTATGGCACGAGCCGGAACCAATGTAGTAAATACGAGTAAAGGTTAGGCCTCACTAACCATAAGGCCTAACCTTTAGTACACACTCAAAATAGCTTTAGTATTTAATTCATCAATGCTATAGTCTTTGCTAGACTGCTGATTATGAAGTTCACAGTAGATAATATATTCCTAGAATCGCTATCATTCTCATCAATAGCAATATCAACTCTACCGTCAGAAATATTAAGTCCTTTGAAAGTCTTTACAAACTCCCTAGCAGGATCATTCTTAACTCCATGCAAATTCATGTCTATAATTTTCTTAATATCTGAACTTACTCCCACAAAAATATGAGAATCTTGATTGCTCCCAACAACATCAATATTTGTTTCCACTGCATAGGCATTCTCGTATGAATAAACAGTTAAATTAGCGTCAGTTCTTGAACTTACTTCCCTGAGCTCCTCGCTATCTCCTGCAAAATACATAACTTTAACTGCTTGCTTTACCCTCAAGCGTTCCTCACCAGTAGCAGATACTCCCATCGCATGCAATACATGACCCAAAGCATGATCATCCATGGACTCTAAAGGCTCAATATGAACATGCCCACCCTTCCCATCTCCTTCCGTTGTATCCCTAGACTCGCAACCCATCAAAAGCAAGAGAAATGTAGCCATCAACGAAATAGCTTTAAAAAAATCACCTCTGTACATAAATACTCTCCTATGCTATACCATTATCTTTAAAAGGTAATGATAAATCAATTGTTTTATATAAATTCCCATAGATTACTAACCTGTTATAATAAAAAAATAAGGAGGAACTTTAATGAGAAAACAAAACCCTTGGATTTCTTTAAACGAAGAAGAAAAAAATAAAATTTTAGAATTTTCAGAACAATATAAGAATTTTTTAAGCAATATCAAAACCGAAAGAGAAGCTGTCCGTTATGCTACACAAAAGGCTAAGGAAAAAGGTTTCACTTGTTCATGCGAAACTAAAGAATTGAAGGCTGGAGATAAAATCTTTTACACATGCCGGGGCAAAAATATTGCACTTGTTTTCGTTGGCAAGGAACCCATTGAGAATGGAATGAATTTCATTGTATCTCACACAGACTCACCAAGACTTGATGCAAAGCCGTCGCCAATTACAGAAGAAAATGAATTTGCATTAATTAAAACAAACTACTACGGGGGAATTAAAAAGTATCAATGGCTGTCTATACCTCTATCAATACGAGGAGTAGTTTTTTTGAAAAACGAAGATAAAGTAGAGATTAACATAGGGGACGACAAAAATGATCCCGTATTTGTAATTCCTGATATATTGCCACACCTTGACAAAAAAGTACAAAGAGACAAAAAATCTGAAGAAATTATTGAAGGTGAAAATTTAAAAATAATAATTGGAAGCCTACCTATTGAAACTAAAGAAAAAGAAAAAGTAAAGCTTGCTATTCTTGATTTAATAAATAAAAAATATAAAATAGAGGAAGAAGATTTTGTCTCAGCAGAAATAGAAATAGTACCAGCAGGTGCTGCAAGGGATGTGGGTTTTGACAGGGCGTTGATAGGTGGATATGGCCAGGACGACAGGGTTTGTGCCTACACCTCACTAGAAGCCATTTTAAATCTAGAAGAGACCCCAGGCAAAACTGCTGTGTGCTTCTTGGTTGACAAGGAAGAAATTGGGTCAACCGGATCTACTGGCTTAAATTCAAGGTATCTTGAATTCTTTGTGTCAGACATTTTATTCAAACTCGAAGGTGACAGATATAGCGACCTTTTAGTTCAGAGGACGTTATGGAACTCAAGAAGCATATCCGCTGACGTTTGTGGTGCAATTAATCCCCTGTTTCGTTCTGTTCATGATGAACAAAACGCACCCAGAATAGGATACGGAATACCTATCATGAAATATACGGGACATGGGGGTAAGTACATGGCCAGCGACGCCGATGCTGAACTTGTCTTTTATATTAGAAATTTACTAAACAAAAATAACATAGCCTGGCAGGTGGCTACACTTGGTAAAGTAGAAGAAGGGGGAGGTGGTACTGTTGCAAAGTTCCTGGCTCACTATGGCATAAGAACAATAGATATGGGTCCTGGTGTAATCAGTATGCACTCACCATTTGAAATAACTTCTAAATTTGATGTGTACACTTCTTATATGGCATACAAAGCATTTTTCCAAGGATAAACAAATATGAATGAAAATGCAATAAAAACATCAGAACATATCGTAGAGTGCTTCGGAGGGATTATAAACATCAAAGAAATAGACAAAGATGTTACCAGAATAAAAATATTAGTTGACAGCAACTCCTTAATTAAGAGAGAAAATTTAACAGAAGATAGGAATATAATAGGAACAATTAAATCAAATGAATTTACAGAGGTCGTAATGAGTTTTGAAATAATTGAAGATGTCTACAACAATATTTTGTACATGATGAATAATAACATAAATTAAAGGACCCTAATTGGGTCCTTTTTTAATATTTAAATTTCTTATATACTCAATAACGGCCTCAGGGCTTATTTCCTTATTTAGCACCCTATAAACAACACCTGCTAGCCCTTGAGAAGCCAAATCATGCTCCAAAAGCAAAAACACTTCCTTAGAAGCAGTTACTCCCTCTGGAAGATACCCAATCTTATGTATATCACCTATTAAATCATCTATGCCCACAAAACCGTTTAAAATACCTTTGCTTACAATTTCACGCCCAAATCGTCTATTTCTTCCAAAAATGCTTCGGCAAGTAACATCTAAATCCCCAGAGCCTGCTATGAACAAAAATGTGTCCTTATTGCAATCACCAACCTTGAATGCAATGTTTTTCATATCATTTAAAGCAACCGAAAATAAAAAAGACTCTGTGTTATTTCCTATTAAATTTGGTCTCCTATCTTTATACTCATCCAAGATGCCAAATGCAATTGCAAATACATTTTTCAGAGCTGCTGCTATTTGAACACCCAAAACATCATCACTATAGAACATAGAAATAGAGGTGCCATTGAATAAATTCATGAATGCAGATACATGATCAATACTCTTGCCAGCAGCCACAAGACCCGTAATTATGCCAAGCCCAACTTCCTCAGCATGGCTTGGCCCTGAAATATAAGCAATCTTATCCTTATATTCAATCAAAATATCCTCTGCTACCTCTACAATAGGACAAGGCCTCCCATCAATAGTTATTAGCCCCTTGGTAAGTATTGCCAAATTAGGTTTCCTGTCCGTAATAATATTCCTTAAACTCTTAAAGATCCCCAAGGTATAAAGAGAAGGAGTTGCAATAAAAACATAGTCAGCTCCAGCCACAGTATCGTTTAAATCAGAAGTTGCAATCAAATTATCCGGTAATTTAATCCCCTTCAGATATTTAACGTTTTCATGTTTACTATTAATATCGTCCCTAACAGATTCTTCAAAAGACCACAATAAAACACTGTCCGACCCCTTATCTGCTAACACCTTAGCAACAGCCGTTCCCCAAGCCCCTGCCCCAATTATAGCTATTTTCATGAATATACCCCCAAATTATCAAATTAATTCATATCTCACCTTACCCTGCAAGTAGACCCTAATTCTATCATTTTTCTTTATTTTTTTTAAAACCATTTCATTAATTATCAAGCTTCCTATTTCCTTGATTACAATCTTCCTTACACTCCTGGTTTCAAAGCCACTCCCATATGTCTTACCCTTAAGATAGGCGAAAATATTTTCTTCAAAAAAAATCTCGATCCCTTTCTCCCTTAATATCCTAATAAGGTTATTAATCTCTCCCTTAATAACCTTTTCAAAGCCAATCTCATCTGCGGGTCTGAAGAAAAAAATATGATCAACCAAATCCAAAAACTGAGAAGAAAACCTCTTCTCCAGCAAGTTTCTCCCACTTGTTGTCTCATTCTTAAATCCAATACTGTTAAACTCCCTACTCTCCACATTAACATCTATTACTATTATGCTATTCGACAAACTAAAACTTCTACCAAAACTGTCATAAAATTTACCTGTATTAAATCCTTTTAAAAAAAAATCTATGACCCTTTTATGAGCTTTATCAAAATCTGAGAGAAAAATAATTGAACTTGAAGCTCTACTCAAGAATTTAAAAAACTTAGTGGGTTCATCGTAAGAATTAGAAGCATATATGGGGCCTATTAATCTATTAATAGAATCAAAATCACCGTACTCACTCATCCCTAAACTAAACTTGGAAAGTTTAAGTTCTTCTGATAAAATACACGAAAGTTTGTCCTTATCAAGATCCGAAGAACTTATAAAAACAAAAATCCCAAGGTTGTTATTTTCAAAGAGGAATTTAACCTTTAAAAGCTTTATATTTAATATCAAATCAGATAAAACACTCTCTTCAATTACCACATTCTCTCTTATTTTGTGTTCCAGCTCAGCAAGCAAACTACCATCATGTTCATCCAAGTTAAAAATACTTGAACCAACCATAGATTGAACAAAATCTTTAACATCATCTTCAGTTATTATTTTTTTGTTATTCTCAAATTTAAATTGAGCTCCAAGTTCATCTAACAAGTCAAAAGCCTTGTCAGGAAGAAATCTGTCTTTAATATATTTACAAGACATAGAAATGAAAGCTCTTATTGCCCCATCTGTGTACTCTACATTATGATGTTTTTCATACTGCCCCTTAGCTCCTTTCAACATAAGGTAAGTATCTTCAATTCCCGGCTCCTTAAGTTCTACGCTATGAAACCTCCTTACTAACGCCCTATCTCTTAAGAAGAACTTCCTATATTCATATTCCGTAGTAGCGCCTATAAACTTAACTTTCCCCAAAGTCAAAATGGGTTTTAACAAATTTGAGACATCTATGCTACTAAAAGATGTAGCACCAGCTCCAACTATCATATGAATTTCATCTATGAAGAGAATTACCTTCTTTTTTAAATACAAAAAATCTAAAACTTTATTTACCCTATCTTCAAGATCTCCTCTGTATTTAGTACCAGATATAAGGTTGCCAATACCAAGAGAATATACCTCATACCCAACCAATTCCCGAGGCACCTCACCTACTTTTATCATATAGGCAAGTCCTTGAATTAATATTGTCTTCCCAACACCAGGCTCTCCAAACAAAATCGGGTTACTTTTATGCCTGCGCAACATTACTTGAATCACCTTGTTCAATTCTTTTGTTCGACCTATTAAAGGATTTTGCTCTAAATTTGGATCTAAACTATCAATGACATTTACTAAAAAATCTTCAACAGAACTACTCTCACCTGATGGATCGTTACTGTCTTCCAACTTAAAACACCCCTCATCAAAAATATTAAAACCTCCATTTTTATCTATCTCTTTATTATCAATGAGAGTAGGCCCTGTCCCCTTGTTATCAACTACCCCCAAATTCAAATCTGGTCCCAAGTATTCATAAACTTCAATCATGTTGTCAAAGATAGCTAAATTAAAACCCGACTTTAGCAGAGCATCTAAAATTGTATTTTGTCTTTTCCTAATTAATACCCATAATAAATCTTTTTCTTGTATCTTATAAGTTTTTTTATAGTAAAAAATAGTAGCAATTACTTCCTGATATAAGTCATCTATCTTGAAAACATAATCTGAAATATTGGATTCTCTGGAGGGAAGTTTACTGAAAAATTCTTCTAATATTTTGCCAAGACTGTAAAAATCAAGAGTGCACAACTCAAGAAGCTCTTTAATCTTATCATCACTAATTAAACTATGAAAAATATGCTCTTCTGTAAAGACACCGTGCTTGCGCTCCATAAAAAACAGAAATGACCTAAAGAATAAATTATTTAAAGCTCTCCTGTTATACATGAAACACCAACTATAAAATAATTCTTAAAACTTTTTTCTTGCCAACCCTAAGCTCAAGTTCACCATTAGTAAAATTATCCTTAGTAAGACAATAATCTTGTTCTCCTATCCTTACTTTATCTACATAAACCCCACCCGCATTAATTAATCTTCTCCCCTCAGATTTACTAGGTGCAACCCTTGAAAGAATCATTAAGTCAATCAATAAAATTCCATCTCCCAAATTGGCTAGTCCCAACTCAAAAAAAGGAATGCTGCCTCTGTCTCCAACGCCTTTAAAAGCTGCTGCTGCTGCCTCTGCTGCTCTTAAAGAAGCCTCCTCTCCATGCACAATCTTTGTTATTTCAAAAGCCAACGTTTCTTTTGCTTTGTTTAATAAATTTCCTTCTAGCCTTGAAACATTTTCAATCTCATCCTCTTCCAAAAAAGTGAATAAATACAAAAATCTCTTAACATCTAAGTCTGGGATATTCCTAAAATATTGATAAAAATCATAAACACTGTAAAGCTTTAAATCAAGATAAACAGCCCCCTTTTCTGATTTTCCCATCTTTTTCCCATCACTTCGTGTAATAAGAGGACACGTAAGACCAAAAACTTCTCCTCCCGATTTCCTTCTTACTAAATCAACCCCAGAAACAATATTACCCCACTGGTCATCGCCCCCCATCTGGAGGTTGCAATTTTTAATCTTATTAAGCATGTAAAAATCATAAGATTGCAAAAGCTGATAATTAAACTCGATAAACGAAAGCCCAGCATCCAGTCTTCTTCTATAAGTTTCAAACCCCAACATTCGATTAACAGAAAAATGAACTCCGATATCTCTTAAAAATTCAATGTAATTAAGGTTACCAAGCCATTCCGAGTTGTCAAAAACACAGCTATTGCTAAACCCTGCTATTCGTGACAACTGTTCCTTTATTGCAACAACGTTTCCTTCTATACTCTCCTCTGATAAAATCCTTCTCATCTCACTCTTACCGGAAGGATCGCCTATCCTAGTAGTACCGCCTCCAACCAGAGCAATCGGAACATGTCCTTGCTTTTCAAGATGCATCATTGCCATAAGGGGGATCAAATGTCCAATATGAAGAGAGCTAAAGGTAGCATCAAATCCTACGTAAAAAATTACCCTATCCCTATCCATCAAATCACTTAAAGCCTCTAAATTTGTACACTGTTTTAAGAATCCTCGTCTCTTTAAAATCTCCAAGGCAAGATTCATCTATTTGGAACTCCCCCTATAATTTAGTATTTCAGTCCTGATATATGAATATAGCTCGTTAAGAGAAATCCTTACCTGAGTCATACGATCCCTCTCTCTTAAAGTAACCGTCCTATCCTCCATAGTATCGTAGTCTATTGTTACACAATAAGGCGTCCCAATCTCATCTTGACGCCTGTATCTCTTGCCAATTGTGCCACTGTCGTCATAAAACATATAAAAATCATCACTAAGTTCCATAAATACTCTCCTAGCAAGATCATCAAGCCCATCTTTTTTCACAAGAGGAAGTATGGCAACCTTATAAGGGGCAAGTTTAGGGTGCAGTCTTAAAACTGTTCGCTTATCACCGCCCTCAAGCGCCTCATCCACATAAGCATCGCAAAGAGTCATTAAAATACTCCTTGTAAGTCCAAGAGACGTCTCAATAACATAAGGGATATATCTCTCCCCAGTTATTAAGTCGTGATACTCAAATAATTTAGGCTTCTCACAAAACCTAGCATGCTGTGCTAAATCATAATTGCCCCTATTATGAATTCCTTCAATCTCCTTAAAACCAAACGGAAATTCGTACTCAATATCAACAGCTGCTTTAGCATAATGTGCAAGTTCGCCTGCTTCATGTTCTTTAAACCTAAGACTACTCGATTTTATTCCAAGAATTTCCACAAAAAAATTCATCCTATTTTGCTTCCAATAATAGTACCAATCATCCATTTGCTCAGGATGTACAAAAAACTGCATTTCCATTTGCTCAAACTCACAAGTTCTGAATATAAAATTTTTTGTTATTATTTCATTCCTAAACGCTTTACCGACTTGAGCTATACCGAAAGGAATCTTAAGCCTTGTAGAGTCCAATACATTTCTAAAATTAACAAAAATACCCTGAGCCGTCTCTGGTCTTAGATAAATTTCATTAGAGCCCTCTTTTGTAGCTCCAATATTAGTTTTAAACATTAAATTAAAATTTTTAGGTTCTGTAAAGGAACTCTCCTTGCTACAACTAGGACAATTCCCAGACAAATCAACAAGATCAGCCCTAAATCTGTTTTTGCAACTCCTGCAATCTACTAATGAATCTGAAAAACTGTCAACATGCCCCGAGGCAACCCAAACTTCAGGCCGCATAAAAATAGCAGTGTCTAGGCCCACCACATTCTCATGTAAGTAAACCATATTCTTCCACCATTCCTTCTGTATATTATTTTTAAGCTCAATACCCAAAGGGCCATAATCCCATGCTCCCGAAAGTCCTCCATAAACTTCTGAAGACTGAAATACAAAACCCTTTCTCTTAGCAAGTGCGATAACATCTTCCATTCTTGTCATATCAATATCCTTAAAATGTATTATTTTTATTACTCATGTCTTTTCAAAAATTCTTGCGCTAGGTTTATTCTATCAAAAACTTTGTCTTTCCCAAGTAGTTTTAAAGAATCAAAAAGGGGAGGTGATACCTTACTACCAAGCGCTGCAATTCTAATCGGAAGAAGAACTTCACCTACCTTCAGGTTATTATCCTTGGCAAAATTATTAAACACTTTTTCGTTCTCATCCGATGACCTTGTTTGAAATCCTTCCAATATTGGCTTAATCTTGTCTAAAATCAAATAAATGTCGCCCGCTGTCTTCTTCTTGCCTAAAAACTCATCTAAGTTCCATGTTTTAATATCTTCGTAAAAAAATTTAAGCATATTTACAGCTTCACTAAGCTTTCTAATTCTTGTCTTTATAAGAGGTATTAAAAGTAATAATATTTCCTCATCTCTAGGCTCAACATCTTCCCTGATATAAGCTACTTTTTGCAATAAAGGAAGTAAAAGCCTAGCCAATTCCTCATCTTCTTTCTCTCTAATATAATGGCTATTAAAAAAGTCTAGTTTATTATAATCAAAAATAGCAGGAGATTTATTTATCTTACTAAGACAGAACAGCTTTTGAAGTTCATCACTTGTAAAGAATTCTTTCTTATCATCATAAGACCATCCAAGTAGGGTAACATAATTAATAATGGCCTCTGGAAGATATCCATCCTCAATAAATTGTCTTAAAGCCGTAGCTCCATGCCTCTTACTCAATTTTTGTCCATCACTACCCATTACCATCGGAAGATGACAATAAATGGGAGGAGTCCATCCAAAAGCATTATAAAGAAGAACATGCAAAGGACCTGAAGATACCCACTCCTGAGCCCTTAAGACATGCGACACTTTCATCAAATGATCATCAACAACGTTTGCAAGATGATAGGTTGGAAGTCCATCAGACTTAAGAATAACAGGATCAGGGTTAATATCCTTATTCAACCATGTTACTTTGTCAAGTAAAATATCATTAAAACTAGTTTCCCCATCAAGAGGAACTTTAAATCTAACAACAGGTTTTATTTCTAAACTTAAAACATCTTGAATCTCACTCTCACTCAAATTTCTACAATGTCTATCATACCCTGTTGCCATCTTGTTAACAGTCTGAATCTTCCTAATCCTTTCTAGCCTATCCGGTGTGCAATAACAGTAATAAGCATCCCCCGATTCAACCAATCTCCTAGCATACCCATCATATATTGCCGTTCTCCTCGACTGAACATAAGGCTCGTAAGGCCCACCACAAGTGGGTCCCTCATCAAAATCAATACCAAGCCACTCTAAACTTCGATAAAGATCATCCTCGGCTTCTTTAAAATATCTCGTCTGATCGGTATCCTCAATTCTGAGAAAAAATTTCCCACCACAAGACTTGGCAAAGAAATAATTAAACAAAGCTGTTCTAATCCCTCCAATATGTTGCAAACCCGTTGGAGAAGGTGCATATCTAACCCTTACGTTCAAAATCTTATCCTCTCTTAATAAAAAATATCCTTCTTTGAGCTATCATAAATATAATAAAAAACCACGAAAAATAAATTTGAACCCAGAAGCTTGGCATGTTTAGTGTTTAATTTGTCTTTGTATTTAAAATATTTGTCCCTAATCTCAAGTTTACTGGATTCGATCAAACAGGGTTCCACATTAGACCTCTTTAAAACGTAATAATAATAAATTGTAAAAATTGGTTCTCTTAAACAATACCTCCTTAAAAGATCTAATGCCTTACTTAATTTTTCATATTCTTCAAAAGAAATCATACTAAGGGCAACGCAATACTCTACCCACCTATCCCTGCTACCTGCATACTTTAAAATTAAACTAGATGCCTTCTCTTTCTCCCTAAAACTGATGAGCACAGAATAAAGTTCCACTATCGTTTTATTACTAATCTTGCTATCTTTCAAATAAAAATAAATCTCATCAAGACTTTTTTTATCTTGTTTTATTAAAATCATTTTTAAACAAAGAGAAATATCAAATACACTTCTAAGTCTCTTCCGAATTATTTTAAGCTTTAAAAAAGTATAAGTATTCTCTACTCCGTTGAATACAAAATATAACCTTGAATAAAGAAACTTGGAATAAAAAATATTAAAGATAAGCATAAATAAAACAAACCCTAAAATAACATGAGAATGGAAAAGCATAAAATCTAGCACACTCAAATATTTTAAGATTTCTAGAAAAAAAATCAAATATACAAAAAACCCAGCAAACATAACATTAAAAATTAAAAGTATTCTATCTACCATTAACATCTCTTTAAAACCCAATTTAATTACACGATCGAAATATATAGTCATATTATACTAAACATAATGGACAATTGATAAATAATGTGTTATATATGTTTATTAATAAGTTTAAATTTAAGAGGAAAAATGGGTAGCCTTGATGGGTTGGCGAAAGACATAAAGTCTTTTTCTTATGTAATAGACAAAGACTTTTTGGTGTGGCCTGAGAATTCTCTTGTAAAGCCTAAGAATGTTGAACTGGTTGAGAGATGGGGATTGAAGGAAGAACTTCACACGAAAAACAACTTCTTTGATGAGTCACTAATGAATAAAGTGAGCATTTTGGTGCATGCGGAGTGTGATAGGGAATCTATTTCAAACTATCACATGTTAGTAAGCAATTTGGAAGAAGTATATGAGACTTGTAAAAAGAACAAGAAGATTTATTATCAAGACATCCTACCAACTGCTAAAAAGGTAATAGAATTTTATAAAAAAAATCAAAAAACGTTCATGAAATACATAAAAATACCTAACTTCTTGTCCGATTACCATATTGTACATTCAGTAAACACTGCCATACTAACAGTCGCGCTTGGAAATGAGATGAATTTAAATAATCACAAGACAGTTGAATTATGCACGGTGGCTCTTCTTCACAAGATAGGCTTTCTATTTATCCCCTCAAAGATAAGCGAAAAGCAAGAAAAATTAAGTGATGAAGAATTTGAGATGATTCAAAAATATCCCATACTTAGTTGCAAAATTATATCCGCAACTGATTTTTCACATTCTATATGTTCAACGTTACTGTGTCATAAGGAAAATTTAGATGGCTCAGGTTACCCTAAAAAACTTAAAAGTGAGAATATTAGCATTGAGTCAAACATAATTGGAGCTGCTAGTGCTTATAGTGCAATTATTTTAGATAAAACGTATAAGAAATCCTTAAACTCTGGTGCATCTCTTATAGAGATAATACAGGACGCCGATAAAAAATTTGACAAAAGGGTTTTAAAACTAATCATTAAGGTGCTCTCTCAATGCCCGCTGGATTTTATTGTGGAACTCCAAGATAAATCGATTGCGAAGATAATAAAAGTCAATGAAGAGAACCTTAATTATCCATACATACAGTACATAATCAAAGACGACAAAGTTGTGCCTCCCAATGAAAGCCAAGATTACATCAAGTCAATACCCAAAACGGCAACAGGAATTAAAAAAATACTCGGACAAAGCGAGATAGAATTTCTTTTAAAAAAATACTCTTTAAAAGAAATATAAAAGGAGAAAGTATGGTTTTAATCATATCTGCAATGGATGAAGAAGCAGAAGAAGTAAATACGATAATTGAGGATAGACAGGAATTTACATTGGACGACTATCTGGGGAAGAAAAAAATTTATAAGGGAAAGATTTCGGGACATGAGGTAATCTCTTTAACCACTGGTATTGGTAAGGTGAATGCTGCCGCTTGGGTTAGTTATGTTATATCAAAATACAAAATCAGTCACATAATCAACTCAGGAACCGCTGGTGGGATAAGAGAGGACTCTAATCTGAAGATTAAAGACATAATAGTATCGTCGGAGATAGCATTTCATGATTTTGATTTGACTAAGTTTGGGCATAAAGTAGGACAAGTGCCTGGCTTGCCTCAAAAATTCAAAGCGGACGACGGACTGCTTAAAAAATCAGTTAAGGTTATAGAGGATAAAATCAAGGATGTTAGTGCTCACATTGGTTTAATACTTACAGGAGACCAATTTATTGGAAACAAAAATCAGCTAGATGCGATTAAGAACAACTTTCCAGATGCTTTAGCTGTAGAAATGGAAGGAGCTGCTATCGCACAAGTTGCACATACATTTGGTATACCCTTCATCATTACTCGTTCTATATCTGACTTACCAAACACCAAAGATAATCACATAGATTTCGATAAATTTCTAAAAATCGCATCTATAAATGCGGCTAGAATGGTCAAGGAACTTGTTGGACTCATAGAAAAGGATCAACATGATAAATAAGATATCAACTTCTGAGGCTGTATCTGAAGGGCATCCTGACAAGATTGCAGACCAGATCTCTGATGCAATCCTTGATGAGATGCTAAAAAAAGACAAAATGGCCAAAGTTGCATGTGAGACACTAATTTCACAAAATTTAGTTGTCATAGCAGGAGAAATAAACAGCACAGCAAGGAAAGACGTAGACATAAAAGAAGTTGCTAGACACATAATAAAAAATATTGGATATACAAACATAGAATATGGCCTTGACTATAGATCTGTTACAATAGTCGACGCTATTGGATATCAATCGATAGATATTTCAAATGCAGTTGACAGGAAAGACATAGAGGCCACTGGGGCGGGGGATCAGGGAATAATATTTGGTTATGCTTGCAATGAAACTGAAAATTTCTTACCGATAGCATACGAACTATCTAACTTAATTTTACAAAAAGCTAGCAAGCTTAGGAAAACAGGGGTAATTAAGTGGCTGCGCCCTGATGCTAAGTCACAAGTCACCATTGAATACAATTCCGATAAACATCCTACTCGAATAAGTAACATTGTTGTTTCTCATCAACACGACCCCGATATTTCTCAAGACGTCATACGCCAGACACTAATTAAAGAGATTATAGAACCCACGCTTCAAAGTAAATCAATGTTTGATCCTAACATTAAATACTACATTAATCCTTCAGGAAATTTCGTCATTGGCGGGCCAACTGGAGATACGGGTCTTACGGGAAGAAAGATTATCGCTGACAGCTACGGTGGCTTTGCAAGGCATGGAGGGGGGGCTTATAGTGGGAAAGATGCAACTAAAGTTGACCGTTCGGCTGCTTACATGGCAAGATATATTGCTAAGAACATGGTAGCGGCAGGTATTTCTAGGGAATTTGAAATACAACTTGCTTATGCTATTGGAATTGCTAACCCAGTGTCTATTAAAATAACTGCAGGAATAAATGATGACACATATGAAAATAGGATATTAAACTTTATCATAAATAATTTTGATCTAACTCCAGATGGTATAATTAAGAAGTTAAGATTAAGAGAGCCCATCTACTCTAAAACATCCACATACGGGCACTTCGGGAAAAATGAACTAGAATGGGAAAGACTAGACTTTGTAGATAAAATCAAGGAGGAATTTCAAATATGAATAAAATATCAAGCTTTACGATTGATCACACAAGATTGAATCCCGGTATATATATATCAAGGAAAGATGTTTTTGAAAATGTAACATTTACTACCGTAGATATTAGAATGAAGGCTCCTAATAGAGAACCTGCAATAAACAATGCAGAAATGCACACAATTGAGCACATAGGCGCCTTATTAATCAGGAATCATCAAGAATGGGGAATGAAAACATTATACTTTGGACCAATGGGTTGTAGGACTGGATTTTATTTAATACTTTTGGGAGACCACGAAAGCAGGAATCTTGTCAATTTAATATCTTGGCTTTTCACTGAGATAGTCAATTTCAAAGGAAGCCTAGCAGATGCAGGCGCAACTGAAAGGGAGTGCGGAAATTATCAAGATCACAACCTGAACATGGCAAAACACGAGTCTAGTCAATATTTAAAAATAATAACAAATGCTACAGACGAAAACCTAACCTATCCTTCCTAATCTCATCTAAACAACTGAAACGTGGTGAATCAAAAATCCAGAGCACGAATGGACCCTATGTTATCTTGGTAAATAAGTCCTACAGATACTCTATGCATCTGATTAAACAGCAAAGATTTATTATGAAAGATTGGTGAAATTACATATTCTAGGAAAATAAATCCCAAATTGACTCTTGTACCAACATCAAGTCCTACAATGAAGGGATTACTGCTTTCTACGTAATCTATATAACCGTAAGAATAACTCCTGAAATCCAAATAGCCCACCTTAAGTCCCGAAAACGCAGTCAAACTAAATATAGCCATGTTGGGAACAAAAAAATAATTAATATATGCTCTAATTGATACTGAAATATCACGAAGCTCAAAATTATCAGGAGATTTTATTAACTCTTTTATATCCTGCACTCCTGTTAACATATGCACAGCTTCCCTAGTATAGGATGTATAAACTGACAGAAATCTTGCATCTGCAGTAACTTCTCCTCCAAAAGCTAAACTATCTGACGCAACAATCCCAAAACCACTAATGATCTGATATTTAAGTCTTTCATAAAAATACAAATCTGGAGAAAAATTATCAACACCCGCCCCAACTCCACCGTAAACATTAGTATCTCCTGAGGAGAAAGCATAAAGCTTAAACACACTCATCACAAAAACTAATACACAAAAAAACTTGCACATATGGATCAACCTCTTTTAAACCAATAAAAACTAAATATTTTGACCTATCCTTTTGGATAAATCCAAAAATTCATCTTCTACTAGATTAATGTTAGAGCCCCTTATGAAACCGAAATTATCCCCCTGAAATCTTGGAACTACATGAAAATGAGTATGAAAAATAATTTGCCCTGCTTCAACACCAATTGCAGTATAAATGTTTATCCCACCACAAGTACGTGAGTTCAACTTTTTCAAAGAAAGTGCTATTCTTTTACATACTTCCATCACCTTGCCATTAATCGCATCATCCATAACCAAAGCATCAGTGCTATGCTGTTTGGGAACAACAAGCGTATGCCCAACATTTAAAGGATGAATATCAAGAAAAGCAAGCACTAAATCATCCTCATAAACCTTATAAGAAGGAAGCTCACCTCTTATTATCTTGCAAAAAACACAACCGCTCAAAAATCCTCCAACTTAACCACAACCAATATTGATTTTATCCTCAAAAGTAATTATACAGCACCAATCTAGCTATGTTAAAATAAGCAATCAAGGTAATAACATCAGCAATAGTCGTAATTAAAGGACCAGCCATCAAGGCTGGGTCAATTCTTAAAATCTTAGCAAAAATAGGTAAAAGACCTCCCAACACTTTCGCCACCATTAAACCTATCATCAAACATGAAGAGACAACGAAAGCTATTCTAAACCTCTCATCATTCTCAGGTATTACAAAAAATACAACCCTTAAAAAGTTGATACCAGCAAGGATTAACCCAACTAATATGCTAACACACACTTCTTTAAATAATACACGAAAAAAATCCTTGACTTTAAGCGTTCCAAGGGCAAGCTCGCGAATAATTAACGCAGAAGCTTGAGAACCCGCATTTCCTGATGTATCCATCAAAAGTGGAATAAAACTGGTCAAGATTACCAAGGACAAAATCAAATTCTGATAACTTGTAATTATGGTAGCTGTTAAAGTAGAAGATATCATAAGAATCAAGAGCCAGATTATTCTATTTTTTGTCATGTCAAAAATAGAAGTATCAAGATAAGATTCACCTAAAGGAGTAACTGCGGCCATTATATGAAAATCTTCGGTATTTAAACTCTGTACAACCTCAAGAATATCGTCAATAACAATAATTCCTATCATTCTTCCTTCATTATCAACAACAGGAACACTCAAGATATCATGATTCTGAAAAAGAAGAGCAACATCTTCCTTCCCATCACTGACCTTCACAATATAAAATCCACTCGTTCTCATGATTGAAGAAATGACAACGTCATCCCTGGATAACATTAAATCTTCAATCTTGACAACTCCTCTTAATCTCTTCTCTTCATCTGTAATATAGTAAGTGTAAACATCTTCCTTAGTCTTTGCCACCTTTCTAATGTAGTCAAGAGCTTCTCCAACAGAAAAATAATCTTTAAGCTCAATGTATTCTATCTTTACAATTGAACCAGCGGAATCATCACTGTAAGACAAAAATTTATTAATAATCTCTCTATTTTCCTCAGTAGAACTTGCTAAAAATCTCTGTACAACATTTGCTGGCACTTCTTCCAAAAGATCAATAACATCGTCAAGGTTTAACTCATCTATCATTTCACTTATTTCTTTGTTAGTAAAAGAATTAGCCAATTTATTTTTTGTGACTTGGTCAAAATTAGAAAAAGCCTCAACAGCAACTTTCTTGGGCAGAAACCTATAAAGTAAAATCAAATCAGATCCATTAAGTCTCCTCATCATTTCACTAATATCAAAAGCATCATACTTTAAAAGCTCTTCTTTTATTTCAGAGTATCTTTTCTCCTCAAGTAAGGTCTTTAAAAATACAACATCCATCATATCAATGCCCCCAAGATCTTATCCCTCAATAAAATATAAAAACAAACCGATCAACTATAACTTATCTAAAAGCATAGAGCATCTACCTGAAGGTATAGGTAGCGTCTTTTCTTTTTTATTTAATATATTTATTGTAAAGTAGTAAAGTTTTTCAGACTCCATCTTTATCTCCCAACCTCTCTTGCCCTTATTACAAATAATTGTGGTTTGATTTCTTCTAAGAGACAAGTGTTCTATTCCCATAACTTCAAGAGCAGGAATATTCCAATAGACTGTTTTATCCGGCAAACTAATTGTAAGACCAATAATATTTTCTATCATCAAACTAATGCTAAAAAGCGCAAGATAACAAATAACATCCTTTTCTGGAAGAATTTTTTTCTCAACATCAAAATAAGCCGGTCCCTCTTTCATTGGCTTATAAGCCTCCCAAATATGCCCCTTAACCTTGCCATCGGGTAACAGAGTATCTAGCACGTAATACAAATGCCTTATGGTAAACTCTCTTGCAATATTTGCACGCCTACAGTACTCAAGCCCCTTAATAATAAAAAAATTCATATAAGTATAAACAGAACCATAATACCCATTTCCCTCTAAATTAAATTTAGAATCATTAACGGAAAGGGTAGGGAAAGGATTTAAAGTACCAAAGTGTTTATCACTTTTTAAATAAAAAACCATTCTCTCTATTCTATCTTCACTCGGAATCTCAGAAAGCAGGGGCAGAAAACCCACTATTGTCTTACACCTAATAATGCTTTCATTAACGTCAAGATCATAATAAAACCCATCACTCTCATCCCACATCAAAGAATTAATCTTGGCCTTAAGGGAAAAAAACCTTTTCTTATACTCAAGTGATAAATTTTTATCATTCAATATGTCTGCCAATTTCGAAATACAATATGCACTATGTACTTGCAACGAGTTAAAATCAATCGGATAACATGCATCTTCTCTGGGAGAATTCTTGTAAAAAATTTTATTTACATCAATTGAATAAAGTCCATTGCCTTTTAAAAATTTTTTCTCTATCCACCGATAATACTTGTCAAGAACTGGCAAAACATCAGAAATGCGTCTCTTATTGCCTGTTTTATGATATAAATTATACTCAGCCCAAGCGAAAATCGGCAAGCCAATACCCTCATCGTTTCCCTCCGCATAAACAGCCTTATTGCTCTTGTCATAACGAGATCTAATAGCCCCTGATGTTTCCTGAAGTTGGTAAAATTTATCAATAGTTGATGTAGGAGAATATTCTCCATTACTGTAGACAAGAAAAAAGCTTGAAAGACAAGCCTGCATTTGGTCTATGAAGTCAAGACTCTCAGAATAATAATTTTTTTCCCGCCTACCCTTCTCCAAAGTTTGAGGAAAGACAATTTTGTCCTGTATCCAGGAGAGACTTTTATTATAAATATCAATAAAATCCTGATCATAATAGTATATTTTTGGAAATATTCTCTTACTCAACACCCAAACCTCTGAAAACAAATATAAATAGACTCCTACTCATTATACCATCATTAAATTAACAAAACGGGAATTAAATCTAAAATTTTTAGTTGCAGGCCACTCTCTTTACAAACACAAATCCTTAAAACAGATCAAAACCCAAAATTTTTGTCTATTCCTAAGACAAAAATCTAAAGCTTAGGGAAAATCAGTACCTAAGCTTTTCTAATATCAAACAATGCAAACATGTTGTTAAATACCCAATAGGATAAATTAAAGAAGTCCACCAAGGAAAGCCTTATATTCCCCCGCATTCCTTGGAACAGTAATCTCACCATCAATTATTTTATCAGAAACATCGTCTAATTCTTTTTCTAATTTAAAAGGAATCATCCTGGGATTTTTAACAAAACCTACAAAGCCCTCCTTTAAGCCATAACTTAAAACCTTGCCACCCTCAAAAGTACTTGTCTTTAAATAATCGGCAGTCAAAATGTATACAACTCGTCCAATATCCTTAATTGAAGAAGTGATAATATTTTCAGGAGCTAGGAACGACTGATCTTGATCAACTCCAATTATATAATGGCCCTCTCCCATTTCCTTTGCTACCTCAATAGCTCCTAGTCCACCCAAACCCGCGGCATGATAAATAATATCAATTCCATCACTATACATCTTGCTTGCCATCGAACGTCCGGTTTCCGTATCAGCAAAACTTCCTATATATCCACTATGAATGATAATATCTTTGTTTGCATACCTAGCACCAGCTTCGTACCCAAACCTAAACGAATTAACTATTGCACCCTCAATTCCACCCAAAAATCCAATCTTCCCTGTCTTGGTAGTTTTGGCTGCAATATAACCCACTAAAAAGGCTCCTTCCTCTGTTCTGAAAGTTATAGCCGCTAAATTTCCCGGAACTATTACATTGTCTTCATAAACAGGATCAATGTTGGCATATCTTACATCCGGATTTTCCAAAGCAACACTAATAGAAACATTGCTAAGCTTATACCCAATTAACCATATAAAATTTGAACCATTATCCCTTAACGCTTCAATATCGGCTAAATAAGAATTCGAAGTAGACTCTTTAGGCACCACCTCTATTCCAAAGTCTTCACTCAACTTCCTAGCACCCTTCCAAGCACTCTCATTAAAAGATTTATCATCAAAATGCCCATCAATTAACATAGAAACTTTAGAAGTCCCTACCACATCCCTGGAACCAGAGCATGACAAAAAGAGCGTAAGTAAAACTAAAAACAGCCCCCCCATATTATATCCCCCTAAAATAAACTTAACTAAAAGTTTATAATTTTGATTTAAATAAATCAAACTCATGCTTGGTAGAAGGAACAATAAGTTCCCTTTCAATTATGTCATTCTGAAGTTTAAAAAGGTCTTCAACCAAAGTATCACCAAGAATACTAGGATCTTTAACAATATCAATAACTCCTTCCTTCAGCCCCTGCTCAACAACACGTCCTCCTCTAAAGTCCTTGTTCTTCATGGCATCTACTGAAAGATTATATATTGCCTTTCCCACGTCTTTAATTACAGAAGCAATAATGTTCTCAGGGGCAAGGTATGACTGATCTTTATCAACCCCAATTGCATAACGGCCCGCCCCAAGCTCCTTTGCCGCTTCAAAAACACCAAGAGAAGCAACCCCCGCTACAGGAAAAATAACATCAACACCATCATTAACATACATATGCTTGGCAACAAACTTGCCGTTGGTTGTGTCATAGAAACTGAAAAGTCTCTTTACAACCACCCTCACCCTAGGGTTTGCATAAAAAGCCCCTGCCCGAAATCCAACTAAAAAATCCTCAAAATGCTCAATGAGAGGCAAACCTAGGTACCCAACTTTACCACGCCTACTCATCTTAGCCGCGACATAACCAGCTAAAAACGCTCCCTCTTGATGTCTAAACTTAACACTCAAGCCATTTCTAGGCACCCTAATACCAAGAGAGCCATAATCAATAGGATCTACAATTCCATAAAAAACATTAGGATTTTCATAAGACAATCTCACCAAATTCTCTGAATAACGAGAACCGATTAACCAAATAAAATTGGCTCCCTCCCTCTGTAAGGAACATATATCTGCTGCCTCAGCCTCTTTTTTTGTCATAAGTTCTTTTCCCTTAACAGGGTAAGGCGTTAGCACCTTTGTTATAAGATTTATTCCAAACTCATCTCTTACCTTCATGGCTCCCTCAAGAGCACCTTGAAAATATCCCTTATCTTTAAAGTCCGACGCAGCCACAATTCCCATAGTAACTTTCCCACCAAAGGACAAAAAAGAAGATTCTTCTGATTTAACACAAGATACAAATAAGAAAAGAAAAACAAAACATATATTTTTAAACAACTTCACCCTCTCCTCGTAAAATAGGTTTAAAATTTAATACAAAACTCCCTACCAAACCACCAACAGAACAACATGCAGGTGCACGAATAGCAGAAAAAATCCCTCTCCTCAAACAAAAATCAACACAATCCGACTCAATAAATTATAGACTATAAATACTCAAAAACTACTAACATTTAATATTCACCAAAACCTGATTGGAGTTAAATATCACCACCAGTCGTTTTACTGTATAGAATTCCAATATTGTCACATCATTTCAGTAACATACTATAATATCATCTTCCCATCTCAATAGCTCCTTAAAACACAATCCTTCCTCTTAGATGCCTTAGCTTCTACGCAGCCTACCAAAAAAGGCCCCTTCCTCTCTTCTAAAACTCACATTCATTAATCTTTTAGGCAAACCAGCATCCGTCTTTCCCAAATGATCATTTCTATTGAATGACTAAAAGCTAGAAAAGAAATTTTAAGTTGATATTTTGCTAGAGATTCAAAAAATACTATTTCTTATTCAATACTTCAAGAACCTCTTTAGTTTGTACAACGAAATGGGTTGGAAGTAAATGATTTTAAAACCCCAACCCGATAAGTATAAATCTATTCCTATACAAACAAAACTTAAGACGCTATAAACTAGGATATAGCGTCTTTCATGAAACTAATTTTGAAATAAAAATATTATAAGCTGATTCATCTCTGGGAACCTTAATTTCATTGTTAATTATTTTGTTCTTAACTTTCAATAAACTCTCATAACCCTCTTCCAAATTTAGATTTATCAACTTATTAAAGATTAAATCAAGAGCTCCATCCTTAAGTCCAAACTCTAACCTGTCACCGCCGTTCCACTTACCAATATCCAAATAAGATCTTGTTATATCAAACATTACTACATCAACTCTTTTAACATATGACAAAAGTATGTTATCTGGTGCAAGGTATGCCTGATCTTGGTCAACTCCAATCACAAAATATCCTTCTCCCATTTCCTTTGCTACCTCAATAGCTCCTAGGCCTGACAATCCTGCTGCTGTAAATATTATATCAACCCCATCACTGTACATCTTGCTCGCCATTGATCGCCCTAATGAAAGATCAGTGAATGTTCCCACATATTGCGCATTCATATTAATCTCACTATTCGCATATTTAGCCCCTGCCTCATACCCAAACCTAAATGAATTAATTACTTCTCCCTCAATTCCTCCTAAAAATCCAATCTTTCCTGTCTGAGATGCCTTAGCTGCTATATAACCTACCAAAAAGGCTCCTTCCTCTGATCTAAAACTCACATTCATTAAATTTTTAGGCAACTGGACATCTTCTGCATACGAACCTTCTACGATTGCATAATTAACATTAGCATTCTCTCTAGCTTTTTGTAAAAAAACATCCGTAAATTTAAAACCAAGCCCCCATATTAAACTAGACCCACCATCCTCCAAACCACCAATATCTCCCAAATAATCAGAAACCTTAGATTCTTTCTCAATTATATTTACCCCAAACTCTCTTTCAAGTTGCTTCATTGCCTTAGAAGAACTCTCATTAAAGCCTTTATCATCAAAAATACCATCGACTATTACAGAAATAGTTCCAGGGATCCCAGCTTCATTTTGCGGATTCGAACATCCTAAACACAAAAAAAGTAAAATAACTTTTCTTAACATAAATTAACCTCCAGCCAATTAAAATAAATACAAAAAAAACACCCAAAAAAGGGTGTTTTACCATCTATAATGTGTAAAAGCTCTATTTGCCTCTGCCATCCTATGAGTATCTTCCTTCTTCTTAAAAGCAGCCCCCGTAGAATTGTAAGAATTCACAAGTTCACTAGCCAACTTCTCCTGCATCGACCTCCCACTAGACTTCCTAGCAGAAGCAATTATCCACTTCATAGCCAAAGCTTCACGCCTCTCCTCCCGAACCTCAACAGGTACCTGATAAGTAGCCCCACCAACTCTCCTACTTCTAACCTCCACCAAAGGCTTAATGTTATCCAAAGCCTTAACAAAAGCAGTAACCTTATCGCTCTCCTCAAGCCTTTCCGCAAGCATGTCAATAGAACCATAAATTATAGCCTCACTTACCGACTTCTTCCCATCATACATCATTCTGTTAACAAACTTAGCAACAACCCTAGAACCATACCTAGCGTCCACAAAAACTTTTTTCTTAATTTTTCTACTCTTTCTCGACATAACCAAACACCCCCTAAGCCTTAGGCCTCTTAGTGCCATACTTAGAGCGACCTTTCTTACGATTATTAACACCCAAAGTATCCTTAGCTCCCCTAATAATATGATACCTAACACCCGGCAAATCCTTAACTCTTCCGCCCCTAATAAGAACAACGGAATGCTCCTGTAAATTATGCCCAACACCCGGAATATAAGCCGTCACCTCAAACCCATTCGAAAGTCTAACACGAGCCACTTTTCTTAAAGCCGAATTAGGCTTCTTAGGCGTAACCGTCATAACACGAGTACAAATACCTCTCCTCTGAGGACAATTCTGCAGCGCAGGAGACGCAGTCTTCTCCCCCTGGGTCTTCCTTGGCTTCCTTATTAGCTGATTGATTGTAGGCATCCGACACCACTCCCCTTTCTTATTACCAAAAAGATTCTAACAAATATATAATCCATTGTCAAACTAAACCCCATCGTTTGCATTTTCTCTTATTTTAATTCTTTTATATAAATTCATACCTGTTCCAGTAGGAATCAAATGCCCAATTACAACATTCTCCTTCAAACCCTTAAGGTCATCAACCCTGCCCGCAATCGAAGCATCCGTTAAAACCCTAGTAGTTTCCTGGAAAGAAGCAGCTGATATAAACGAATCTATGTTAAGAGAAGCCTTCGTTATTCCAATAAGAATTGGACTAGCAATAGCAGGCTCACCACCCTGTTCGATAACCCTCTTGTTTTGCTCGTAAAAAGTATGTTTATCAACTTTTTGATTATAAACAAAGTTGGTATCGCCCACAGATACAATCTTAACCTTTTTCATCATCTGTTTAATAATAACCCCAATATGCTTATCATTAATACTTACACCTTGCTTCCGATAAACATCCTGAATTTCTTCTAACAAAAATTCCTGCAAGCTAATTCCACCAAGAATTTCAAGCACATCGTGCGGATTAATTCTTCCATCACAAAGCATGTCTCCAGCCTTAACAATATCCCCGTCCCTGACTAAAAGGTGTTTTCCAGCAGGAATATAATGTTTATGCTCAACTCCATACTCATCCAAAACATTAATCAGTCTCTTACCCTTCTGAATTGCCTTAAAATGAACAACTCCACTCGCTTTAGCCATCTCTGTCAAGTTCTTAGGAATTCTTGTCTCAAATAAATCATTAACCCTAGGAAGCCCACCCGTAATATCCTGAGTTTTCTCAGACCCCTTAGAAAGTTTAGCAATAACATCTCCAATATTAATACCCTGACCATCCTCAACTTGAAGATAAGCATCTCCAGGAAGAACATAAGATGATATCTCAATACCCATATCATTAACAATTAAAATCCTAGGATCCAGAGACTCAAAAACCTGATCTGTAATTCTCTTCTCAATATTCCCAGTTTCAAGATTTATCTCCTCCTTAAGAGTTGTACCTAAAATAATATCCTTAAACTTAATTTTTCCTCTAACTTCAGCAATAATAGGCTCTGCGAATGGATCAAATGTTCCAATAACACTTCCAGCCTCAACATAATCACCAACCTTAATTTCAAGTCTAGTGCCGGCCCTCAAAGAGACCTCTTGCTCTTCAGAGACAATCATAAACCTATCATCCATAATCTTAATAAACCCAATGTGAGATGACAATACATCCGCACCTTCCTTATTGACAAACAAAGGCATGCCCTTAATCACTTTCTGAGAATCCACAACCTTAATTTCCCCAACCAGGCTAACATCTTCTTCATAAATAACATTTATTATTTTTAAAGTCCCTTTTCTTGTAAAAAGCAAACCATCATCGACTTTAACATTAAACCCTTCTATCCCATTAAGAATAAAAGTGTTCTTAAGCGAAATCTTATCATCCTCACTCCCAGCCTGTGCAACTCCCCCAATGTGAAAAGTTCTCATAGTAAGCTGTGTACCCGGTTGTCCTATTGACTGAGCCGCAATTATCCCAACAGCCTCTCCAATATTAACAGGTTTATTGTTTGAAAAATCTCGTCCATAACACTTCTGGCAAACCCCATGTTCGGCCTCACAAGTTAAAACAGACCTAATTACAAGCTTATCAACACCAATAGTTTCCAATAACTTTATCATAGGCTCCGTAATCTCTTCGTTTACATCCAAAACAATCTCACCCGTAATAGGATGCTTTATCCGTTCAATTGAATAGCTACCCACAGCCTTCTCTCTTAAAGACTCAACCACCTCTTCTCCATTTTTTAAAGCCTCAACCTTTATACCATTAATAGTCCCACAATCTTCTATTCTAACAACAACATCCTGAGCAATATCCACCAATCTTCTAGTCAAATACCCAGCATCCGCCGTCTTTAAAGCAGTATCCGCAAGCCCCTTCCTAGCCCCGTTTGTAGAAATGAAAAACTCTATTACAGACAACCCTTCCTTAAAATTAGAAATAATCGGAAGCTCAATAATATCCCCAGAGGTCTTAGCCATCAATCCCCTCATACCTGCAAGCTGCCTTATCTGATTCCTACTTCCACGAGCTCCAGAGTCAGCCATCATATAAATAACATTAAAGCCATCCCTATCTCTCTTAAGAACCTCCATCATCTTAGTGGTAAGTTCCTCGTTCGTTTTTGACCAAACAGAAATAACATTATTATATCTTTCCTCTCCAGTAATAACACCCTTAGTATAATCATTTTGTATTTTGGAAATCTCTCTACTGGCTTTATCCACATATACTTTTTTCTCTTCCGGCACAATAATATCGCTCATACTTATTGTGCACCCAAATCTAGTAGCATATTTAAACCCAAGTTTCTTAATAATATCTAACATCTCAATTACAACAGAAGAACCATGAGAAACATAAACTTCAGAAATTAAAACTTGCAGTTCATAATCGCTAAGTGTTTTATTTACAAAGTCAACCTTATCTGGCAAAGCTTCATTAAACACAATACGACCCGCCGTAGTCTCTACATATTCACCATTAACCTTTACATAAATTCGTGCATTATAATCCAAACTCTTATTATTAACAGCAAGAAGCACCTGATTGAAATTCAAAAACTTACGTCCTTCCCCAACCACATCCTTCTTCTTCATAGTTAAATAATAAAGACCCAAAACAATGTCCTGAGATGGAAATACAATAGGATGCCCATTTGCAGGATTTAATAAATTATTAGTTGACAACATTAAAGCCCAACTTTCTGCTTGTGCCGCAGGTGTTAAAGGGACATGAACCGCCATCTGATCACCATCAAAATCAGCATTATAAGCATGACAAACAAGAGGGTGAAGTTTTATTGCCTTTCCTTCAACTAAAACCGGCTCAAAAGCTTGAATTCCTAATCTATGAAGCGTTGGGGCCCTGTTTAAAAGAACAGGATGTTCCTTAATAACATCATCTAAAATTTGCCATACCTCATCCACTTCCTGCTCAATTAAACTTTTCGCCCTCTTTATATTAAAAACAGACTCGCTTTCAATTAGCCTTCTAATCACAAACGGCTTAAAAAGCTCAAGCGCCATCTTTGAAGGAATACCACATTGATGAAGTTTAAGCTCAGGACCAACAACAATTACAGAACGACCAGAATAATCAACTCTCTTACCAAGAAGATTTTGCCTAAACCTACCTTGCTTCCCCTTCAGTGCATCAGACAAAGATTTAAGTGGCCTGTTAGACGACCCCTTAACAACTTTTCTCTTATGTGAATTATCAAAAAGAGAATCAACCGACTCCTGTAACATCCTCTTCTCATTTCTAACAATAATCTCAGGCGCATTTAACAGCAAAAGCTTTCTTAAACGATTATTTCTGTTTATGACTCTCCTATAAAGATCATTTAAATCAGAAGTCGCAAACCTACCCCCATCAAGCTGCACCATAGGCCTAATCTCCGGTGGAATCACAGGCAGAACGTCCATAATCATCCATTCTGGTTTATTTCCAGAAACCTTGAAATTTTCAATAATTTCAAGGCGTCTTAAAAGCTTCTTATCCGTCTTATCGTCTTTATCGATCATCTGAACCCTAAGCTTAGATGAAAGTTCATCAAGATCAAGATTCTCAAGCAAGGTCTTAATCGCCTCAGCTCCCATTGAAGCATTAAAAGACATCCCATATCTCTCTCTTGCCTCAGAATACTCATCCTCACTCAGAAGTTGCATCTTCTTAAGGTCAGTATCGCCCGGCTCAATTACGATATATTTCTCGTAATAAAGGATAGAATTTAAATTAGAAGCCGTAACATCAAGTAAAAGGCCAATCCTAGAAGGAATATACTTATAGTACCAAATATGGGCAACGGGAGCTGAAAGCTCAATATGCCCCATTCTTTCACGCCTAACTTTAAAATGAGTTACCTCAACATTACAACGATCACAAATAATACCCTTATACCTTATTGATTTGAATTTACCGCAATAACATTCCCATTCTTTTGTTGTTCCAAAAATCCTCTCGCAAAAAAGTCCATCTTTTTCAGGCCTTAACGTTCTATAGTTAATAGTTTCAGACTTCTTAACTTCACCGTAAGACCAATTTCTAATTTGATCAGGAGAGGCTATTTTTATTTTTATTTTCTCAAAATCTTTTATCTCTTTCATAGAAACCTCAAAACCTAAGTTTTATTAATCAATTCCTCTTCCTTCTCCGTTAAAGGAACTTGATCTCCCTTATCATCATAAATTGATAAATCAAACCCAAGACCTCTTAACTCCTGCATCAAAACATTAAAAGACTCAGGAATCCCAGATACATTAGTGGGAATACCTTTAACAATATTCTCATAAATCTTAACTCTACCCGACATATCATCCGATTTCACCGTTAGCAACTCCTGAAGAGTATGTGCAGCCCCATAAGCCTCAAGCGCCCAAACTTCCATCTCCCCAAGTCTCTGACCACCAAACTGCGCCTTACCCCCAAGAGGTTGTTGAGATACAAGAGAATAAGGCCCCGTAGATCTTGCATGCATCTTATCATCAACAAGGTGATGCAGCTTAAGCATATATATAGCCCCAACCATCACCTCATTCTCAAAAGGCTCTCCCGTATACCCATCATATAAAACTTCCTTTGACGTCTCATTAAATCCAGCTCTCTTTAAATTTTCCTGAATTTGTTCATTCGTAGCAGATTCAAAAACAGGAATATCGTAATATTCACCAAGATATTTCCCAGCAAGCCCGAGCTGAGACTCCATTAACTGCCCAATATTCATCCGAGAAGGAACCCCCAAAGGGTTTAAACATATATCAAGAGGCGTCCCATCAGAAAGATACGGCATATCTTCAACCGGAAGAATTTTCGCAACTACTCCCTTATTTCCATGCCTCCCCGCCATCTTATCGCCTTCCTTAAGTTTTCTCTTCTTAGCAATATAAACCTTCAATATTTCATCAACCCCAGGAGGAAGATTTCCAACATCATCCTTAGTAATCCGCTGTACATCAATTACAGTGCCTTCGGTTCCATGTGGAACTTTTAACGAATTATTCTTAACATCTTTCGCCTTTTCTCCAAAAATAGAAGTTAAAAGTTTAAATTCAGGAGTAATGTCCCCCTCCGACTTTGGTGTAACCTTACCAACCAAAATGTCACCCGGCTTTACATAAGTTCCTATTATTACAACCCCATTCTCATCTAATTTACTCAATATCTTTGCGCCTACATTGGGTATATCTGCCGTAATTTTTTCAGGCCCAAGCTTAGTCTCTCTAACCTCAATACTAAACTCTTTAATGTGAACTGAAGTATAAAGATCTTCCTTAACGATCCTCTCAGAGATCAATATAGCGTCTTCATAATTAAATCCATTCCAAGGAATAAAGCCAACCAACAAATTATTCCCAAGAGCAAGTTCACCGTATCTAGTAGCAGGGCCATCTGCAATTATCTCACCCTCACTAACCTCCTGGCCCTCTTTAACTAAAACTGACTGATTGAAAGAAGTATCCTGGTTTGTTCTCTCATATTTAGAAAGATAATATTCATCTAAATCAACATCACTACTGCCTTCGTGAGCTCTTACAACTATTTTCCTGTTTGTTGCTAACACAACCGTACCAGATCTCTTTGCCTTAATAACAACACCAGAATACCTAGCAACCACCCTCTCCATACCGGTACCAACAATAGGAGGTTGCGGAAACAACAAAGGAACCGCCTGCCGTTGCATATTAGAACCCATAAGAGCACGATTGGCATCATTGTGCTCAAGAAAAGGTATTAACGCAGAAGAAACAGAAATCAACTGCCTAGGGGAAACATCCATGTAATCTATATCCCTAGGTACCATTGTAGTATAATCACCAGAAACCCTAACAGAAATTAAATCCTCAACATAATTACCATCAGCATCAACCTCAGCATTTGCCTGCGCAATACTTTTCTTCTCCTCATCAATCGCAGACAAGTACTCTATCTCACGAGTAACCCTACCATTCACCACTTTCCTATAAGGAGTTTCCAAGAATCCATAATCATTTACCCTAGAATAAGTCGCAAGAGAAACAATAAGACCGATATTAGGCCCCTCAGGCGTCTCAATCGGACACATCCTTCCGTAATGCGTATAATGCACATCCCTTACCTCAAACCCTGCTCGATCCCTTGAAAGCCCCCCCGGACCCAAAGCATTAAGGCGCCTCTTGTGCGTCAATTCAGCTAAAGGGTTAACCTGATCCATAAATTGCGAGAGTTGACTAGTTGCAAAAAACTCTTTAACAGCAGAAACAATAGGCTTAACGCTTATTAATTCCTGAGGCCTAAGATTGAAGACCTCCTTATTAGACATTCTATCCTTTGCAATCTTTTCAACTCTAGCCATTGCTCCCTTATATATATTTGTAAGCAACTCTCCAACAGAACGGACTCTTCTATTACCAAGATGATCAATATCATCAAGAGTATCATGCCCATCATATATCCTTAAAAGATGAGATACAGTATTTACAATATCTGTCATAGTAAGAACTGAGGTTGCCAAATCATCAAGTCCAAATTTTTTAGAAAGCTTATATCTCCCCACATGACCAAGATCATACCTTTTCTCCGAAAAGAATACTGTCTTTAAATCATTCTCAGCACTATCAACCGATATTGGTTCTCCAGGCAAAAGCACATTATAAACAGCAAGAATCACCGATTCTTTTGAAAGTTCCTTAAAACCATCCTTTAAAGAAAAATAAGCATCCTCTCTTTCAAAACAGTTCAAAATAATGTCAGAGCTAATAAAATATTTTCCAGGAACACTATCATAACCATCAAAATCAATAAGCTTTATCTTCCTTATTCCATTTTGTAAGAAATCTTCAATATCCTGTAAAGTTATCTTATCTCCCGCCCGATAAGTCATATTCTCTTTTATGTTAATATTTGTAGCTAAATACTGACCCGCAATCTCTCTCTTAACGCTTTCATTTACCTCAATTTCTCTAACATGATAAAAAGTATCAATTATTTTCTCTCGGGTATCAAGCCCCAACGCCCTTAAAAAAAGAGTAACAAGTATTCTCTTTTTTCTGTCTATCTTAACATAAAGGTAGTCTTTTTTCGAATCAATCTCAAACTCCAGCCAAGAACCTCGATAAGGTATAATGCGAGCAAAATACGAGTCCTTTTCCTTATAAAAAACAACTCCGGGAGACCTATGAATCTGAGATACAATTACGCGCTCAGCACCATTTACAACAAAAGTCCCCCTATTAGTCATTAAAGGAATAGTGCCCATATACACGTCCTTCTGCCTTATTTCTCCTGTTGTTAAAAACTGCAAATTTAACCTTATCTTTAAGACAGCCTCATAACTCTGTCCCTTCCTTTTACACTCTTTCTCAGTAAAACTAACAGAATCATCTTCAATGTAGTATTTTTCATACTCAAGAGCAACTTCGCCATTGCTACTCCTTATAGGAAAAACGTTCCTAAAAACAGACTCAAGCCCCTCATTAAGTAAGGGCTTACCATTCTTTAATCTCTCAAGTTGCAAAAATCTTTCATAAGAATTCAATTGTATTTCTATTAGGTTAGGCAAGTCCAAAATTTCCTCTGCCTTGCCCTGCCCCAGATGAACTCTTTTTATCATTAAAAGACTCCTTTTAAAGTCACAATAAAGCACGCACTACTTAACAGGCATGCGAAATAACAAATCTTCCATACCCTTATCGTTTTATTTAATCTCAACTCTTGCACCAACTGATTCTAACCTTTTCTTTATATCCTCAGCATCCGCCTTTGAAATACCTTCCTTAACCGCCTTAGGAACAGCCTCAACCAAAGTCTTAGCCTCCCCAAGCCCAAGGCCGGTAACAGCTCTTACTTCCTTAATGACATTAATCTTACTATCCCCAAAAGATACAAGAACCACATCAAATTCCGTCTGTTCCTCAGCCCCAGCGCCAACAACACCAGGACCAGCAGCAACAGCAACAGCCGCAGCAGTAACTCCAAACTTTTCCTCAATAGCTGCTATAAGATCAACAACCTCAACTGTTTTAGCTCCCTCAAGCCATGTTAGAATATCTTCTTTACTTAGTGACATATTAACTTTACTCCTTTTATACTATTGTAAACAGCGATAGCATGCACTCAATTAAGACTAACACTGCCTTCATTAAACTTTAACATCAGACAAAGCCTTTAATGTTCTTGCAAGCTTTGAAATAGGGGCCTTAAGGACGCTTGCAAACAAAGAAATAGCTTCCTTCCTAGTAGGAAGCTTGCCGTACTCATTAAGCCTAGCCTCATCATAAACCTCACCTAAAACAAAACCCCCCTTAACCTTTAAAGAGCTCCCCTTAACAAATTCGTAAAAAATTTTTACAATTACATTAGCCTCATCAGCAGCAGTCACAACAGCCGTTGGCCCCAAAAGATAAGAATCGAGCCCATTCATCTTCTTTTCCCTCAAAACTCGCTTCATTATATTATTCTTCACAACCTTTAAAGCACCCTTCTGATCCTCCACCCTATTCCTAAGCCTAGTAAGCTCCGCCACCGTTAGGCCCCTGTAATCTAGGAAAAAAATATTATCCTTACCATCCAGAAAACCTTTAAATAAATCAAACATTTCCACTTTTCTAGGATTTATCTTTGCATTCATAAACCAACTCCTAAACAAAATCAATCTTCACAGAAGGCCCCATAGTAGATGAAAGATAAACACTGTCCACAAAATTACCCTTTAAATCACTAGGCCGCTTCTTAAGTAATTCCCTAATAAACTCATCATAATTTTCTCTTACCTTCTTGCTATCCATAGAAGATTTACCAATAGAAAAATTTATTACACCATTTTTATTTGCCCTATACTCCGCGCGGCCCTTTTTAAGACTAATAATTGCACCCCGTACATCATTTGTAACAGTTTGTGTCCTAGGGTTTGGCATCAATCCTCTTTTGCCCAAAATAGGCCCAAGCTTTCCCACATCCTTCATCATATCAGGAGTCGCCACAACAACATCAAATTCAGCAAAGCCACCCTTAATCTTATTAAGAAGATCATCATCCCCCACATAGGTAGCACCAGATTCCCTAGCCTCCTCAGCCTTATCTCCCTTCGCAAACACAAGTATTCTCTTTTCCCTCATAAACTGATTCGGCAAAACCACCGTATCCCTAACTGTATGGCTCTTCTTCAAGTTAAGATTAATAGAAATATCAATAGTTTCATCGAACTTAACAAATTTAATTTCCTTCAACAAGGATATTGCATCATCTATGCTGTAGGACTTAAGCCTATCTATTCTAGACAAAGCTTGAATATATTTTTTACCCACTTTAGCCATTATTTCTCCACCTCAACACCCATAGACCGTGCACTTCCTGCAATAATTTTAAATGCCGCCATTTCTGTTTTTGCATTCAAATCAGGCATTTTAACTCTAGCAATTTCTGACACCTTTTCCCTAGATATAGTCCCAACCTTGTCCGTATTTGATTTCTTAGAACCAGTCTCAATCCCAATGGCCTTCTTGATCAAAACAGAAGCAGGGGGAGTTTTTACAATAAACGAAAAACTTTTATCGCTATAAATGGTAATAATAACAGGAACAACAATACCCGGTTCCATTTTAGCCGTTTTTTCGTTAAACTCCTTGACAAACTGAGGCCCACTTACACCATGAGGTCCAAGGGCCTGCCCTATCTTAGCCCCCGGTGCAGCTTGAGCGGCCGGCACCTGCAACTTAACCCAAGCAACCTCTCTCTTTTTCTTAGACACAAACAACTCCTTATGGTAATAACGCTCTTAAAGCTCCCATCTCAATTATTAAATTTTCTCTATATGCTGAAAGTCAACCTCAACAGGAGTTGATCTTCCGAAAATTTGAACCGCAACCTTTAACTTCTTTTTCTCATAATCGATAGACCCAATAGCGCCTTCAAAAGAATCAAAAGGCCCTCCCTTAATTCTAACCCTTTCACCTTCTTCAAAATCATAAAGTACAAAAATGGACTTATCAGCTTTAATTTCTCCAGTAAGCATAAACACGCTCTTAACCTCCTCATCACTAATAGGAAGAGGTTTTTGCTCCTTACTAGTACCCACAAAACTCACAACACCCGGTATCTTAACAAGATTGGCCACAGTATCTTTCCAACCCACCTCAGGAAGGTCTAACTCAACCAAAATATACCCCGGCCAAATCTTTCTCTCCCTAACTCTTTTCTTTCCGTTCCTAACTTCTTCTACTCTCTCTATGGGGGCCCTCACATCCAAAACTTCACCACCCAAAGCACCCTCACTTACCAAAAGCTTTATCTCTTGTTCTATCTTCTTTTCATACTGAGAAAAAGTCTGCAATACATACCAAGCCCTAGACATAACTTTCCCTAAAACACATAAGCTATAGCAAGATACATAAAATAATCCACCACACCCAAAAACATTGAAACAAGAAAAACCAGCCAAAAAACTTGCTTCCCATTTCCTATTACCTCACTATACCTAGGCCAAGTCACCTTCTTAAGCTCTGACACACTTTCTTTAATAAACTTAAACACCAAAAGCCCCTTCAACAGTTCAAGACAACAGGTCAGGAGGGATTCGAACCCCCAACATGCGGTTTTGGAGACCGCCGTTCTACCATTAGAACTACTGACCTATGACTCACATATACCTACTTTATTTTTCCCTCTTTATGAAGAGTATGCCTTCTGAGCACCGGGCAATACTTCATCAACTCCAATTTTTCCTGTCTATTACGCCTATTTTTAGTAGTTGTATAATTTCTAATACCCGTTTCCTCACACACCAAAGCAACAAGCTCAACGGCACCCTTTCCTTTTTTCTTACTCATAACAACACTCCCGTACAAAAAAAGCCCCCAATCGGACTTGAACCGACGACCCCCACCTTACCATGGTGGTGCTCTACCAACTGAGCTATAAGGGCATCGTTTTCATCTACAACAAACCCCTGTAACATGTTAATTGATTATATTAAAAAAGACAAGTATCCAAATTACGTTTTTAATATCTCACCTTATGATAACAAGCCTACCCTCTCTTAAAAGGTTAATATTATTTTTGTTCGAAAACAGCTTACTGATAGAAAATTCATCAAGTATTATGTCTGACCTATTCTTGCCATAAACCCCTCTAGCAACCAATTTTAAAGGATATTCTCCGATCCTATCTTTGTTCCTATAAGAAATATCATCCGTATACTCAAGCATACCCCATCTCCTTAGTGCATCTGGCTCAACCATTGTCTTATCAAAATAAAGCCTAATATTCTCATCATAAATCTTGATAAAAAAAGAATCTCTTAGCCTAACAAAACCCGAAGAAGATTCATATTCTTCGCCTGCATAAACAACAATGCCAGTATAAGGTTGATCAGTATTTATATTCATTAATGGGTAAAAAGCCCTATAAGGTTTATCGTGAGATAAAAATAAGTTAATAAAATCAGGGAAAAGATAAAGCTCATACCTAACAGTTATACTCCTTAAATCCTCTGAATACTTGATGTACCCTCTTTTCAGAATACTATCAAATCCTGAGAAATAAAGTATTAAACGAGGATCTGAATTAAAATAATCCTTGAAAGTATTATCAGAATCAATGACCATTTCAAAAAGAGCCTTCCTTATTAAGGAGTCTTTAAAATCATTAATACCCAAAATTAAACTAGAAGTAGGACTCAGACCAACCCTACCAAATTTGTCCTCATTTACTGTTTTGCTAATATCGAAGTAAACAACCTTTTTCTTCCAGTCAATCAGCCTCTCTACACTCGCACCAGATGCATCATCATTTATCAAAGAAGCATTAGAGTAAAGCAAAAGAAAAAATTTAAAAAGGGCGTTAAGTAAATTCACATCAAATCTCCCTATTTTTTCCCCAAATAAACTCCTATCCAAGCCCAACCATTATTAATTTCTGGATCTTTTGGATAAGAGATCTTTTTAAAGACAAAATACCACTCCCATATATGCTCCCACCCAGTAGATTCAAGATAGGAGATGCCATCACTAGAATCAGCTTCAAACCTATCTGAAAACTGTATCCCATTTTTCCGTCTGCTTCCGAGCTTAATCATCGTTGTTAGAAAACTATTTGTATTAATTGAATTACCCCGCCCCCCTCTCTGGTCCCAACTCTGTATAAAGAAGCTATGTTTATCCCTTATACTTAATAGCTTTGCCGTATTCCCAGAATAAATACACTTCTTAACATCTTGAATTAAATCACTCAGATTTCTATAAACTACAAACTCGGGATTATTGTAATAATTAACCTTGGAGCTAACGTTAGAATAATCTCTCAAGTCCACCTTCAAGCTCGACCTCGGCATCGAAAGCAATTTTTTATAATAAAAGTATGCCTCGTCATATTCCTGCACACTCTCCAAATCTAGAGCAAGATTGTAGTAATAACTACCCCTATCTTCCTCCCTAATGCTATTAACATCACTGTTAAGCAATAACTTATAATAATGAATTTTACTACCAGCACCAATGTTTAAACTGACTACCTTTTTAGCAATTCTCACCCTTATAGAACTATTCTCATAGAAATAATCATCAAAATTATCAACAACATACCTGTAATAAGTAAAAGCAACTAAATCTTCCTTCATAGCGGCATAGATATTTCCCATCAAATAAAAATACAAAGGATAATATTCCCTGCTCTCATCATTAACAATTCCTTGATTTACAATCATCAAAGCTCCCTCATAATCCTTATTTCTGATGTAAATATTAACTATCCTGTCAACAATGAGAAATCTATCCAGCCCATCCCTACTTAACTCTTCTAAAAGACCCACAAGATTTTGAGCTTCTCCCTGCTTAACCCTACAAGCACTTAAAACCAAAACCAAACCAAACAATTGAATTAATAACCTCATTGCCTTTATTATATAATGGAAGTTATGCATAGCAAAATGTACTCTAGGTTCAATAAATTTACCAAAAATTTGGATGTGAGCAAGAAATCAATCTGCATTTTGTTTTTTGTATTTTTTTTGTGTTGTCTTAACAAACCTAATAAGTATGGTATTGTTCTAGATTCAAAAAATAGAGAAAAGCTTCCAAATGGATCTCTTGTACAAATAGAAGATACCAGTCAAAACAAAAAAACAATAACAATAAAGCATAACGACACAAGATTTATGGTACATGAATTTACAATACAAGAATTTAAAACAAAAGAAGAAGCAGAAAAATTTAGGCTAAACATTACCCCATATATAAATAAATACGCCATAAGCAAAAAAGACACTCTACCTTTAAGAGGATCTCCTGATAACTACAAAGATAACATAATATACAGAATTCCAAAGGACTCCATCTTGAAAATAATAAGCATTGGAGAAGAAACAAAAGCTGGTTCCCTTCAAGGTCGATGGATATATGTTTTAACAAAAGATGGTTACAAGGGTTACGTTTTCGACTATGCACTCGAATTTTTTGATAACATTACGGGTAAAATAATCACAAATTCGCTAGATCAATCCTTACAAGACGACATAATAAACACATTCAAAAATATTAAATATTTAAGGCCACTTTACTATGAAAAGATGATTGCTAACCATATTTACAACACTGACCTACTTAGGAAAGAATATGGTCTATTTTTCACTTCTCAAAACGAAGTAAGGCTAAATATGCCTGAATTAAACTTAATTTTCAAATTTGATATTGTTGATGCCGTTAAACCAAATGGGTTTTTATTCAGATCCAGCAATTCTGATAAAGATTTTATTCTCCTAGAAAAAGGATCTTCAAATTACTACAATTCATACATAAAAGTTAAAGAACACGAACTTGAAGCAAAATTTGTTATTATTGAACAAATTATTGAAAAAATCATGCTTGAAGTAGAAACGCAAAATAAAAACCTAATACAAAGATTAACATCTTATGAAATATTAGAAAATGAAACCTATGGAAATATTGAATTTAAATCAGATGGAACTTTTATTTGGAGGGCAAATTCAAAATTAAACAACTTACCAAGTTCTGGAAAGTTTAAAATAACAGGATTTACTCCGAATTTACAAATCTCATACAAAAATGCCATCAAGCTTATTTCTGATGACAATAAGGAATTTTTTTGCCTACTAGACTACACAAAAAATGCTTTACAACTCATATTCGTGAACTCTGAGAATGTTGAAGATGACATAATAACTGACGACAAGGATAAAATTGCAGTAGTGTTGTTCAGTGGAATTCATTCTACTTAAAATCAATTTGTAAAAATCTTAAATTAGTTAAAGGTTAAAATCAATGCTAATAGCATTCATATTACTAACACAGTTTGTTGTAAGCTTAAATGCAAATGAGAATACAAGAATAATGCAATCATTAGTAAAAACACTCCATCATACTTCTAGTCAAAATTACACGGATAGAAAAGAAACACTAGACAGTTTCGTTTCATCAATAGACCTAAACAACACTTCCATTCTAAAATATCTTCGCACAATAAAAAACGATTTTCTAATCGCATCTGTATATTTTAAAAATATAGAAGGCACTATTATTGCTCTAACTATCGGAGCAGAAATAAATTATCAATACAAAATATCCCCACTGTCGATTTCAATAATTAACAATGATTTAGAAACTACAAAAATATTAATAGACTACGGAATAAACATTAACAAAATAGACGAAACGGAGCATCCGTCAATCTTTTGGGCAATATACTCGAATAACGAAAAAATATTTAACTTTCTAACAGAAAAAGGAGCAGATTTAAGCCTTACACTTAAAAGCGGAAAAACGCCCATGCAAGCCGCAGTGGAGACTGAGAACACCAAACTAATCGAAATACTACTTAAAAAAAACACCTACATAGCAGACGCTTACAAAAGAGAAATTAAGAACCTCAAAAACAAGAATATAAAAAATATTTTCAAGAAAATTCAGATTGATTAATACCCATCCGATTTTTCAATATTCTTATCCCTGTCAAGAAGATCTTTGTATACTAAAGACTTCCTAGCTAGCTGTTCTTTTAAATCCTTTGAGAAAGGTGCATTTCTCCACATTACACCTCGAACCATTTTTTCTACCTTTTGTATGCCCTTGCTTTCTTTATCTATCCAGAGAAAATAATCATTTAAGAAAAAATCTTTAACATTGCCCTTCTTGATAAACTTGGAATAGTATTCGTAATACTGACCAGTTATTCCTGTCTCCATCCACCTAACCGATGCCTGTTCCTTAGCAAGTTCCCACAAAAAATCCCCAACACCTAAAATAACAGCCTTTCTTAAATCTTTAGGATACATAGGAACCAATATTTTACCGCGTCCATTGGCACGATTTTTAACATCAACAGGCTCCCAACAAATCCCTTTCTCACCATAAGACGGTATTAAGATAAAATAAGGAACTATTCTTAAAAAATCTCCTCTGTAATTTTTGTGAAAAATTTTAGGCTGAATACTTTCAAGCTCTCTAACAAGTTGAATAATCCTCTCTCTACTACCAAAAAAATTAGGATTTGCAACTACATTGCTTTTAAGCAATATCGGAAAATGATTCCCCCTAGGCCCAATAGTAAGCTTATTAGCTTCCATTAAAGACCCCACCTCCTCCACTGCAATAGTAGACGTACCAGCAACATCAATACCTTGCATTTTATCTTTAATCTCAACAAGCTTCTTATTAGCATCCTCAATCTGAGCAACTAAAGATATAATCTCCCCGCTAGCTTTAATAAGACTATCAATATAGCCAGAAGCAGATTTTAAAGGCTTTAAAATCTCATCAGAATAAAACCCGCTTATCCCAAGCTCAGCCATAAATATCTCACATGGAACTGAGTCAACGAACAAAAATTCAAAAATACTCTTCAACTTGCTAACAGCATCAGCCCTTATAATATCACTCTTCTTAAGACTACTCTTTGCAAAATCAATCTCAGCCAACAGCCTTTCTTGCTTGTCAAGCAATATCCTTCTTACATCTTCATCTCTAATACTCTGCACTGGCTCATCTACGGCAAGCTTCCTAAGCTTTAATTCATTAACGCCATAAATCCATTCATCAAAATAGATAAACGGCTCTTTGTAATTATTATCCCAAACAGTTTTTGAAATCAAAGACCTAAGTTCTCCCCCAAGTGCACTTGGCAATAGCGCCGCAAATCTAAATAAAACTTTCTGCTCTTGAGTCAAATTTAGAACATTGCCAGCAATTGACTTTAAAAATTCCCAATAAACATTAACCACCTGTCTACACTTGGTGACCTTATCGCCTTTTTCTGTTGATTTGGGATCTAAATAATCCAGCAGCAAACCGTGAAGCCTTGAGCCAATCTCCTTATCGCTTAAGATAAGGTTTTTATAATAATCATCAGTAAAAAACCCTTTATCGTGCTCTTCTAAAGCACCAATCTCAGGCAATTCCAAATCCAAATCCGTACTAACTAAGTCTGGATATTTATACAAGAGTCCTCCCAAAAACCGCCCCGTTCGCCATTCAATAATAAATAGTAATGCCAAAGTTTATATTTACCAAAAAATTTAGTAAGATTGTTATACTGTAAAATTCATTTTTTAAAACCTCAAAGGAATAGCTTATGAACACGAAAGTGAAATTTTTTCTGGCCGTATTTATTGGAGTACTTCTCGGACTCTTTCTCCCCTCTGGTGTTTATAACACGCTAGCGCACATTTTTATAAGACTTGCCTACTTTTCATTAATTCCTTTTTTAATATTCTCAATTCCACTAGGAATAGAAAATATTATTGAAAATAAAAAATTTAAAAAACTATTTGGAAAAACAATTTATTATGGAATTTTAATCAACGCTATGGGGATCCTCACATCCGTTGCAGTTGCAATAATATACATCCCACAAAGAATTCCAATCCTAGATAAAAATGTTAAAAATTTATACGTGTTTGATAAATCGGAATTTCTTGAAACATTTTTTCCTAAAAACATCTTTACAATACTCACAAATAGCAATCCAAACCTTTTAAGTATTTACATTATTTCAATAATAATAGGTGCTAGTTTTTACTATGCAAAACAAAAGGGAAGAATTGCTAGAGAACTTATCTTGAGCACCTCAAATCTTTTTTACAATGCAAACGGAATAGTAGTTAACATACTAAACTTTGGTACCATTTTCATCACAGCATCTTATACCAACAACTTAAGAAATTTTAAAGATTATCAATACTACATAAATAGCATACTATTTTTTTCTTCATGGACGCTCATTGTGATTTTAATAATAATTCCAATAATCAGCTATAAATTAACCAAAAACTTTGGGTTGGCATACAAGAGTGTATTAATTTCATTTCAAAACATAATATTTGCAGGTCTAACAATGGACGCCTATGCTCCTTATTCTGTACTCCTAGAAGACATCAAAAATGAAAGAATAAACATAAAAAAATCAATAATTACGAACATCCCTATAATCAACTTTATTTCTAAATTCGGAACAATTTTTATTTCAACAATCTCGTTTTTCATCATTTTAAAATCTTACTCTAGCCTACCCATATCAATTTACGAAATAGGTTACATGAGCGTATTGGCGTTCTTATTTGTTTTTGCATTCCCACACATACCAAATAGCTTGATTTACGTAATTACAATGCTATGTTCCACTTACACAAAAGGAATTGAGCTTAGTTACTCCAGTATAACCCCAATACTACCGATACTAACATCCCTAGCCTTAATGATTGATTTCACATTCAACATCGCAATAATGCACATAATAACCTTTAACGAATCAAGAGAAACCTAGACATTAGAGGCAAACAAAGCACTAGTAAGATTTTGCAAATAAAACAAAATGCCTGGCCTCCGCCCTGCAATAAATGCAACTTAAGTTGCCCATGGTTCTATTTTTAAAATCTTCAGGAATGCACCTTATTGTGGCCTTTGTATCATCTTTAATGCTCTCTTCACATACTTCACTCCCACACCATGAAGAAATCACAAATCCCAAATGATTATCAATGTAAGTCTTGAAAGCATTATAACTCTCATCCCCCTCTCCAACGATTTCTTTAGTGTTTGAATTTCTAAACTCCAAAGCTTTATTAAATAAATCACACTGCATACTTTCAAGCTCATCTCTAATTTTAGATGACAAATCCTTAACTGATATCTGATACTTAGAATTCTTATCTTTATCTCTCCTTGCAATAGTGACACAGTCCATAAGAATATCATTAGACCCTATTTCAATACGTATTGGAATCCCTTTAAGTTCTGCAGAAGAAAATCTAAATCCTATAGAATTTCTCATATCTTTATCAATCTCAACTCTAAATTTTTCTTTCTTCAATTTGTTAAGGATGGTAGTAGCATACTCAAGAATCTTTTTATTTATCTCATCGTCTCTTTTAAAAATAGGAACAACAATGAGTTCAATCGGTGCTATTTTAGGTGGCAGCATCAAACCCCTGTTATCGGAATGAACCATAATCAGGGCCCCAATTAGTCTGGTTGAAACTCCCCAACTAGTAGCTGAAACATATTCAATCTCTCCCTTTTTATTTTGGAATTTAACATCGAAAGCCTTTGCAAAATTCAAACCCAAATAATGAGATGTTCCAGCCTGTAATGCTTTCTTATCCTGCATCAATGCCTCAATCGTATGCGTACAAACAGCACCCGCAAATTTTTCTCTTTCTGTCTTCTTTCCATGAAATACGGGAATAGCTAAATAATCCTCAACAAACTGCTTATAAAGGTTTAAAATAAACAAAGTTTCACTCTCCGCTTCCTCTGCAGTTTCATGGGCAGTATGTCCTTCTTGCCATAAAAACTCAGTCGTTCGCAAAAACGGTCTTGTTCTCTTTTCCCAACGAATAATATTTGCCCACTGATTAATCTTGATAGGCAAATCTCTGTAGGACTTTATCCACTTACTGTACATATTCCAAATGATTGTCTCAGAGGTGGGCCTTAGAACCAAAGGCTCGCTCAATGTTTCACCCCCAGCAGTTGTTACAACAGCAAGCTCCGGTGAAAATCCTTCAACATGATCCTGCTCCCTTTCTAAAAACTCATAAGGAATAAGCAATGGAAAATATGCATTCTCATGGCCTGTTTCTTTAAACTTATCATCAAGAACGCTTCTAATTCTCTCCCAAATAGCATAACCGTAAGGCATAATAACCATGCATCCTTTAACAGGACTATAATCAACAAGTTTTGCCTCCCGCACTATATCTAAGTACCACTTAGAATAATCTTCTTCTCTTGAAGTAATAAAACTACCCATATCCCATTCCTTGATAAAAATTTAAAAGATTTGTTGTACAAAATTAATACTTGTGAACTTCAACCATAAAACGTCCATATTGCTCTCCAAGGGAATTCATCATAACCTTCTCCACCACAAAAACAATGCCGTCTTCTTCAGGAAACAAAAAAATCTGTCTTATTTTATAATCAACTACATCTTTTCTGTAATAATTTTCTCTACCAATTCCTCTTATGTCTTTAACAAGAACATCGTCATCCTCAACAGAGAAGGAAATAGTAAAAGCAGATGATTTAAGAGAATCCTTAAATGATTTATTAATCGAAACTTGGTATCTATTCCCTGTTAAAAAATCAACAAAATCTAGAGAATCAGCTTTAGAATCTCCATTTTCAACATAAAGGTAAATATTCCTACCTTTGTTCAGGTGATTTATGCCAAGGTCCTTGACTCTGTAATCTACTATCTTTAAGAGCTCATAAAGACTCTTCTCAGCGGTGTCAACATAATCTATGTATTCATTAAAAACCCTGGTATACACCCCAGGCCTTACAAAGCTATTTTTGTAAACATCTACAAAATAAACCCTAGAATAATATCCCCTCTCCTCAAGACTATATTCACCAAACATAAAGCAAGACCCATCATAAGAGAAACCCAGATTCTTAAAAAAAACATCTTCAGCAAAGCACAAAGAGGAATGAAAAATGAGACACAAAGAAAAAAAACGCATCAATATAAATTCTCCAACAAACCCTCTGGATAAAAATCCTCACTTAAATTTATCCTTATATTAAAAATATGTCAAATATGTTTTTAATATAAATCTTTGCTCTAATATTTGTTTTATAAGTCAGGAAGTTATGCTTACGTTTTGCAATGGACTTTTTAGAAGGGTGTACGGAAGACTTTTGGGGGTGGCTCTTATCTTGGGATGCTTAATGATGGTTTGCGAGTTCCGAGGGGGTCGGTATGGTTTTTATGGCTAAAGACTATAGTGAGTCCTTTGGTACCGCTGATGCTTTAATGCCAAGGGAATGCGCGACGGTTGCGCTCTTGGCCGCGTTGTCTACCAGTAATCTGATTTATATCTTATACTTTATAGAATACAATTCTAGCAATTGTACGTATTTAGTTAGATATAAGTTAGAGGAGAATTTATGAAAATATTATTGACATTGGTTGTGTTTCTGTTGCTGGCCCACACATCTACTGCTCAACAAATTGATCCATTAGATCTTGATAATGTGCTAAGAGAAAAAGAAAACTTAAATAACTTATTTGGGGTAGGTTTTGGTATTGGAAACCCCATTACTAATGTTACAATTTCCCTTCCATATTTGGATATAGAGTTTGGATATGGAGGCTTTAATGGTCTGCATCCTAATAATTTCACACCCTACATTATTGGCGGAATTGACGTTATGTTTAAAGAAGAGCTTTATCAGAACACCATAATGGGTGGTGGCTTTGGCGTGGGTGTGGATTGGTCTCAAGAAAAACCAACCAACTCGCCTGCTGCGGAAAAACCAGAACAAAATGAGGATGAGGATGAAGGTGAGGATGGCGGAGAGGATCTTTCACAGACTACACCTCAAAACAGATTAGGCATTGTCCTAAGGCTTCCTATTTCATTAGAATACAGCTTCTTAAAAAATATTGTAATAGGGTTTAAGGCTGTGGCTACGCTTGGGGGGATAATGTTACTGGATTCTATGTCAATGGAGGGGATGAGATTCGGATTTTTCGGTGTGGGATACCTAAAAATATACATGTGAAGGAGAGTTAATGAGAGGAAATACTCAAAGGATACTCATTTTATTGCTAACGTTTAACTTACACTATTTTGCTTTTTCTAAATCTAACGGTGATACCTATAAAATCAGGTGCAGCTCAGAAAATGATGGAACTACTTGTATTACAAATGATAATAAAAAAGTTGCTCCAAAGCCTAAGCCTACTCCCCCAAAGCCAAAGCCCAAACCCACACCTCCTCCCCCGCCAACTAAGCCTAAGGTCAATGTTGCAAAGCCTGCTGTGCATAAGGAAAAAACTGTGTATGACTCGCTTGCTTTAGGTGCAGGCACTGGAAGTCCCGTAGGAAATATTTTATTTTCAATGCCTTATGTGGACATAGATCTCGGGTATGGCAGCTTTATTGGCTTTAAGCCTGGAAATTTTCAAAATTATATCTTATTTGGCATCGATTTGGTTTTTAAAAAAGAAATAGGGCCCACAGTAATTGTAGGAGGAGGTTTTGGTATTGGGGCAGACTGGTCTAAGGCAGACCTAGTGCCTCCCGGAGGTAAAGCCCTTACTACTTATGAAAGAATAGGTACAGTAACTAGGCTTCCTATAGTAATGGAATACAAATTCGCGAAAAACTTATCACTGGGGCTTAAAGTCTATCCCTCATTTGGCCCGACTATACTCCTAACGAAGCCAAAAATAGTATACGAAGGTATCAGGTTTAGGTTCTTTGCAGTCGGATTTATTAAGTTCACAATATAAATGCATAAATGCAAATAACAAAATTTCACTAGGGCAGATTGTAAAGCCTTTAGGCAGAAAGTGCAATAAAGATTTTTCCATCTCCTCGGATCATCAGCCTTTCATCGCATACCCCCACGAATATGCTATCTCCCTTCTTAAGAAAAAAGTGATCGTTTATCTGAAGTTGCCCTTCCATGACTAACAGGATCATTGCACTATCTCTATTGAAACAAATTTCTTCACTAATCTCTGTGTGAAGCAGCATTAAATTAGTGTTTGGAAGTTTAAACATATCAAATTTATCAATATTTTCTCCTCTGAGCAATGAAAATTTTCCTTCCTCAAATCTACCTACCTTAAGCATTTCAGTCTTGTCGATATATTTAGTAGTAAGCCCCGCTCTTATTACATTATCAGAATTAGTCATAAGCTCAAGACATTCCCCTTTAAGATAAGCATGCACCTCTTGATTCTCTGTATAGAGTACCTCTCCCGGCTTCAGTTTAAAAATATGCATTCCTAAAAATACCAAAAGACCAACGTCTGCTCCATAAATCTTATAAATCTCATTAAACCAATAAGCTCTATCCTTTTCTAGCAAACTCAAGCTTCCTTTCACCTTCCTAATAGCATCTTCAATTTCACGCTCTTGCAAATTAAATATATTACTTACAAATTCTTTATGATTTGAAAAACTAAAATCTAACTTTAGATTTTTACATATATTTTTAATTTCAATGAGAGGCAAAAATCCTTTAAGCGCATAAAAATCGCTTAAAGCGTAAACAAGCTCTATTTTGGGATTTTCGTCCTTATAAACTCTCCTAGGATCATCAATACTTATTCCCCTATCGTTTTCGCGCTTAAAGCCTTCTAGGGCCATTTCTTTTGAAGGATGTATTTGAATTGACAAAGGCTTCACGGCTGATAGAACCTTAAATAGAAAAGATAATTCATTTCCCTTTTCCAAAAGCTCCCCATGACACTCTAAAAAATCACAAAGAGGGACGTACTGCCCCTCAATCAATACTTTACTAGAAAGTGTCTTGTGTGCACCAAGCCACATCTCAGCTTTAGGCCGTCCATCTTGCTTTTGTCCCAGAAGAGAAGGGATGAAACTAACTCCACCCCAATCATATTCCTTAATCTCATTTTTCATCAAAAATATATTGTCTATTCTCATTTAGATTCCCTAAATTTGAAAGATTTTAATAAAATTACCAAAATTGTTGCAACAGCAACTCCAGCAGCCATTGCAATAATAAACCCTAATTTATTATCAACCACAGGAAGTACTATGGGCCCTCCATGTGGTGCATGGTCTGCAACTCCCAAAAACGCTGCAACAATGCTTGCAACAGCCCCTCCAGCTACTATTGACGGTAACACTCGCGCAGGATCACTAGCAGCAAAAGGAATAGCACCCTCACTAATCCCAATAAAGGAAATTAAGAACGATATCTTGCCAGATTCTCTTTCCTCTTCCTCAAATAATTTAGGCATAATCAAGGTAGCAAGCCCCATAGCCATGGGCGGAACAGGAATAGCTGAAGCTACCATACCCATTATTTGCGGGACTTGAGGAATCATGCCAACACCAAAAAGGAACGCAACCTTGTTAAAAGGCCCTCCCATATCAACAGACACCATAGAGCCAAGTATTAAACCAAGAAGAACCTTACCTAAAATACCATAGGCTTCTGAATTGCTCTGTAACGATTTTAGTCCACTCTCAAGCAGTGTCATAAATTGTGCAATATAGGTCCCAACATAGAGCATGAAAAATCCAATAATAACAGTGCTTATTAAAGGAATAACAAAAATAGGCATGACGGGTCTTATCCATTCAGGCACTTTTCGCTGTGCTATCCATCTAGCAACAAACCCTGCAATAAATCCAGCAAGTATTGCTCCTAGGAACCCTGATCCAACATCCCTAGCAAGAACGCCTCCCACAAGACCCGGTGCAAGACCTGGTCTATCGGCAATCGCCATAGCAATAAACCCAGCAAGTATTGGCAGCATCATTCCAAAAGCAACAGCACCAATATCCGTAATCGTCTTATAAAAAGGATAATCTGCAAAGTTTGGACCATCAGAACCAATTCCTGCCAAGGATATTCCAAGGGCAATTAAAATACCACCACTTGCAACAATCGGAATCATAGGAGAAACTCCACTCATTAAGTACTTATAAAAACTAGCCTTAGGCTTTTTGGCTGTATCTCTTAAAGAAGGTTTCACACTCTTACAATTAAATATTGAAGCATTAAACGAATCCCTAATAACATCTTCTATGTTATTTATGGCCTTTGCAGTTGAAACCTTATAAACCTTCTTTCCATCGAATCTCTCTTCATTAACATCCTTATCAACGGCAAGTATTACAATATCAGCATCCTTAATATCCTCTTCAGTTAAGGCATTCTCAATCCCAATAGAACCCTGAGTCTCAACTTTGATCCCGTAACCTTGTTTCCTAGCCTCATTTTCAATCTTCTTAGCAGCAATATATGTGTGTGCAATACCTACAGGACAAGCAGACACAGCCACTATTTTTTTTACCCCAGAATAAGTCACAGTATCGTCTGTAGAAGACTTTTCAATATTCTCTATATAAGAATAAACCTCACTAGGATTATTCGACTTCTTCAAAATATTTTTAAACTCATCATTCTCAAATAATTGGGCTATGAAAGCTATTGACTTAATATGGTCATTACCCTGTTGGCTTTTAGACATGCAAATTAAAAATATTAAATTAACTGGAGGATTATCATCGGACCACTGTATACCATCCCCCTTTACATAAAGGAATGAAATAAAACTTGTCTTAACAGAATCTCCTATGAAATGAGGGATAGCAACACCGTTCTCCCATGCCGTACCTCCAATATTTTCTCTATCAAGAATACCCTGAAGAAATTCATCTCTATTGCTTGTATACCCACCTTCAGTTACCTTGTCTACTAAAAATTTAATAGCATCTTCTTTAGATTTAATTTCTGTAGATATAAAAACAAGCTCTTTCTTCAAAAAATCTAAAAACATATCCTCAAACCTCCTAACCGATCTGCCTAATTACATCACGACATAATAATTAAACGCTGATTCCTTTTATTAAAAAGATTAACAAAACCATGTTACTAACATTTTAAAATAAAATCTATTAATTTGTCCTCCGCTTGAACTTACTTTTTTATTTCTAGTTTATTTTATATCATTGAAGCTAATTTAACTATGAAAAATATAATAAAACCTCGTCTTTTCTTACTATGTTTTATGTTCCCCTTTTTAAATGCAGAGCAACAAAAAGATGAGATCAATAACGAGAAAAGCTTACCCTTAGAAAAACCATCAAATAAAAACGAATACAGTTTTTTCTCCGTGGAGAGAGGTTTTATTTATTCAACAGGGATAGGACTTGGAACTGGGTTTTTCCTAAATTCTCAGATAACCCACTTAATATTGAGACCTTATTACATTTTTGCAATTAATAATTTTGATTTTCTAGCTGTGGTTATGGTTACAATAAACGAAGACTATAACATATCAAGAAAATTTAAATATTCAAGCTCTTATATTGGGACGGGAATCAATTGGCATATTGCAAATTTAGCAAGCAAAACAGAATATTTTTCATTAACCTTCGGCATTGGAGGACGGTTTTATCTTTCAACAAATCTTATAGGCGACTTTAAATTTTATGAAAAACTGCCCTACATAATGGAACCATATATATTCTTTGAATTTTCCACTAAAAATTCTGTTCCCTACCTAAGTCTATATTCAAGATTTGATTTCTTATTTCTTGATACATTCAACATTTCTTTCGATTTTGGAATTAGATACAATTTTGGAAACACGGAGATAAAATCATGAGCCAAAAATCAAGGTTTCTGTTGTGTTGCTACATATTAATTTTATTAGGCTTTTTATTCCTTCATCAAAATCCCGAAATTTTAAAAAATATTAAAGAAATAGCTTTTAGTTACATAGAAATATTTAAAGAAAAGATTCACAGTCCTCAAAGTACACTTAAGCTAGAAGGAAAGAATCTTTTACCCAAGGGGCCTCTTACTACTCAAGTGCTAGATAAAAAATATTATTCTTTAGGGTATGCTGAGAGCGCAAGACAGGCGGAATGGGTGGCTTATTACTTAAAAAGAGAAATGGTTGAACTGGCTTTAACATTACTAAAGGAGAAAAAAATAAAGAGAATTAATAAATTTTTTGAAGATAAAGATATTAAAGGTAGTAGTCCAAAGTTAAATGATTACCTTAAGAGCGGATATGACAGGGGACATATTGTAAGTTCTGCCGATATGTCTTTTTCTGAGGATGCAATGAAGGATACCTATTTGTTATCAAATATATCCCCCCAAAGAAGAGAATTTAATTCTGGAATTTGGCTAAAACTTGAGAAATTAGTCAGAGAATGGACCATTTTAAAAGGAAAAGTTTATATTATTAGTGCAGGTATTTTAACAGAAAATATGGGATTCATCGGGAAAAGTAAGGTCTTGGTACCGAAAAATTTTTACAAAATAGTGCTATCATTGAACAATGATGGTTCTTATGATATAGTCTCCTTCATTATCCCAAATGAAAAGGCCAGGGACTTAAATTTAAGAAATTATGTTGTAAGTGTTCATTCGATTGAAGATAAGACTAGTATAGATTTTTTCGCAGAACTTGATTCTAGTGTTAAAAAAGTGATTAAAATGAAAAAAGATCCATATTCTTGGAAGTTTAGATGAAGATAGCATTTATTAGACCTAATATCTTCCTATTCACAACTTTTGCACTAGGAATAGCTATAACATCAACGTTTATGTATTGTGTAAACTTTAAATTAGACTTTTATACTTATCTTGTAAAGAGTTACAATAGAAATTTATTAACTTTGATCAACAATTTTTTTATCTTCGGTATTGGAATAGTAGGCTCCATTTGGACATACATTAACTACAAGAGAACAAACAATGTACAATTCGTATTTTTTTATTACTTCATATGCTCATACACATTCGAACCTCTTTCAATTCTTAAGTATTACTTCTTAAATCATGAATTAAACTTAGAATTTTACTACTACATGAAAATCTACAATTTAATAACCGTGTTTTCATTGCTCAATTTGTTTTTCCTAAGCCTACATATATGCGATTTCCAAATAAAATCAATCACTTATACTATATATTTAATTTTAACTTTCTCAATTATCTATATCTCCCTAGCTCCCATTAACGCCTATGAGCATATAAACATGAATAATTCTTTTTTGGGGATAGAAAATCACAAATTTTATGTTAACTTGCTCCTACTGCTCACGTCAGCAAATTTTTTAGTAGCATTTTTAAGAAAAAAAACCTCTAGCTACTTCCTCCTATTCCTATCAATATCCTTAATATTAATAGGAATATACTTAAAACTTATTGAGGCACCTTATTCTTTCATTCCAATCTCAATAGGAGTATCAATGTACTTAAAAGAAGCAGGTAAGCTCTTCTTCTATTGGCTATAAACTTTATCTCAGCACACAACAAAAGATATTATCGACACACCCACAGGTAAAAACAAGTTATCGTATTTTTTAAAATCAAAAAGTTCGACAATAACAGCTCCCAATGCAACAACGGATGAAACTATTAAATCTGGGAAAAAATAATAACAGACAATAAAAGAAACTAAAAAAATAACAACACTACCAGAAAATGTTTTATTATTTACAAGTTTAAAAGAAGGAACTATCTTTCCAAAAAGACTTGCAAGCCCATCGCCAAGACAGGCTGAAAATATTCCAATATAATTAAAAGGCTCCGGTATAAGATAATACGTAAAAAATATACTCACCACCAAAAATATAGGAGAGAGCGATATCTTACAAGAAGATATTTCTCTGGTCTTTAGCATGATTCCTGATATATGTTGTAGTAAGGGCAAATTTATTCTCATGAGTCTACAGATTTCCGATATTAGGTACATCATCACAAAAAATAGGCTAGACGCTAATCCTAACCAAAAATTCATTTTATAAAACAACAAGAACATTAAAGTAGAAATATGAAAAAATTTCCTACAAATTTCATATTTAATATTTTCCTCAAACAAAACCCAACCAAACATTAATTAATCTTCCTTAGGGTAATATTAAATTTTAAAAAAGAATTTGGTTTTATAACCTCACCAATACCACTTTCCCCATAAGCAAAACTTGGTGGAATTATTACCGTCCTTTCCTCTCCTTCATGCATATCCGCCAGCATTATGTCCCAACCTCTAATTACTTGACCGCTACCAACCACAATTTCAATTGGTTCCCCCCTTTCAATTGAACTATCAAACCTTACTCCACTTAGTAAAAATCCTTCATAGTCTACTCTTAAAACATCGCCCTTCTTAACACTCCTACCCTTTCCCTGCCTATTAATCACATAGAAGATTCCATTGCTATCCTTTTGGTAACCTTTATAATTCTCATAAATCATTTCAAGTTGAAAAGATATATATTTTTCAGCCTCTTCTCTCTTACTTGACTCATAACTTTCCCTTAACTTTATAAATTCCTCATTGCTAACCTTAAAGGCTTCAGCATCAGCACCAACACGAGCAACCTCCACTCTCTCTATTTTATCTCCTTGCCTTATGCTATAAACCGTATCCATTCCTGCAACCACCTTGCCAAAAATTGAATGCTTAAAATCAAGGTAAGCAAGCTTATCTGAGAGAGTAATAAAAAACTGACTTCCATTAGTATCAGGTCCTGAATTAGCCATAGAAACAATTCCTTCTGCACTATGGCTCAACCCTCTACCCAGTTCATCAGGGAAAGAATAACCCGGGCCTCCAGTACCCGTTCCTGTAGGATCACCTGTTTGAACAACAAATCCATCAATGACTCTATGAAAAACAATATTTTCAAAATAAGGACCATTTGTAACAGAATTATGAATCAGGCCCTCACTAAGACCAATAAAATTCATAACTGTCAAAGGAGCTATCTTGTAGTAAAGCTCTATTTTTATATTGCCTTTATTTGTATAAATTGATGCAAATATCCCATTACCTTCCACTGCACTTTCCTTCTTATTAACACAACTCATTAAAACTAAAATAAGTAAAAAATAAAATAAATACGCTCTCACAAAAATCTTCCTTCTACCGATATTAAATAAAATTACCAGATTTAATTTTACAATTATTTTATAAAATTTGTAAAATTAACTAGAAATTTATCATAATTAAGTAATATTTGGTTAGTAGGAAAGGGTATAAAGTTTGGATCTCGTTAAATGCTAAGAGTCAGCGATGAACTGCTTCTGAAATTCTGCAGTTTTGTGTATGAAAATAGTGGTATTTGTTTCGATGAAAAGAATAAGGTTGTGCTCAAGGGCCGTATTGGCGATGCTATACGAGAGCTTGAAAACGTCAATACGCCAGATCAGTTATATGATTTAGTTCTCTCTGACAATCTTAAAAAGGATTATTTCCTAGACCTTGTAACAACAAATCTGACACGGTTTTTTAGAAACGAAGCGCATTTTCAGACCTTTGAAAGATTTATAGTTCCCAATTTGGTAAAAATTAAAAATAAAGAAAACAAAAACAAAATTGTTATATGGTCTGCTGGTTGTTCAAGCGGAGAGGAACCTTATTCACTAGCATTTGTTCTTAAATCTAATCTTCCAGAAAGCTTTGATTTTGTTGTCATCGCTTCTGATTTAAGCCTAAAATCTCTAATGATAGCAAGAGAAGGTTACTACTCTGCTCAAAAGTGTGAGCACATTCCAATAAAATATAAAAAATATACAACGCCACACATGGATGGCTACAAGGTAACGTCTGATATTAAGAAACACATACGTTTTGATTACCATAACTTGAATTTTGAAAGTGGATTTTTAAATATTGACGTTGTTTTTTGCAGAAATGTGCTCATATATTTCGATGAAAAGTCTAAAATACAAGTTTTGAAAAAGTTTTACTCCTCTATGTCCTTAAAAAGTTACTTGTTTATTGGGCATTCAGAATCGTTGTTTGGGCTTGATCTTCCTTTTAAATTTTTAAAAACACCTTGGGCAATAATATACGAAAAAGATGCACAAAGTACTCCAAAGGCAAAATTTCAATTCCAACCCAAGTATAGGTTATAATTTGACCAGCACAAGTTTATAGGAGCAAAGCACAAATGAGAACGAAAATTTATGTGCTTGTTATTGAAGATTCCGCTATTAATAGAAAAGTTATATCAGATATCATTAATTCGTCTTTAAAACTTGAGGTTATTGCAACTGCGTCTAACGGAGAATTTGCCCTTAAGAAACTCAGTAAGCATCCCGATGTCATACTATTCAGTTTAGAAGCAGAAACAATAAAGGAAATTGCATTTTTACAAGCAAAGAAAAACATTAACGACAAGATTCCTGTTATTGTTTTGTCATCAAGCGAAGATATAGCCAAAAATGCACTCCTAGGGGGGGCGGATAATTTTATCATCAAATCTGATACTGGCATCGAATGTGTAAAAGATCAGATTATTGATTTACTATCTGCTTACGGAACAAAGGCTATAAAAAGCAAAATTATCCATAACATTAATTTAAAATTAAAAACAAATGAGGTTGGGACAAGTGATTCGGCCAAAGAAGAAGCTTTAACTACACCAGACACAATGTATGAAAATTTAATAAGTAAAAAAGATACAATTGAGAGTGAAATTTCTGATAAAGAAACAATATTGGATGAAAAAGATTTAAAAAAACTTAAAAATAGAAAATTCGATATAGTAGTCATTGGAATATCTACAGGAGGACCTGCTGCATTAAAGACTATATTGCCAGAAATCCCTAATAACTTTCCTATACCAATAATCATCGTTCAACATATGCCAAAGGGATTTACATCAGAATTTGCAAGAAGTCTTAATAATATCTGCAACCTGGTTGTGAAGGAAACAAGTAATAAAGAAATACCAAAAAAAGGATTCATATACATAAGTTGCAGTGGCTACCACACGAGAATTAATAAAGTCAATGACAATTATCAAATAGAAGTGTTTGACGGTAAAAATGTAAACGGGCACAAGCCATCTATTGGAGTATTGTTTAACTCCATATCTGAAAATGTGAAAGAGAAGGCAATAGCCTTCATAATGACGGGAATGGGAAGCGATGGGTCCAGGGAAATTGGCGAGATTAAAAAGGCCGGAGGACTCACCATTGCTCAAGATAAGGAAAGCTCTGTTGTTTTTGGTATGTCAAAAATCGCAATAGAAGAAAATAATGTAGACTATATAGTTTCAATAAACCATGTGGTAGAATTGTTAAAGGCTATTTTGATCGATGACTGAAGTTTTAAGATAAGGATATTCTTTGAATATTAAGGAAGGGAATACTGAGGATTGTTTTTCGCATGTTAGCGCTCTTGATGTGGGTGCTAGTAGGGTGTACATACTAGGAACGGCGCATGTATCAAGGAAAAGTTCACAAGACACAGCTACTCTGATTGAAAAGTTAAAGCCGTCATTTGTTGCTGTTGAACTTGATGAAGCGCGCTATAACGCAATTTTGGACACGGATGAGCATAGAAAATGGCAAAATCTGGATATATATAAGGCAATAAAGCAAGGAAAAGCATTTTTATTAATAGTTCAAATAATCTTAAGTAATTTCCAAAAAAAGTTAGCAAAGGAACAAGGGATTAGTCCTGGAGAGGAAATGAAAACAGCTATTTTGAAAGCTAGGGAGCACAATATTCCGGTAATATTAGCAGACAGGAAAGTTGAGGTAACGCTAAAGAGAGCTTGGAATTGTGTTCCATTTGTAGAAAAAGTCAAAATAATATCAAGTCTGTTCTCGTTTTCAGATGCGAAAGTAACAATAACCGAAATTGAAAAATTAAAAGAACAAGATGCTCTCTCAAGTATGATGGAGGAACTTGCAAAAGAAATCCCTACCGTTAAGAAAGTTTTAATTGACGAAAGAGATGAATTTATAGCAAGCAAAATACTTGAAGGTTCGGGCACAATTTTTGCAGTTGTCGGTGCTGGGCACGTAAAGGGTATAGTAACAAATTTAAGAAGCATTAAAGAAAACGAGAAAACAGTGAACATTGATGCTCTATGCGATATACCTAGGAAGACTTTCTCATTGGGCAGGCTAGCATCTTACTTAATTCCGATTTTAGTTATTGCACTAATGGCAGGCTCGTTCTATTTTAAGGGATTTGATTTTGCTTATAAAAACTTAGAACTTTGGATATTATTTAACGCTTCGTTTTCAGGTCTCGCTGCTCTTCTCCTAGGAGCCAACATCATAACAATATTTACAGCTTCGATTGGTGCTCCAATCTTTTCTCTGATTCCATTCATTGGCACAGGTATGGTTGCAGGGCTTGTTGAAGCTTACATAAATAAACCAAAAATAAAAGACTTTGAAGACCTACAAGAAGATTTAACTAACATAAGAGGATATTTTAAGAATAAAGTTACAAAAATCTTATTGATAGTGTTCTTTGTCAACATTGGCTCTTCTATTGGAACAATTGTTGGTCTTAAATTTTTGTTCAACATTTTCAACTAAACACTAAAAATAAGGACTACAGGAGTTGAATTATGAAACTTGTTTTTTTAGGATCCCCGGGTTCTGGTAAGGGCACAATCGCTAAGATAATTTTAAAAAAATTAAACTATTATCACATTTCAACAGGGGATCTATTCAGAGAAGAGATCACACATTCTACTCTCCTCGGTAAGGAAATAAAAAAAATAGTTGAGAGCGGGAAATTAGTCCCTGATTCAATCACAATTAAACTTGTTAAAGATAAGATTAATACACTTGACACTCAGGACAATTTTATTCTTGATGGTTTCCCAAGGAACATCGAGCAAGCTCAGGCCTTAGATGAATTTTTGCAAAATTTTAAAATAATAAATTTTTTAATTGATGAAGAGATCCTCATTAAAAGACTTTCAGGAAGAAGAATATGCAAGTCCTGCGGTGGGATCTTTAATATATATACGCTCCCCACGAAAGAAAAAGGAGTTTGTGATCTTTGCAAAGGTACTCTTTATCAGCGCAAAGATGATACGGAGGAATCTTTAAAAGTAAGACTTAAAGAATATCACTTACAAACAAAGCCATTAATAGATTTTTATTCAACAGGCAATAGGCTTTACAGTATAGACGCATCCGAAAATGTTGATGGAGTGGAAAAAAATTTGATGAGAATCATATCAGAAACTTAATGAAAAAGTCCCTATAAACAAAACCATTAATAGATTTCTACTCAATTAGCAATAAACTTCACGATATGAATGCATCTTTGAATATTGATGGAGTGGAGATTATGAAGAGAAGTATTTGTACACTAAAAATTTTGTTTGTATTTTCGCTGTTCTTACAGTCCTTCTTGATTCATTCAAATGAAGGTAAAGATAACATAAAAAGAGAATATTTTTATTTCAACCTCCAAACTGCTTATTATCCTCCACACGCACTTGGAACAACAGGTAGTTTTTTCTCTCCAAGTTTCTTTTCTCCTCAGATTAAACCCGTAGCACCAAATAACCAAATCTCACCCAGTTCATGGGGAAGTGTTAAACTGATTTCATATTTAGGCTACTATAAATTTATTAAAGTCTTAGATAATCCCGACTCACTTTTATTCCAAGGCAATGGAATAGATTTAGACCTAAACATTGGACTCTCGCCTGTTCTCGCTTTACTTAAAGGCAGCATCAGTCTTACTCCCATTGCATTTGTGAATTTATATACAGCAGTTGAAGTTGGATTAGGCTGGAAAGGATTTGGATTTAAGGGCATTGGAGTACACATTGGAAATGGAGACTATTCAAAGAGTACTGAATTCTACTCTGAAATAACAATGGGAGGTCGCCTACAATTTGACCTTAATGCTGTACTTGGTGGGGAATGGACTCATATTATTACAGTACTTGGTAGCAGTATTTTGCACATAAACAATGCTCATGCTATTTCTGGTCAACTTTGGATATATAAATCCGATGAAGGCAAAACCATAAATGGATTTACAATAAATCCTTATGCACTATTAGCTTATAAGATGCCATTATCCCTTAATACAATAGGCTTTTTATATGAAGGAAAAACATACATTGGTGATGCTAGAAGTGTGAGCACAATATCAAACAAAGGATGGGGAAGTGATTTCTTTTATCATAATATTTCATTTGTTACAAAATTTGAAATTACATCACACTTAAGCCTAGATATGCAACTCAAATTATCAACAAAACCCATGTACACCGAAGATACAATAGGCATGTCTGACATTCTAAAAAGAACTATTACAAATAATTCATATATGCACTATGACTCTATTGGATTTTCATTAACTTATAAAATTTAACTTCAATATTTAAACTGATTTCGCCCAGAAACCTTGGCTTCGTATAATTTGTCATCAGCAAGCTTAATGATGTTAGTGAAGTTGGTATCACAAGGTACTTGCTCAGCAAGACCGATTGAGACTGTAACAAAACCAGAAACACTGTTGTATTCATGAACTATTTCCAAATTTCTAATATCTTCAATTATCAAATTAACAATACTGATAATCTCTTCTAAAGTCTTATTAACGGAAAATAAAATAAATTCCTCTCCCCCATAGCGAGCAACCCATATTTTATATCTAATAGCAATTTTATTTAAGCTCTTTGCTATCAACTTAAGACATTCATCTCCATTGGTATGTCCGTAGTTATCATTATATTTTTTAAAATAATCAATATCCAACATCCCCACGATGACCCTTTCTTTATGCTCCAAAGCCTTCATCCAAGATTTAGCAAATTTATCTGTAAAGAACCTCCTATTAGGAATTTGAGTAAGTCCATCAATCCTTGCAAGGTTTTTAAAATGGTCCCTAAGTCTTTTAAGCTCAAGATGGGTTTTAATCCTTGCATCAATAATCCTTGCATTAAAAGGTTTTAAAATATAATCCACCCCACCAACGTTAAATCCTTCAAGTTGAGCATCAGTAGAATCTCTTGAACTAATAAAAATTATAGGAATATCTCTTGTTTCAGGATCACCTTTAAGCCTTCTACAAACCTCATAACCACTAATATCTGGAAGCAACACATCAAGCAAAATAAGGTCAGGGCTATCAATTTTAACCTGTTTTAAAGCATCAAACCCATCTACTGCAACCCTAATTTCATACTCATCTTGCAATATATCTATTAATAAATCTAAATTTGTAGGAGTATCATCTACTAGAAGTAATTTTTGAACTTCAACTCTATTTTCTTCCAAATCATCTATTACTATCCCTTCCATCATGTCTTCTCTGTATTAATAAACCCCACCATACGTTGAACAATTTTAGAACTATCTTCAAACTTATATAACCTTAAATTTTTAAGAAGAGAATCAAATAATACCCTCTTATCGTCATCTAAATTATACTTCTTAAGAATCTCAAGTATTTCCCTATATTCTTTAGGATTTCTATTTTCTATTCCATGTAAAAGCTTTCGCATAAGATACAAAAATTCATCATTACTCTTAAAATTTAATTTTTTCTGATTTACAACACTAGCAACAGCCTCTAAAATATGCGTTTTTATATTTTTAATAAGCAAAAGCAAATCTTCACGTATTTCATAGTAAAGCATTTCCAATTCATGAACAGGCTTTTGGCTTAGCTCAATCTCCCTAAATTTTTTAAACAAGCTACTACGCATATTGCCAAGCGCTCCGGAAACCGAATGTGCCATACTTTTTACCAATTCTAAATTTCCTACACTAAAGGCAATATCCAATTCACTAATAAAACTATCAATGACATCAACAAGTCCTCTACACAAGTCCCTATATACATCATACGAAATGTCAAGCTCCTTTAAAGCTTTTTTAATGTCTAAATGCGGGAAATTTGGATATCTACCCTGGTCGTTGCTGTCCTCTAGGTTATTATCACTCTTAAACTCAACCTGCAAATACTTTGCCAAAACATTCTGAATTGCCCTGATGTGTATTGGCTTTGCAATATAGTCATTCATTCCATGATCAAAACATCTATCTTTGTATTCTCTTAACGCATGCGCTGTCACAGCTACTAAAACACATGGATTTAAGTTATTTTGACTCTCAAATTTACGTACCGCCTTAGCAACTGAAAAGCCATCACAAACTGGCATTCTTATATCAATAAAAGCTATGTCATATCTCTTATTGCTTAAAGCTTCAATGGCATTAGCTCCATCGTCCACAATATCAATAGAATTCTCATTAACTCCTATGGCAACTAAAACATTTTTTAAAACTTTCTGATTAATTTCGTTATCCTCAGCTATTAAAATACGAATATTATCTCCTATTTTAAGAGCATTAAAGCCGTTTAATATTACCTCATCTGCAATCAAGCCATTTTTAATCCAACCAGAATAAAAATCCCACCTTCTGTAAGGCCTTTGAATGTATTCATACTCAAGATCAATCATCTCACTATTCGTTAAATAAGGAACCACAAAAACTATTCTTGTAGTGGAGCTTAAACTTTCTATCTTTTTAGCAAAATTAATTCCTTCCGGTAGCCCAGCACTAGTTACGTTTATAAAAACAAAATCATAACAAGGATTTTTATAAAACATCTCATAAGCATCACCATAAGAGCAAGAGTGATGTACGTTTTCTTTATAATTAAATATCTCACTTATTTGACTCAGTACCTTAACGGCCTTTTTACTTAAAAGTAGGTTTAAGATCTTTTTATCTCTTACTAACTCGAATCTATTTGACTCTTTATCCCTACCCTCAATCTTGTTCCCCAAAACGAAAGGCAACATAAAAGAAAAAGTTGTTCCCGAACCTACTTGGCTCTCAACCCCAATACCAGGGCCTCCCATTAAACTAACAAGCTTCTTTGAAATTGCAAGTCCAAGGCCAATACCTCCATGTATCCTTGCATCAGAGTTATCCTCTTGCTTAAATAATTCAAATATCTCAGATATACTTTGTTGCTTAATTCCTCTTCCAGTATCACTTACCTTAAACTCAACAGTAACTATTTCATCTCCTTTACTATCCTTTGTGCTGTACACATTCTCGTAATTTAAAACTATGATCCCATCATTGGTGAATTTAAAAGCATTTCCTATTAAATTGATAAGCACTTGTTTCAACCTAGAAATATCGCCTATTAAGTAATTTTCTAAATTAGATTTTGAATAAAAAACTAAATCAAGATTCTGTTTAGCACTCTGTGGTTGAAAACTCTTTAAAATACTTTCAATTTCACGCTCCAGATCTATATCATTATTTTCAATATACATTCCATTCATGTCTATTTTAGAAATGCATAATATATCATCGATTAAAGAGAGCAGTGATTTAGATGAATAATTTATCATCTGAACGTATTCTCTTTGAATATCAACAAGATCCGTACGGTCCAAGAGTTCAGTAGCTGCTACTATCCCATTAACAGGAGTACGAATGTCATGACTCATGCTTGCAACGAAGATAGTTTTAGCATTAATAGCATTCTTAGCCACTTTTTTTTCACTTATTGCAGAAAAATACATCTTCTTCCCAAAATTTGCCTGCTGGCCCATTCTAAACAAGGAAATTAAAAAAATAGTCAAAAGAAGTATGCCAATAACCATTGATGTCCCTAAAAATTTCCTAAATCCCATAGTCTTAGATCTCTCATAAACATTAGAAACCCAATCATCAAAATATAATCTGTTATCAACATTTGCACGGAATAAACTTTTTAGTACAATTCCTCTTAAAATGTAATCTTGGTTATATACTGCAACATTTAAATCAAACTTTAAATCCATATAAGTGGGTAGCTTTTTAACATCTTGTACATTTAAATCCCCAAAGTTAACAGCAGCAGTATACTCATCACTAATAATACCACTAACTTTACCACTATAAAGAAGTTCTAAAGCCTCCTTAAAGCTTTCCACCTGCACTAACTGTGTTTTTACTTTAAAATTTAATTCCTCTGTATATAAGAATTTAAGTATTGCACATCGATCATAAAAATTGAAAGGAAATAATTTGATCTTATTTGCAAAAACATAAAGTGGAATTCCAGTACTTGTCTTAATGTTAAACACATAATCCAGGTACTCCCCTTCTAAATTAGTAGCTAATATATCCACCTTTCCTAAACTAATTAAATTTTCAATCTCATCTCTTTTATCCACTCTAAGTATATTGAATTTTAAATTTGTCAATCTTTGTATCTTATCAATTAACTCCTCATTTACCCCTCTGTAACTATCAGAATCAAAATAATCAATAGGATACCAATTCTTTACAGCAAGATTTAATTTCTTATTGTTTAGTAACCAAATCTTCTCCTCAATATTGAAATCATTCTTACCTACATAACCATATCCATTACTTTGATAATCTTTAATTTCATCCTGATCAAGCCAATTGTTATCTATTTGTAATAAAGTATCAAAAAAAAAGTCTTCTATTAATGCATTAAGCATGTATGAAAACAACCTAAACCTTTTATTATTAGTTGCAAATACCAAAGACCTCCTTTGACTGAAATTTGGATCTTCTGATTTTAATATATTGTTATATCCGTGCCTTTTTAATAAATATCTTGTGGTTATAGAATTTTCTACAAATCCATATGAATTACTCACTACACTTGAAAAATTGTTTACTATGTCCGTATTTCTATCTAAATCAATATTGTCAAAATTAAAATCAATAACTTGAGAATTTATAACCCGTTGGCTATTTTTGGCATTCGTAAAATAAAGCTTGAAATCAAGCATGTATATTGGAATAGTCTCTTTGTAATTTTTAGAACTTAAAACATCCCCACTTCCCTTAACAATACCACCCCAAACAGATACATTCTTATCGTCTAGGCCTTTTTTAATGCTTTCTTTTGGAAATCCTACAAAGTTTACTCTAAATCCGTACTCCCTAGAAAGGGCCTCCCATAAATCAACTAAAATACCTGAATGTCGCCCTTGAGAATCAATAAAACTTAAGGGGGGGTAATCACTGTATACTCCAATATCAAGAGTAAATAAAATATCCAATTCCTTAAAAGATTTATACTCTTCCCTAGAAAGCGATCTCATATAACTTAAAAGATCAACATTTAAAATTTTTAAGTCACTAACAGCATTCTTACTAACAGCAAGCCTTACACTAACACTATGAAAATAGTCTGAATTAAAAAGTTCGATAAAATATGGGTAAAAGGATTTATACCATACACAAGTCAGTGATTTACAACTCCCATACACTAAATCAACCTTATTATCTTTTAACGCTGAAAGCAATTCTTCAATATCTTCAAACAAAAAAACATTATCAATACGCCCATGAAATTTCAAAATATCTTCATATATCGTGTTCTTTACAGCTCCTATTCTCAAGTTATTTGAAAAAAAGGAGACAGGCTTGTTTTTGCCCTCTTTTTTATCGTAATACAACGCAGCAACACACTTACCAATCTCATTTTTAAAATAAAGATATTCATTAAGATTTGAGTTATAAGTCAAGCCCAAATAGATTACATCGTCCTCAATTGTACTCTTATCAAGACTATTAATGGACCCTATACTAATATCATAATTGTGTTCCTTCGCCCACTTGGAAAGAAGAGGGAAAATCATGCCAACCATATTGCCATCTCTATCTTTATAATAAAGAGGATAATATTGATCCACAAGCTTAAACTTTATGGTCTGGACAGCGTACAAATCAAAAAAAAAAAAACGATACTTAAACTACGCACATTTCTAACACATACACCTAGATTAAAACAAAAAACCCTGGCAATAACCTACTCTCCCGCGAACTCGCAGTACCATCAGCGAATGGGAGCTTAACTTCTGTGTTCGGAATGATAACAGGTGTTTCCTCCCTTCTTTAACCACCAGGGTGTTTATAAGGAAGACAAAAATATGGTCAAAGATTCGGGTAATTAGTATTAGTCAGCTTAATATATTACTATACTTACACTTCTAACCTATCAACCTGGTATTCTTCCAGGACCCTCATAGGATATCTCATCTTGAGGAAGGCTTCCCACTTAGATGCTTTCAGCGGTTATCCCTTCCGAACGTAGCTACCCAGCACTTACCCTTGGCAGGATAACTGGTACACTAGAGGTTCGTCCATCTCGGTCCTCTCGTACTAAAGATAGTTCCTCTCAAATATCCAACGCTTGTGGCAGATAGGGACCAAACTGTCTCACGACGTTCTGAACCCAGCTCGCGTACCGCTTTAAATGGCGAACAGCCATACCCTTAGGACCTGCTTCAGCCCTAGGATGCGATGAGCCGACATCGAGGTGCCAAACCCTCCCGTCGATGTGAACTCTTGGGGAGGATAAGCCTGTTATCCCCGGAGTACCTTTTATTCGTTAAGTGACGGCGCTTCCACTCGCCACCGCCAGACCACTAAGACCTACTTTCGTATCTGTTCGACTTGTCAGTCTCACAGTTAAGCTACCTTATGCCTTTACACTTACAGAGTGATTTCCAACCACTCTAAGGTAACCTTTGCGCACCTCCGTTACTCTTTAGGAGGCGACCGCCCCAGTCAAACTACCCACCTGGCACTCTCCTCATATCACTATGAGTTAGAAACTTAATTAAACAAGGGTGGTATTTCAAGATCGACTCCACTACCCCTAACGAGATAGCTTCAAAGTCTCCCACCTATCCTACACATACTTAACCAAATTTCAATACCAAGCTATAGTAAAGGTTCACGGGGTCTTTCCGTCTAACCACAAGTAATCGGCATCTTCACCGATACTTCAATTTCACCGAGCTCCACGTTGAGACAGCGTCCAAATCGTTACACCATTCGTGCGGGTCGGAACTTACCCGACAAGGAATTTCGCTACCTTAGGACCGTTATAGTTACGGCCGCCGTTTACTGGGGCTTGAATTCAATGCCTCGCTTTTACACTAACATCTCCTCTTAACCTTCCAGCACCGGGCAGGTGTCAGTCCCTATACTTCTCTTTACAGATTTGCAGAGACCTGTGTTTTTGGTAAACAGTCGTTTGGACCATTTTTATGCTACCTAATCTCTTAGGTCGTACTTATCCCGAAGTTACGTACGTATTTTGCAGAGTTCCTTAACGTGGATTCTCTCGCGCGCCTTAGAATTTTCATCCCACCTACCTGTGTCGGTTTGCGGTACGGTCCCTTATAGCCTAACCTTAGAAGTTATTTCTTGGCACCTTGACTACCTACATTTCGCGCTGCCTAAACAACACTCATCATCACATCTCAGCTCTCCTAGCGGATTTTCCTACTAAAATCAACACCTCAATGCTTAAACTAGGACAACCATCGCCTAGCAGTAGTTAACCTCATGCGTCACTCCAATCGAAACTATAAGAGGTACGGGAATATTAACCCGTTTCCCATCGACTTCACTTTTCAGCTTTGCCTTAGGGGCCGACTAACCCTGGGAAGACGACCTTCACCCAGGAAACCTTAGGTTTTCGGCGAATGGGGATCTCACCCATTTTTTCGTTACTCATACCTGCATTCTCACTTCTGATACCTCCATCAAACCTCTCAGTTTAACTTCTCAGGCTTACAGAACGCTCCCCTACCACTCTAACCTAAATTAGAATCCAAAGCTTCGGTAATGTGTTTAGCCCCGTTACATTGTCGGCGCTTAAGTACTCGACCAGTGAGCTATTACGCACTCTTTAAAGGTATGGCTGCTTCTAAGCCAACCTCCTGGCTGTCTACGTACCTAAACCTCCTTTTCCACTTAACACATTTTTGAGACCTTAGCTGTTGATCTGGGTTGTTTCCCTCTCGACCATGGACCTTATCGCCCATAGTCTCACTCCTATTCATCATACAATAGCATTCGGAGTTTAACTGAGTTTGGTACCCTTTGACAGGCCCTAGCTCAATTAGTGCTCTACCTCTACTGCACTAAAATAAGGCTGAACTTAAATCCATTTCGGGGAGAACCAGCTATCTCCGAGTTTGTTTAGCCTTTCACTCCTATTCACAACTCATCCCTGCCTTTTTAAACAGACTAGGGTTCGGCCCTCCACTTGGTTTCACCCAAGCTTCAGCCTGGCCATAAATAGATCACTCGGCTTCGGGTCTACCACATCTAACTAAATCGCCCTTTTAAGACTCGCTTTCGCTCAGGCTCCAGCACTTCTATGCCTTAACCTTGCTAGACATGATAACTCGCAGGTTCATTATGCAAAAGGCACGCCATCACCATGAATAAATCATGGCTCTGACTGCTTGTAAGTCTACGGTTTCAGTTCTATTTCACTCCCCTCCCGGGGTTCTTTTCACCTTTCCCTCACGGTACTCTTCACTATCGGTAGCTTTCTAGTATTTAGCCTTGGAGAGTGGTCTCCCCAGCTTCAGACAAGGTTTCTCGTGTCTCGTCCTACTCAGGAACATCTTTAAGAAGATATCTACATTTAAATTACAGGGCTATCACCTTCTCTGGCTAATCTTTCCAGATTATTCTTCTATGCAAATATTTTGTAACTTCTCAGTTTATCACAGACTAAACTTCAAGTGTCCTACAACCCTCCGAATGCAACGCTCTGCAGCTTGGCACATCCAAAGTTTGGGCTACTCCCCTTTCGCTCGCCGCTACTCAGGGAATCTCTTTGATTTCTTTTCCTCAGGGTACTTAGATGGTTCACTTCCCCTGGTATAGCCTCTACCACCTACGCAGTAGATGATTAGCATCTAGCTAATCGGATTACTCCATTCGGTAATCTTGGGATCATAAAATGTTTGCTTCTCCCCCAAGCTTTTCGCAGCTTACCACGACCTTCTTCGCCTTAAAGCTCCTAGGCATCCACCATAGACTCTTTATTACTTTGACCATATTTTTATCTTCCGTCTCTAAATTGCCAATTCCAATCACTTACGCAACACAAACTAATATATACCTTTACTTTTTCTATGTCAATACCCTCAAAATGTTTTTATCAAATAATTTTCAAAGAACGCATATAACAGTCCAAATTCATAAAACAAAACACTAAAAACAGCCTACCAAATGCTACAATTAACTAGCAAGGAGTAGACATGCACAAAAAAATAATCAGCCTAATATTATACTTACTCATTTTGAATTGTACCTCAACACCGAAAGATATACCCGAAATACCAAAAGGCGAAGAAGAAAGTCTTACTAAAATAATTTTTTTAGAAACAAACACAAACGAGGAAGAAATTGAGAATTTAAAAAGATACGCTGAAGGATATGCTAAAGAGTTAATCAATTGGTTGACTATTACAAAAAAAATAATTGAAAAAAATCATATTGAGTTTTTAAGCAAAATGCCCGCAGAAGACAAACAATTTATAGAAGACGAATTAGAAAAAAAACTGGAAAATTACAACAAAACCCTATTCATCAGGGATGACGTCTATCATCAATACACATTAGATGAAAAAAAGTCGCATTTCATCCCATTAATGACCGAAATCTCTATTTTATATAATGGAGCAGAGAGTATAAAAAATGCTTATGACAACTACATTCAACAAAATCAAGACATGAAATAAATAACATCCAAATTTTAATGGCTAGATAAAACTAATGTCAAGATTAAAAAAGTCAATTAAGAATTTAGCGACTCCGTCTTCATCATTGCTGAATTTTGTAATCTCGTTATTTGATAAATTAATTCTAACAAATTCGTTTGCATTCCTCATTACAATACCTTTTCCGACGTTTTTTAACATTTCGTAATCATTGCCGTTATCTCCAAATGCTAAGATATCCTCAATATCGACACTTTCAAGGAAGGCAATATTTTTAACGGCATTATACTTGTTAGCGTCTGCGTTTGTAATTTCTAAAAGATCTCGCGCAGAATAAAATACATGTACGTCCTTGAAATTTTTCTCTCTTATTATATTCCCAAAATTTTCAAGAGCTACAAAGTCTTGAGAAAAGTAAACTATTTTAGAAAAAGAATCCACTTGGAGAGAAAATAGATCAGTAATAATAGGCCTTACCTCTAAATTACTAATAAAGTAATTCATAATTGGACTCCTAATTTCTCTATCGGAATACCAATCGGTTAAAGTATAAAGATTAATATCAATCTCTCCCCTATCAAGCTTAAGAATTTCTCTTACTAGGTCATATTCTATCTTGTACCTCAAGATTAAATTATTCTGCAAAAACACCTCAGCACCGTTGGCCGTTATCATATACCCCTTTTCAATATCAATTTCTTTAAGTTGCAACATAACATCCTTAATTTCACCTAATCTCCTACCGGTAGCAATAATTATACGAAAATCATTCCTCAGTTCTGAAAGAACTTTAAGAGTCAATGGGGTAATCCTGTGCTCGTTGTTAAGTAAAGTCCCATCAAGATCAAAGACTAGCATCTTATATTTTTGATAATTAGAATTCATGTACAAATCTCTCTTTGAGGTACATAATATCATACTTACTATTGGCTACGAATCATAGCGATAATTTAACTTGAATTAAATTGATAAAAAAAATACAATTGGAATAGTAGAAATTACGAACAGAGAGTCAAATATAAGCTTAATGAATGGTCAAATTTCAACTTTGTTCTCAGCGGAGAGAATAGGAAGTAGAATTAAAGAGTTAGCTCAGGATATTAGAGATTATTACAAGGACGAGAATAATGTAGTTTTTATATCTCTTCTTAAAGGCTCATTTATATTTTTTGCAGATATTACAAGAGAGATTGGACTTAATGTAAAAATAGATTTTCTACAAGCTTCAAGTTATGGCACTAAAGATCACTCTTCACTAAAAGTGACAATAAAGAAAGATATTGACATTAACATAGAAAACTGCTACGTAATACTCTTTGACGACATTGTAGATACCGGATTAACCTATAAAAAAATTATTGAACATTTAAAAACAAAGAATCCTAAAGAGATTAAAACTTGTGCTCTTTTCAATAAGCCATCTAAAAGATTAACAAAATTACACATAGACTATGTGGGATTTGAGATTGATAATCATTTCATAGTTGGCTATGGTATTGATTTTAATGAAAAACACAGAACCTTAAAGGATGTATCAAAAATAAACAAATAGGAGACAAAGATGTCAGTTTATGCGGTCATTGGTACTCAATGGGGAGATGAAGGAAAGGGAAAGATTATAGATTTTCTCTCGGCAAGGGCAGACTACGTTGTAAGATTTAACGGAGGCAATAATGCTGGGCATACAATCGTTGTCAATAATAAAAAATTTGTTTTTCATCTGTTACCTTCTGGTGCCTTACAGGGATCAAATTGCATAATTGGTCCTGGGGTAGTATTTGATCCAAAAGTTCTGATAGAAGAGATTGAGATACTCAAACAAAACAACATTAAAACAAAAATACTAATCAGCGATAAAGCTCACATAATAATGCCCTATCACATTAAAATTGACGAGCTTAGCGAACAAAAAAAGGGTCATGACAAAATCGGAACTACTAAAAAGGGAATTGGGCCCTGTTATGCTGATAAAATAAATAGAACGAGCATAAGAGCTGTTGACCTACTTAGTATGGAAATTTTTGAAAAAAAACTAAAGGCAAATTTGGATGAAAAAAACAAAATTACAGAAAAGATATACGGCGAGAAACCTTTAAATTACGTCGATATCCTAAGTAGCTACAAGGAATATATAGCAATTCTTCAACCTATAATCACAAACACAGAGGAAATATTAAAAGAAGCTCTGGTTTCTGAAAAGAACATATTAATAGAAGGAGCACAGGGCACAATGCTTGATATTGAGCATGGAACATTTCCATTTGTAACATCAAGTAGTACATTAATCACAGCGTCCGTAGGGTGTGGCATTCCTGTTTCAAAAATAAAACAAAAAATTGGAATAGTAAAGGCTTTCTCGTCAAGAGTTGGGGAAGGTCCATTTGTGAGTGAAATTTCTGTTACTGGAGACAAAATTAGGGAAAAGGGAAAAGAATATGGGGCAACCACAGGAAGACCCAGACGGATTGGATGGCTTGACCTTTTAACTATCAAAAAATCTGCATACCTTAACGAATTAGACCATTTAGCTTTAACAAAACTAGACGTCCTAAATGATATGGAAGAGCTCAAAATTTGTGTTGCCTATGATTATCAAGGAAGAATATATGAATATATACCTACTTCCTGTGAAATATTAAAGAAGGCTAAACCTGTATATAAGAGTTTTAAGGGATTTAAGCAAGATATTAGCGATATAAGCTGTTATGAAGATTTACCAATTGAGGCTAGAGAGTACATCGAATTCATTGAAAGAGAAGTTGGAGTTCAAATCTCGATTATTTCCCTTGGGGAAGAACGAGAAAAAACCATTTTTAGGAATAAAGAATGGATAAGTATGTAAACCCTTTAGAATCAAGATATTCAAGCAAAGAAATGCTTTACATTTTTTCACCAGAATTTAAGTATACAACGTGGAGAAGGCTTTGGTATAATTTGGCCCTAACACAAAAAGAATTAGGGGTAGATATTACCCAAGCACAAATAGATAAACTACATAAACATATTGAGAATATTGATTTTACTGTTGTAGAAAAATATGAAGAAGAATTTAAACATGAAGTTATGGCTCATCTTTATGCGTATGCTGATTCAGCTGGGAAGGATGCTAAAAAAATTTTACATCTTGGCGCTACAAGTGCATTCTTAATGGACAATACAGATTTAATTCAAATAAAAGAAGCATTGTTGCTTCTTAAAAATCATTTAAAAGGTATCATTAAAACTTTAAATAATTTTTCAATAAAATATAAAAATTTGACAACACTTGCCTATACACACTTACAAGAGGCCCAATTAACAACCCTTGGCAAAAGAAGCAGCTTGTGGCTTAAAAGTTTGATCTTTGATCTTAAAGAACTTGATTTTATTTTATCCAATCTGTGTTTCAGAGGAGTAAAGGGTACTGTGGGTAATCAGAGTAGCTTTAAAGAATTGCTATCATCTAACTTTGAAAGAGTAAAAACCCTAGACATAAGCGTGGCTAAAAGAATGGGATTTGATAAAGTTTACAAAATAACTAGTCAAACTTATGATCGAAAAATTGATTCATCAATTTTAAACTTTCTAAGCAACCTAGCTCAAAGTGCACATAAAATCACTAACGATCTTAGGTTCATGCAACATCTTAAAGAAATTGAAGAGCATTTTGAAGAAAAACAAATAGGCTCCTCAGCAATGCCTTATAAAAGAAACCCCATCCATAGCGAAAGGGTAGCCTCTCTTGCCAAGTTTATAATGAGTTTACAAACAAGTGGCGGGTTTATAGTTGCAACCCAATGGCTTGAACGGACGCTAGACGATTCGGCTTGCAAGAGGCTAAATATTCCCCAAGCATTCCTAGCAGCAGACGCCATCTTGATATTACTTAATAAAATATTTAACAATATTAGAGTAAATGACAAGATAATTGAACAACATGTAAAAACAGAAATGCCATTTATCTTAACAGAAGACATACTAATGAAAGCAGCCAAAAATGGCGGCGACAGGCAAGCACTGCATGAAAAACTCAGAACTTACTCCATGCAAGTGAGGGAGAGTATTTACTTAGGAAAAAATGAAGATGACCTAATTAAGCTAATTCTTAAAGATAAAAGTTTTAGACTGACGTCTACAGATATAGATGAGATCTTAAATTCAAATCAAAATACAGGGTTTGCACCTTCCCAAGTTGAAGAATTTCTTCAAGAAGTAGTAACCCCTGTTCTTGAAGAAAAATAAGTTCTATTTAGGCAAGAAGTTACACTTTCCTTTGTACAAAATCTCTTAAAGATTATCAAAATTTTTCCAATCCGATTTTGCTCTTCTTGGTCCTACACATAACTTTTGAGATTTATTTTCTTCTTCATCGTGTAATGAAAGAGACTACTTTTATTGCTTCTCAACACACCCGATTCAATGATTTTTCCACGCTTTCTATTTCCCTGCCAAAAAAGAACCAAATGCTACCTACATAGAAAAATAAAACTCATATTGACAAACAAAATAAAGTTCAATAAAATCTTAAGAGGTAAGTAAATCTTGGGGATCATAGCTCAGGTGGTTAGAGCGCAGGTCTGATAAACCTGAGGTCGGATGTTCAACTCATCCTGGTCCCAATTTTTTGATTTCGCAAATGAGAAGCAAACCCAAGGCCTGCTTCTTATTTCTTCAATTCCGGCCAGTAGCCTCTGTTAGCCTTAATAAGATCATCAAGAATTTTCTTGGCAACACTTGCGCTTGGTACCATCCTAGACATAGTCAAAGCTTGCCATAACTTTAAATATGATTTCTCCCTCCAAGCTTCAACTGTAAGTTTTTCAACAGAAACCTGTTGCTCCATAAGTCCTTTTTGAAACTGAGGTATTCTTCCCATACATATACGCTCAGGGCCATTAGAACCAACAATACAGGGAACTTCCACCATAGCAGTAGGATCAAAATTTTCAACGGCTCCATTATTTTCAACAATCAAAAGCATCCTTTCGCCTGTATTAAAAGCTATTGCTCGAGCAAGATCAACGATGTAGGATGCATGCTCATCTATCTCAATGGTAGTACCAACAGCAGTATTATTTTCAGCTATTCTCTTACATTCTCCAAAAACTTTAGCTTCTCTGCCCTCCTTTACCTCTTTAACTCTTGTTTTGGTAGGGTCGGTGTGCGTAAGCTCATAGTCGCTATACAAATAATATTTCAAATAAGTATTCGGCAAAGTAGTTGGATCAAGGGCAACCACATCTTTTACTTTGCTAAATGTTGAAGTCCAACTTTCGTCAATATGCTGTCCTGTCTCGGCCTCTCTTCCTGAAAGATACCCATGCTCTTTTACATGCTCTATTAATTTTGGCATCAAATCATCACCGTTTACATGTCTAACCTCATTCCACCAACCAAAATGATTAAGACCATAGTATCTTACAACCAATTCTTTTCTAGATTTTAATCTTAAAATCTCAACAAATCTATTCTCTATTCCAACTGGCATATCACAAATATTTAATATCCTAGATTTAGGGCGGAGGCACCTTGTAGCCTCCGCAACAATTGCAGCAGGATTGGAGTAATTTAGCATCCAAGCATGAGGTGAATATTTTTCCATGTAATCAACAAGTTCAATAACTCCTCCAATTGAACGCATACCATAAGCAATACCGCCAGGTCCGCATGTTTCTTGTCCAACAACTCCATGCTTAAGAGGAATTGTTTCATCAAGTTCTCTCATCTCGTATTTACCAACTCGAATATGCGCCATTACAAAATCAACATCACTAAAAGCTTCTCTTGGATCTGTGGTATAAGAAAACTTTACATCGGGATATCTCTCCCTAATTAATACCTTGCAAGCTCTACCGACAATATCTTGACGCTCACTATCAATATCATAAAGCTTAATATGCCCAATGGGAAACTCATCAAGATGATCAAGCAACATCAACACTATACCCGGAGTAAAGGTACTTCCTCCCCCAGCAATCACAATATTAAATTTTTTTTTCATACTTCCTCCTCTTTACTATCAAGAATAGATTCTATCTCCTCTCTTAATATTGGAACATCAAGTCCAATGACAATTTGAAAATAATTATTTGTCTTAAATATTCCCTTAACGCCATGTTTTTTAAAGCTTTCATCAGGATGAACTTTATTAACATCTTTAACAGTAATTCTTAGTCTTGTGGCACAGTTGCTAATATCTTCAATATTGGATTTCCCTCCCAACATATGAATTATGCTTAAAGACTGATGTCTGCGTTGATCTCCGATATAATCCCTTTTAGTATGTAGTTTAACAGGAGTATCGTCTTCCCATCTACCAGGTGTCTTGAAATTAAACTTCAATATTAAGTATTTAAATGAAAAGAAATAAATAACTGTAAAAACGCTACCAATAATAATCTGCGCCACATAAGGCCCGGGGTGATTCTTCCACATAGGAATCCAATTTAACAATGCAAAATCAATTATCCCGGTGCCCATGTTACCTACAAGACCAAACGAATACATAATGGCGGACATGCACCCTGCAAAGACAGAATGCAGAACAAACAGTGCGGGAGCAGCAAAAAGGAATGTAAACTCAATTGGTTCTGTTATTCCATTAATCATTGAGGTAAGAGCTGCAGGGACTAACAAACCTTTCAAAGCCTTTCTCTTATCTTCTTTCGCAGTGTAATACATAGCTAAAGAAAGCCCAAGCACACCAAACACCTTAGAATTTCCATGAAGGGCAAACCCACCTCCTGGAAACAATTCTTTAAGAGGAATAGTACTTTGAGAAAACTCTTGAATATGTTCAGCCCAATACTTTAAAATTCCATCATCAACAACAGCTGGGCCAAATATAAATGGTTGATAAATAAAGTGATGAAATCCAAAGGGAATTAAAACTCTCTCTAGGAATGTGTAAAGCCATACCCCAAAAGCTCCTGAATAGGCCATTACCCCTTGCAAACCTGCAATTCCCATTTGTATTCTAGGCCATATAATACAAAAAATTACCGCTAAGGGTAGCATTGTTAAAAAGCTTAGGGCTACTATATAATTACTACCTGAAAAAATTTGAAAATAAGGAGAAAACTTGACATCAAAATACCTATTGTGCAAATAGATAATGATGCATGAAACTGTAATTGCCCCAAATATACTAGTATCCAGTGTTTTAATATTAGCTAGCATAGTAAGTCCACTGGTCCCTCCTGGATCCATAGAATAATCAACCCCAAAAGATTGTCCGTAAAGACTTAAAATAGCCGCAATAAAATAATTAAAAAGTAAAAATGCAAGGAAAGATTCAATACAAGCTCTAGCAGAAGCTTTCTTTGCTAAGCTTATTGGCAAGGCAGCAGCAAAAAGCAAAGGCATTTGTCTAAAAATTGTCCAACCACCTTCCCCTACCATCCACCAAAAATCTCTCCAAACCCCAGGACTTGCTCCAACCAAAAATACAGATGACACTCCTACTACCAACCCAAATAGAGCAAAAAACAAAGCAGGAATAACCATTGCACTTCCGAACTTTTGCATTGTTTGTACCATAAACGAAACTCCTATTATTGAATAACAACAATTACCATAAAAATCTATAATAATTTAATACCTTTATTCTGGTATAAGTTATTTAATAAGATTAAATAACTTATACCAGAATAAAGGTATTCTTTGCTTTTGTCAACAACGCTTTTGTCAACAACACACAAAAACGGCTGCAAATTAAAAAAGAACCGCCTAAAAGGCTCTTTTCTGATTCACAGCCACTCAAAAACCGCCCTGTTAACCAAATCTAGAAACTCAACACCACAGACCCAACCCCCAATCCCAACAAAAATGGAGGTTAAGGGACTCGAACCCTTGACCCTCGGCTTGCAAAGCCGATGCTCTAGCCAACTGAGCTAAACCCCCAAAAAAGCCTTCAAAAAGACAAAGGAAGAGTTAAATCAATACCTACTTTACTTAATTAAATTCTTTCTCTTAGAAAGGAGGTGATCCAGCCGCACTTTCCAGTACGGCTACCTTGTTACGACTTCACCCCCCTCACTAAACATACCTTAGACACCTTCCTCCCTTACGGGTTAGAACAATAGCTTCGGGTATCCTCAACTCGGGTGGTGTGACGGGCGGTGTGTACAAGGCCCGAGAACGTATTCACCGTATCATTCTGATATACGATTACTAGCGATTCCAACTTCATGAAGTCGAGTTGCAGACTTCAATCTGGACTGAGACCTGCTTTATGCGTTTTGCTTCACATCACTGCTTCGCATCGCTTTGTACAGGCCATTGTAGCACGTGTGTAGCCCAGGACATAAGGGCCATGATGATTTGACGTCATCCTCACCTTCCTCCGGCTTATCACCGGCAGTCTTGTCTGAGTCCCCATCTTTACATGCTGGTAACAGACAATAAGGGTTGCGCTCGTTGCGGGACTTAACCCAACACCTCACAGCACGAGCTGACGACAACCATGCAGCACCTGTATATAGACCCCAAACGGGGACTAGTTATCTCTAACCATATCCTATATATGTCAAGCCCTGGTAAGGTTCCTCGCGTATCATCGAATTAAACCACATGCTCCACCGCTTGTGCGGGCCCCCGTCAATTCCTTTGAGTTTCACTCTTGCGAGCATACTCCCCAGGCGGCACACTTAACACGTTAGCTTCGGTACCAACCTTTCGGTTAACACCAAGTGTGCATCGTTTACAGCGTAGACTACCAGGGTATCTAATCCTGTTTGCTCCCTACGCTTTCGTGACTCAGCGTCAGTCTTGACCCAGAAGTTCGCCTTCGCCTCTGGTATTCTTCCTGATATCAACAGATTCCACCCTTACACCAGGAATTCTAACTTCCCCTATCAGACTCAAGATACACAGTTTCCAGCATATTCCCACAGTTGAGCCGTGGTATTTTACGCATAGACTTGTATATCCGCCTACTCACCCTTTACGCCCAATAATCCCGAACAACGCTCGCCCCTTACGTATTACCGCGGCTGCTGGCACGTAATTAGCCGGGGCTTATTCCTAAATTAACGTCATCTCTTTGTCATTTCCTACAAAGATTATTCCTCACTTATAAAAGAATTTTACAATCTTTCGACCTTCATCATTCACGCAGTGTCGCTCCGTCAGGCTTTCGCCCATTGCGGAAGATTCTTAGCTGCTGCCTCCCGTAGGAGTCTGGACCGTATCTCAGTTCCAGTGTGACCGTTCACCCTCTCAGGCCGGTTACTTATCATAGCCTTGGTAGGCCCTTACCCTACCAACTAGCTAATAAGACGCAGACTCATCTACAAGCGAAGCTTTAAAGGCTTCCTTTCATCAATCGACAGCTCGACTGACCTTATTCGGTATTAGCTACTATTTCTAATAGTTATCCCCATCTCATAGGTAGATTATCCACGCGTTACTCACCCGTCCGCCACTGAATGTATTGCTACATCCCGTTTGACTTGCATGCTTAAGACGCACTGCCAGCGTTAGTTCTAAGCCAGGATCAAACTCTTCGTTATTTTTATCTTTTTATTTAAAATCAACAGGTTATCATATTCGGCTTTAAACCTTACTTAACTCTTCCCTTCTCTTTTCTTCCAATCCTTAATTTCAACTCTTATTACTCTATAATATACATTAATCTTTGTCAATACTTGAAATTTATTTTTTTATTCCAGTGCTTTTAAATAAAATTGTCTACATCTTTATCTTTTTTACTACTTCTTACTAATCTCTTAACAATATCTAAAACTCTACCTATACCTTCATATCCATCGTAACAACCTCCTCTTATATTTGCACCCAAGACAATTTTAAATCCCGCCTTCCGTGACGCTATCACTTTGCTTTCAACACTAGAGGATGTTTTAATTTCTCCTGAAAGCGAAATTTCACCTGTAAAAATCAACTCTTGACTCACAACAACGTCCGTCTTGGCTGAAAATAATGCAACTAAAATAGCAAGTTCAATCTCTATATCATCAATTCTAACCCCTCCAGACACATTGACATACACATCATCGTTATTAAAATTAAGATTTAAATACTTACTAAGCACTGCTAGGATTCTTGATATTTTCTTAGAATCTATCTTTTCTGAAAAAATCCTGGGAATATTCATACCTGTCTTTACTATTAAAGCCTGTATCTCAATGAACAAAACCCTACTGCCCCTATTCACAATTCCAATGGCAATTCCTGAAGATACCTTTTCTTTTTTTTCCAAAAAAATAGAAGAAGGGTCCTTGATTTCCATAAGACCTAACTTTGTCATTTCAAAAATACCTATCTCACTTACGGACCCAAACCTATTTTTAGTTGCCCTAAGCATACGCAAAGATTTTTCTGCCTCTTCAAAATAAAAAACAGCATCTACCACATGTTCTATTATTTTTGGACCCGCTAACATACCGTCTTTTGTAATATGTCCTACTAAAAATAAAGTTATATTCCTTCCCTTTACCCATTCTACAAGTTTATAAACACAATGCTTTAACTGAGATACTCCCCCAAGACCTCCTTGAGCTTCTTTTGAATGTAAAGTTTGAATGGAATCAACAACAATAAAATCAACCTTAAGAGATTCAACCATCTCAATTAAAGAATCAACATCTACCTCATTAGTTATCAATATGTCAACAGAAAGCTTAAGTCTGTTTGATCTTAATTTAATTTGCGGAATTGACTCTTCTCCTGCAAGATAAAGCACGCTCTTACCAGACATCGAGACAACATTAGCAATCTGAAGCAAAAAAGTTGATTTTCCAATTCCAGGCTCCCCTGCTATTAAAATTACACTACCAAGCACAACTCCAGCACCAAGCACTCTGTCAAATTCTTCAATACCTGTTAACTGCCTAACATTATCAACTTGCTTAAAATCCTTTAAAGAATAAATTTCATTTTTTTTACTACTATTTGGGGTCTTTCCATGCCCAGCCTTATGCTCGGTATAAGATTCTAAGCTATCCCAACTAAAACACTCAGGACATTTGCCCAGCCATTTTAAAGATTTATACCCACAATGCAAACACTTATAAATTTCTCTTTCTTTATTTTTTCCCATAATACAAATAATTAAACAAAAAGATTAAAATAACTTAATTCTTGCTCTTCCTGCTCACCAAAACTGTGAATTCTCCCTTGACTTTCTTATTTCCTTCAAAATATTTCCTCAATTCCAAAGGTTTACCGACCCTGTATTCCTCATGTACCTTTGTCATCTCTCGCCCAACAAGAACATTAGCTTCCAAGTCCACTAACGAAAGCTCAAATAACAATTTCAAAATTCTATGACTGGACTCAAGAATTACGAATGCATCTCCTCTACCATAAAGTTCTTCTATCCTTTTGATCCTTTTAACCCCCTTATTTGACAAAAATCCTTCAAATACTATCACCTTATCCCTGAAAGGATTTACACTAATTATTGCATTAAAAGAGCTAACGCCTGGTATGGGACAAACTTTGTGTCCATTTTTAAGTGCCGCATCAATAAGCACTCCACCAGGATCGCTCAAACAAGGCGTACCCGCGTCACTAACAAAAGCTACACTCTTTTCATTGGATAAATACTCCAACAACAATTTTATTTTCTTATCTTCTGTTGCTGCGTTACAAGAAACTAACTTTTTAACAATACCATAACGAGCTAAAAGCCTTCTAGTAATTCTTGTATCCTCAGCAAATATAACATCTACTAATTTTAAAACATCAACCGCACGATAAGTAATATCTCCTAAATTGCCTATAGGGGTACCAACAACATAAAACACATAGTCTCCTTCGCATTAAAATTGAAAACACAAATACTCAAATCATAAAACTTATACGTATTACATAGAAGCGCTACTTAAAATTTTAAATCATATTAATTTTTAAAATTACGCCTTACAATCAAAGAAACATTATACATAAACTAACAATCTTAAAACACTCAATAATTTGTAAAATGTTCAAATATTATATAGCATGAGAAAATCTTCGTTTTATGGTATATTTATGTTACCAGGTGGTGTTTGCAACTGAAAGTTAAAAGGCGGTAAATTTTATGTTTAAGCTCATAAGGAAAGTGTTTATAGTTTATTTTTTATGTGTCACCTTGGCTGGTCTTGTTATGGTTTTTTTCGATAGCAAGTTTTCGGAAAGGGAAAATGTTGAAAATGGAAAGGGACATATCATTAAACATAAGATTGAGCCTGCCCTACTAATATTCACCTCTTCAATTGGGGGGTTTTTGGGAGTTTATGCCGGAATATGGATCTTCGATTACGCAGAGAAGGACTTCTACTTAAACTGGGGGAACTTGATTATACTGATATACAACATAGGGTTAATCCTTTCTGTATATTCCAAGGCGACCAATAGGTAATAAGTCAAGAGTTGTTCATAATAATGCCACTCTTTATCATGTATTTATAAACTTCTTCTGGGTTTTCCAGGCTCTCAATCAGATTTTCAGCCTTGTCGTTAATTCTTTCCACCAGCTTCTTAAAAGTCACTCTTATTCCTCTACTTTCCAAGAAGTCTTTCGCTGGCTGAGAGATGACTCCAGCCTGAACATTCTGAAGCCCAATGTTATATATTATAATAGCTGCAGCCTTCCCCACGACCTTATCATAAATTTCCAACCCTTCTTTATTTTGAATATACTTGTTAATAAAATTATCAACCTCCAAAAGGGGCTTTAAACCTCTTTCCATATTAGAATAAAGTATCCTATGATCCTTAAACAACCTTAACGTAGGATTCAATCCTGATATCATTTCCAACCCCTCAAATAATTGCTCACTTACTAAAAATAATCACTACTAATGATATACATAAATCAAAAATACTTCAACATAAAAAAAGATGATATATCATTGAGTTGCATGTTACTAATTCCTAAAGAAAGTATCCACTCAAAAATTGAAGTAAAAAAATCCATTTTCTTATCATATATTTTTCATGTAGAGAAAAAAGAAGAAATAAGTAAAATATTAAGAGAATATAAATTGAAATTTAGAAATGCATCACATGTCGTCTACGGATTCAGAATTGGCACTTCAATCTCATTTATAAACGGAATGAGTGACGACAAAGAACCTCATTTAACAGCAGGAAAACCTACGCTAGATGCAATATTGAAAAACAATTTAACAGACACCCTAATAATTACGGTGCGCTATTTTGGAGGCACTCTGCTTGGGAAAGGAGGACTAATTAAAGCATATTCCAAGGCAGCAGAAGAGATAATCAGCAAATCGAAGCTGACAGAAAAAGAAGAGATGGAAACATTAAGTCTAAATTTAAGCTACAATCAATATAATCTACTTATAAGAACAAAAAATAAGCTTGGAATTAAAATTACAGATGCAAGTTTTTTAGAAAAAATAAACACAACGATCGCATTCAATACAAGAGACAAAGCAAGCATCTTACTATTTTTACAAGAAAATTCCTTAATTTAATAGTTTCAAGTGTATTTGTTTCATCACATTAACACAATCTTATGTACTAGTCGTATTTTTACTATTGATGCTCTACTTTTCGCCATTTATGTTCTACAATGGAGTATTGTTGTAGCACTTACAACAAGAGAAAATTTTTATGAAAGTGATTTCTGTTATTAACCAAAAGGGTGGGGTTGGCAAAACTACTAGTGCCATAAACATTGCTTACTCGATGACAATTCTTGGTAAAAAAACTCTTCTAGTAGATATTGATCCTCAGGGAAATGCTAGTAGCGGAACAAATATTTTAAAAGAAGAAGTTAATCTTTCAACTTCAAGTTATGAACTTATTTATAAAAAGCAAAAAATTGAGCCTATTAAAATTTTCAATTTAGATGTAATTCCTTCAAGTCTTAAATTAGCATTACTTGAGAAAAAACTAATAAATGAAATCTCAAGAGAGAGTTTTTTAAAAAATTCTCTCCTAAAATACAAAAAAGATAGATATGATTTCATACTTATTGATTGTCCTCCCACCCTCTCAATACTTACAATAAATGCTCTTGTTGCAAGTAAATATATTTTAATACCAATAGAAACAGAATTTTTTGCCTTTGAAGGAATTAATCAACTATTAGACACAATAAATGCAGTCAAGCAAATAAATAAAGAATTAAAAATCACCGGGGTCTTTATAAATAAACATGATATTAGAAACAAAAGTAAAGAAAAATATATTGAGTATCTCAAAAAGGTATTTAAAGAAAATTTTTTAAACACCAAAATAAGAAAAAATATAAGTATCTCCAAATCACAAGAAGAAAAAATACCAGTACATATGTACAATAAAGCAAGCAATGCAGCTAGAGACTTTTTAGATCTTACAAAGGAAATAATCTGCAGGATTGAAGGATAAAAATGTCAGATAATCTAGACACGCTGATGGCTCTAATGGGTCAAAAATTAGAAAACAATGAAAAAAACGAAAACGCCTTTGCGGAACAAGAATTAATTATTATTGAAAGTAAAAATTTTGAGTACGACAAATTGGACAAAGAAATATCCGAATTTTTGCGGATGAAGCAGCATGAAATCTTTAACATCTTTAACGATACATATACAGAAATTGGAAGAATATTAAAAGAAGCCCAAGAAAAACTGCGCGGTAGTAACCAATATGACGGACTTTTTTATAAATGGTTTACTAGTATGGGGTTTAAAAAGGACAAAGTTTACTCGCTAATGTCAAGATATGAGTTGCTTGTCGAATATTCCGATAAGCAACTCATAATAAACAATTTACCGTTATCGCTCTCATATGAAATTTCAAAAAAATCATGTCCTTTTAATTTAAAAACAGATGTTCTTAATGGAAAAATAAAATCTTTAAAAGAGTTTAAGTTACTGTATAGAAGAGATAAAGATTACGAAAAAAATCCTGAAATAAAACTCAATAATACTCCAATCAAATCTGGAGAAGTTATTAAAATAATAGAACTGTTACTACGAGAATTAGAAGATATTAAAAATATTGAACTAGACGCAATTAAACACAAAGAACTTCTCTCTGTTCTGCAAGAACTACAACAAAACCTAGATTACATAAAACGACTCGCTTCTAGTTCCAAAAGAAACCGTGCCTTTCAGGAATAGAAAACACAAAACCTCGAACAAACAAAAAAAGAATGCCCCGCTAGAACATTCTAAATGTAGAGTTAATACTGATTTATCATTTAATAAATTTGGAAACGGACACTAACTTGTCCCCATCAAGAGACAATACCTGAATTCCTCTAGCATCTTTACCCTGTTCAGACACCTTATCTGCTAATGTCCTTAGAATTTTTGCGCTTCTGCTTACAAGCAATATTTCATCTTCCTGTGTAACTGCAGTAGCATCAACAACTTCGCCGGCTTTCTCATCCGATTTCTTATAGCTAGTATAGCCCGTAGCCCCTCTCTTAAGCTCCGTTAATTTAGATATATCTAACCTCTTCCCATATCCATTCTCAGAAACAATTAAAAGATGAGATTTTTGGCCAACAGCTAAAGCCTTAAGACAAATATCGCCCTCTTTAACCTTCATGCCAGATACGCCCTGGGTTCCCCTGTGTGTAAGCCTGATATCACTTGAATTAAATATAAAAGAATTTCCTTTCCTAGAAATACAAACAATTTTCTCGTCCCTAGAAACAACCTCAGCGCTTGTAACAAAATCTTTATCAGCAAGCCTAATAACAATCACTCCTCTTGTCTTAACTGTTTTAAGCCCTTCCATCTCAATACGAGCCACTTTTCCACTAGCAGTTGTTATTAACAAATAATTATCTCCTGTTATCTCGTTGCAATTCTTAACAGTCAATATCTCTTCTTTTTCTCCCAAATTAATAAATTCGCGTATATTCTGTCCCTTTGAAGACCTAGAAATATCCTTAATCTCATATGCATTAATTACATAAAGCTTCCCCTCATTTGAAATCATAAACAAAAAGTCATGCGTACTTGCACACAAAGAAACACTAACTTGGTCTTCATTTTGCAACTCAAAAGAGCTTAAACCTTTACCGCCTACACCCTGAAGCTTATATTCATCCTGTAAGATTCTCTTAATAAAGCCTCTCTTTGTAAGGATAACAACAACATTTTCCCTCTGCATTAAATCTGCCATACTGGTTTTTAAAACCTCCTCGTCATAAATTATTTTTGTTCGGCGCTCATCACCAAATTTTAAACTTAAATTAATAACCTCTTTCCTTATAATATCAACAATCCTTGCCGGATTTAAAAGAATATCCTCATAATCTTTTATTAAAGACAAAACAAGTTTAAACTCCTCCTCAATCCTCTCTACCTCAAGAGATGTCAACTTTTGTAACTTCATGTCAAGAATAGCATTAGACTGAATCTCTGATAAGTTAAATTGCTTAACAATCCGCTCCCTAGCCTCCTTTACAACTCTAGAAAACTTTATTATTTCTATTATCTTATCGATATTCCTTAAAGCTACATTCAATCCCTCCAGCACATGCGCCTTTTCCTTTGCTTTCTTTAATTCAAACTCTGTCCGTCTTTTAACAATTTCCTTTCTATGCTTAATAAATTCAGATAAAAGTTCCTCTAAATTTAATTGCTTCGGTATCCCATTAACAAGAGCCAAGTTATTTATGCTAAAATTTTTCTTAAGTTCAGTATACTCATAAAGTAAGTTCATGACAACATGAGGATCAAACCCTTTCTTAATTTCAAGTACAATCCTAATTCCATCACGATCTGATTCATCTCGTATATCAGAGACTCCCTCCAATTTTTCTTCTTTTGCCATTAATGCAATTTTCATAAGTAAAGAAGATTTATTAACAGCATAGGGTATTTCTGTTACTACAATAAAAGCAAAATCCTCTACTTTTTTCTCGATATGATACCTGGCCCTAATAACAACGCTACCCTTACCTGTTGTATAGGCTTTAACTAGGCTATCGCTATATATAATTTCAGCAGAAGTTGGAAAGTCTGGCCCCTTGACTATTTCAATTAAATCATAAACAGAGACACAATCATTATCCAACATATAAACCAAAGCGTCACAGACCTCGCCCAGATTATGCGGAGCCATATTAGTTGCCATTCCAACAGCAATACCGCTAGCCCCATTTACCAATAGAAACGGGAACGCTGCTGGCAAAACCTCAGGCTCATTTAAAGAATCGTCATAATTAGGCTTAAAATCAACAGTTTGCTTATCTATATCCCTAACAAGCTCCTCTGCTATCTTTGCCATCCGTGCCTCAGTATATCGCATAGCAGCAGGAGGGTCACCATCAACAGAACCAAAGTTACCCTGTCCACTTATCACAGGGTACCTCAGAGAAAAACCCTGTGCAAGCCTTACAAGTGCCTCATAAATCGATTGATCACCATGAGGGTGATACTTCCCAAGCACATCACCAACTATTCTTCCTGCCTTTTTAAATGATTTATCCGCCCTAAGTCCCATCTCATGCATTGAATAAAGGATTCTTCTGTGCACAGGCTTAAGCCCATCCCTCACATCAGGAAGAGCTCTTGAAACAATTACAGACATTGCATAATTTAAATAAGAGGCTCTAACCTCGTCCTCTATTTTAATACTTAATATTTGTTCAACTTTCTCTTCAGTTGGCATTATTGCTCCAATTACACATCCAGATTTACTACATTGAGCGCATTCTGCTCAATAAATCCTCTCCTAGGCTCAACATCATCTCCCATAAGAGTAACAAAAATACTATCAGCCCGTTCGGCATCATCTATCCCTATTAATTTCATTTTTCTAGTTTCAGGATTCATAGTAGTCTCCCAAAGTTGAGTAGGATTCATCTCTCCAAGCCCCTTGTATCTTTGAAGACTAACACTATCTCTCTTTTCGCTATCAATTGATCCTAAAAAAGAATCCTTTTCCAAATCATCATAAAAATAATGCACCCTGTTTTCAAACTTAACCTTATAAAGAGGAGGCATAGCTATATATACATGGCTATTTTCAACTAAAGACCTCATATAACGAAAGAAGAAAGTAAGGAGCAAAGTCCTAATATGAGACCCATCAACATCGGCATCGGCCATAATAATAACCTTGTGATAGCGAAGTCTCTCAATACAAAATGTCTTCCCAATCCCAGCACCAAGAGATGCAATTATCGGAATAAGTTTATCATTCGTGATCACCTTATCTTCTCTTGTTTTCTCAACATTAAGCATTTTCCCCCATAACGGCAAAATAGCTTGAAAAAATCTATCCCTCCCCATCTTTGCACTTCCCCCAGCAGAATCTCCCTCTACAATATAAATCTCCCTCTCAACGGGATCCCTAGAAGAACAATCTGCTAATTTTCCAGGTAACGCCAAACTCTCAAAAGCGCTCTTCTTCCTCTCAGATTCTCTTGCCTTCCTTGCCGCCTCGCGCGCACGTGCTGCTCTTATTGCCTTATCAAAAACAATCTCCATCTCTAACGGATTATCACTAATAACTTCTAAAAGCCCATTGTGTACAATAGTCTCAACAATTTTTCTCACATAAGAATTCCCCAATTTTCCCTTGGTCTGCCCTTCAAATTGCGGCTCAGGTATCTTAATAGAAACTACCGCCGTCAACCCCTCTTTAAAATCGTCCAACGTAAGGGCTGGAACATCTTTCTTGTTTATTTTCATCCCCTTAAAAGCTTCGTTCATCGCTTTAAAAAGACCACTCCTGAACCCAGCAACATGAGTCCCACCCTCCCTAGTATTAATATTATTCACAAAAGACAAAATATTCTCGGAATACCCTTCCGTCCACTTAAGCCCAACATCAACAATAACTTCATCAATAACTCCATCAATAGAATAGGGCTCGCTTTGAATATTCCTGCTGTTGTTTGTCAAATAATCTACAAAAGCTTTTATTCCACCTTCAAAATAAAATTCCTTAAATTTCTCCTCTCCCAATCTCCTATCTTCAATTGAAATTCGTATCTTATCATTTAGAAATGCAAGCTCCTTAAGCCTCTTGGAAAGAATCTCGAAGCTATACTCCAAAGTTTCAAACACCTCACAGTCAGCTAAAAAAGTAACTTTAGTACCCCTAGAGAAACTCTCCCCAACAACTTCAACTCCAGATGTAGGAACCCCCCTTGAAAAAGTTTGCCTAAAAACTTTACCATCCCTGTGAACAAAAACCTCCAAAAAGGATGACAAGGCATTAACAACAGAAATACCAACACCATGCAGCCCCCCAGAAACCTTATAAGTACCCTTATTAAACTTTCCCCCAGAGTGTAGCTTAGTTAAAACAAGCTCAAGAGCACTAATCCCTTCTTCTTCATGGATATCTGTAGGTATTCCTCTCCCGTTATCGTTTACTGTTATGGAATTATCTGAATTGATAACAACTTCTATCTTATCACAAAACCCAGCTAAAGCCTCGTCAATACTATTATCAACCACCTCATAAACCAGGTGATGCAGTCCATTCACTGAAACAGATCCAATATACATACCGGGTCTCTTCCTAACAGCTTCAAGCCCCTTTAAAACTTGAATATTACTAGCGACGTAACTCATATACCTTCCACACAACCAACAGCAAACTGCTAAACAAAGACAACGACTAACAATCGTAAATTATCAATCATCATCCTACTAATCGTAAACTATTAATCTTATCTTAACAAACTCTTAACAAATTCTACATTAAAAACAAGATAATATCTATGTAAACAACATAGAACATATTTGGACTGTCCTAAACTTTACTATAGATTCCAAAACTTACAACTCATTCGAACAATATTCTAGCCGGTGAGATTATACTATATACTTCTTATATATCATCAAAATCAACAAGGATGTGCTTATAATCGCCAAAATTGACAACGAGGAAAGGGAATGCAAGAAGGAAAAAGTATATGGGGTTTAATTTTATCAGAAATAAAAAAAGAAACCTCTGAAGAAGAATTTTATATATGGTTTGAAAATTTATACTTCATAAATGCAGTTGATGAAAATATACAAATATCTACCCCAAATTCTTTCCATAAAAACCAAGTAGAAAAAAGATTCTCCAAAAGAATAAAAGAAATCTTAGTTGAGAAAGGCTACAAAAAGACTAACGTCGAATTTACAAGTCAAAAAAATGAGTCTAATTCTGCCAATATAGAATCTAAAAGTTCTGCCTTAAAAGAAATTTCTGCACATCAAGATTTACATAAAAAAAGAGGACCTTCCAAGAGCTACGGCAAGAACATAGCAGAAGGGACAAATAAACATTTCATAAGAGAAGATATCAATACTACGTATAAAAATCCATTTTTAAAAAAAAAATATATATTTGACAATTTCATAGTAGGGCCAAATAATAAACTTGCTTACAATGCAAGCTTATCAATTGCAAAAACTCCTGGGAGAAAATATAATCCATGTTTAATTTATGGCGGAGTAGGTCTTGGGAAAACACATTTGCTTCAAAGCATAGGAAATAAAGCGGAAGAATTACATAAAGGACTTAAAATACTATATGTAACTGCTGAGAATTTTTTAAACGAATTCGTAGAAAGCATAAAAACAAATGAAACAAAAAAATTTAAGAAGAAGTATAGATATTTAGATATGCTTTTAATAGACGATATTCATGACCTACAAAAAAAAGAAGGAATACAGGAAGAACTTTTTCACACATTTAATGCTCTTTACGAAGATAATAAGCAACTGGTGTTCACGTGCGACAGGCAACCTTCAGAGCTCACAAATTTTACAGATAGATTAAAAAGTAGATTTACAAGAGGATTGAATGTAGATATATCAAAACCCAATTTTGAATTAAGAGTAGCTATTATAGAAAAAAAAGCCGAAGAGGATGGCATTAAAGTTCCAAAAGATATCTTAAACCTAGTCGCGAGAAAAGTCACAACAAACATAAGGGATTTAGAAGCAGCTGTAACAAAATTAAAAGCCCACGTAGACCTTGAAAATATAAAAATTGACACTAACACAGTAGACAAAATTATTAAAGAGATAATAGCTTGCGAAGCAAATGACAAAAACGAACATAACAACATAAACACTGAAAACATAAAAAAAGTTATACTGAGAGAATTAAAACTCACAAATAAGGACATTGAAGGGAAAAGCAAAAAACCAGAAATTACAAAAGCAAGACATATTTATGCATATCTCCTGAGGAATTTTACAGAGCTTTCGACAATTGAAATAGGAAAAATTATCGGAGGTAAAACCCACTCAACAGTGCTTTATTCAATAAATAAGATCGACAAAGAAAGAAATAATGACTTAGAAATTAACAATTTAATCATAGAACTTATGAACAAAATTAACAAAAATTGATAAAATTTACGAAAATTGAAATACTTTTGAACAATTTAAACAAATAATTCGACAGGGAAAAAGACAATTAGACAGACAATTTAACACGTCTTATTTACTTTAATATATGCAAATAAGAAGAATTAGACAATTAGACAGCACACTACTAATACAACTACTAACAAATATAAAAAACAATAATATAGAAAACAATCAAATAAAAATCCCACCAAAAAATTAAACTTATCAAAACCGAATAATGATAATATAATAGACGAGGGGGTGAGATCTTGAATGAAAAATTTATATTGTGTAGTACGGAACAAACTTCAAATGAAATTGACAAAGCCAAAAGTATTATTGTAAACAGAAACATAAATGACATTTGGAGTGCAATATTACTTGAGGTAAAAAATTCCAATCTTACAATAAAATCAACAGACAGAAATATATTCTTTGAAAGTACGGCTCCAATTGTTTCCGCAGAGAACTTCAAGGTATTAATAAATGCTTCAAATTTCTCAGATGCAGTTAAGGCATTAAATCTATATGATGATCTAAAGATAACTCTTGATGAGAACGAAAGTAAGCTAAACATCATTGGAGAATCTGAGAATAAGCATAATAACGCACTAAATGACCACTTAAGTGAACCGACTTTTCCTAATGATGAAATTGAGAGTTACTACTGCGAAATAAATGGAGAAACTTATAATTTTGCAGTTGAGCTAAGCCAAAACGAGTTTAAGAGGATCATAAATAAGGTTTCATTTGCGGCATCCTCAGATGAATCTAAGAACGTTTTAAACGGAGTCTATTTTACAAAGGACAAAGAATCTAGATTGATATTTGTTGCAACCAACGGGCATAGAATGTCTATATACAAAACAGAATTAGTATCTGAAGAAAATATTAATTTCATTATACCCGTTAAGATGTTTGTCTTTCTAAGACAAATGATTACGGGAGAGGGCATGGTAAAGATAAAAGTTTCAGACAAGAAATTTTATGTTGAGTTTAATAACTACAAAATAGCATGCAGTCTTATAAGTGGAAATTATCCCGATTACGAAAGCATCTTACCAAAGGAACAAAAAAACAGATGCTTAACTGAAATTAGCATTTTAAAAGATAGACTTTCAAGAGTGAGTTCCTATACAGATAAAAGAACCAGAAAGGTCATTTTAAACTTTTTAGCTGATCAATTAAGGCTTGTGGCAGAGGATTTGATTACGGGAAGGAGAGGAGAGTTTTTTGTGCAAGTTCCTAATTACAAATACGAAGGGGAGGAGGAAGTTATAGCTATTAATAGCGCATATCTCTACGAAGCAATTAGTGCATTTGATACCTCTGAGTTAGAAATAAAATTCAGTCAGGGGGATGTGCTCAAATTAGGCGAGCCTGGGAATGATGACTTTACTCACTTAATAATGCCTATGATTTTAAATTAACATTCCTTTTATGACAAGATGATAAGTAAAATTGAGCTTCGCAATTTTAAAAACATAGAGAATCAGGTTATCAACTTTAACTTTGACAATATTTATTTTTGTGGAGAGAACGGGGCGGGGAAAACGAATTTACTTGATGCTATTTATTATCTTGCTTTTGCTTCCTCTTTTTTAGTCAATACAGATAGAGAGCTTATCAGATACGGAGAAAAGGAGTGTTATTTAAAATGCTATTACAATACCGGAGGAAGTGATGGAGAGATTAGTGTATCGCTTAGGAATGAAAAAAAGGAAATAAGGGTTAATAATAGCGTTATAAGGGATAGAAAAGAATTGATACTAAATATACCAGTGATTATTTTTTCAAATTACGATGTTGATTTTGTTGTTGGAGCTCCTGCTAGGAAGAGGTGGTTTTTCGATCAGGCAATAAGCCTTACTTCTTTAACCTATGTGGATTTTCTTAGAAAATATCGAAAGATTTTAAAACAGAGAAACCTAATATTAAGGCAAGGAAATAAAAGCTTGCTTAAAGTTTACAATGAAATTTTTGTTGATTATGCTCTTAAGATAACAAAGATGAGGGAAGATTTTATCAAACGCTTTTGTGAAATTTTTCAACACTATTGTAAATCAATTTTTGATGTTTCTTACCATTTAGAAATCAGATATATGCCATCTGTTCAATTTAGCGAAAGAGATGAATTTTTAAAAACTTTGATTTTAAATGAGAAAAATGAACTTCTTTCCGGTAATACCTTAATGGGGCCCCACAGAGATTTGTATGAGGTGTTAAATGGGGAGAGGGTTTTTACAAATCATTCTTCAACAGGACAGAACAGATCACTTTCTTTAATTTATAGACTTGCGCAAGTTCTTATTTTTGACAAGAAATATAGTGTCGCTCCCATTTTGCTTTTTGATGATGTGTTTTTGGAGCTGGACAAAAAAAAAAGAAGAAGAGTGTTTGAGGTTTTACCAAAGAGCTCTCAGTGCTTTTTTACCTTCCTAGATGATTGTTATGATCTTGGAAGAGATAATACTTATGTAGTGTACAGGGTTAAAAATGGAAGATTTGAACTTTAAAAGAGTGAGCGATGTGCTCAATAAATATTTGAGCTCAGATATTATTCCTAATAAAAACTTAAATGATAGCTTAGTACTTTCTCAAAATTGGAAGACAATATTTGGAGAGCTTTCAGGTAGTGTAAAATTATTAAATCTAAAGGATAATAAGGTGTTGTATATTGGAGTCAAGAATTCAAGCGTTTTGTATAGTATTTCTCTACAAAAATCAAAGATAATAAAATTAATAAGGGATTCTACGGGTATTGAGATAGTGGATATAACGGTTTTAATAAAATGAATTTTGTTGACAATTGTAGTTGTATAATATAGTATTACAGTGTTTAATTTGTGCGTTAGCAATAAGAAATGTTTTTAGTTGGGGGGCTTTTTTGAAGAGGACTTATCAGCCGAGTCGGGTTAAGAGGAATAGAAAGTTTGGGTTCAGGTCTAGAATGAAAACTAGAGGGGGAAGGCTTATTCTTGCAAGGCGAAGGGCTAAAGGAAGAGTTAGGTTAACTGTTTCTGATGAAAAGAAGAAGTATTAGCATAAAAACAAGGGTAGAAATTCAAAACATTTTCAGGAAAGGTAAATTGATTCGAATGGATGGGTTTAGTGTGTTTTATGAGCGTACGAGTCTGGCAATTTCTAGGCTGCTTGTTACGTTTCCTAAAATCTTCAAGGGTGCTGTTAAGAGGAATCGTGTCAGACGCCTCTTTAGAGAATGTTTTAGAAATCAGTCGCATTTTTTTAAAGGCGATAGTGTTGATTTCATTTTCTTAATTTCTCCCCAGAAATCGGATGTCAATTATGCTGAGGTGGAAACGATAATGAAGGATCTAGTTTTGGACGTCGCTGAGAGGGAAATGTGGGGCAGAACAAAAGAATTTTAAGGGCCGTTTATTTATCATTGGTTTTTGTCGGCATTTTTATGCTTATTAACGATGTCTTCTTTCCTCAGAAATCTCCCCCTGTTGTGGAAAAAAAGATTGGGTTTGACTTAAATAAGAATTTTGATGTTGATAGTACTTTAGCTGATGAAGATTATGTTTTAAGTTTAGGTGTTAATTCTGAAGATATTAGAGTTGAGACTGGAGTGTACTGTGCTACTTTTTCAACATATGGAGGGAATTTAATTTCCTTAAGACTTAAGAATCATTTAAATTTAGAAAAAGAACCTACCGAATTGATTAATGCTAGGGAGGCTGGTGGGAGCTTTTACTACGTTAGTTTTGATGGATTAGCCAAAAATTTGTTTTCTTATGAAAAGGTAAATGATTATACGCATGATTTTAAAACCAATATTGAATACAATGGTGAAACTTATGAATATATAAAGAGATATAAATTTTCAAAGAAAGATGAGTATTTAATAAAGCTTGAAGTTTTGTTAAATGGTCTTTCTTCTGGCAGTAAGTTTGATGTTGATTCTTATAGACTTGTCTTAAGTTCTGATGTTGAAAAACTGAGTGATAGAGGTAAGCTTCAATACAGTGCCTATCTATCTCATGCTGTTTATTATGACACTAAGCTTAGGTATGGTAAGGATGGCGTTAATGCTATTGGTCCCAAATGGGCGGGGGCTAGCACTAAGTATTTTGAGGTTTTGGTTTCAAAGAAAGATATGGATGTTGAGTTTAGGAATGAGGGTGGAATTTTAAGGGCTTTCATTTTAAGCAGAGTAGATAATGGGAGCATTAACGATAGCTTCTATATCTATGCAGGCCCTAGGGATAATAAGTATTTAGATGTTTTTGATAGGAAATATGAAAACAGCTTTGGTTTATCTGGTATGGAATTTGGTATGTCCGTTGAGAAGAGTTTGTTGTATTTTATTCAAGTTCCTATGCAATTGATAATGCAAATTTTTTATAATGTTATTCCTAATTGGGGACTTTCAATAATGTTTTTGACAGTTGTTGTAAGGATACTTATATTTCCATTGACTTTTAAGGGATTTAGGGCCACAGCAGAGCTTTCTAAATTGCAGCCTAGGATGAAAGAGATACAGGCTAAATTTAAAAATGATCCTAAGAGATTAAATGAGGAGGTGGGCAAGCTTTACAAGGAGGAGGGTGTTAATCCTCTTGGTGGATGTTTTCCTATTCTTTTACAACTCCCTGTATTTTTTGCTCTTTATGGACTTGTAAATAATTTCTTTTTATTAAGAGGAGCTAGTTTTATTCCAGGTTGGGTTGATGATTTATCAATTGGAGATAGCGTATATTATTTTGGGTACAAAGTTCTCTTCTGGACAGATGTTAGGATTCTGCCCTTTATTATGATGTTTACTCAGTTATTCTCTACAATTGTCAGCTCTAATGTTGATCTTAAAAATCTTGGTGTTCAACAAAAGTTTTTATATTTTGGAATGCCTATTATGTTCTTTTTCATACTTTATGATATGCCGGCGGGACTTTTAATTTATTGGATTACAACAAATATTTTTACCATTTTACAGCAATACTATATAAAGAAGCATGTGTCTTAGTCTTAAGGAGGAATAAATGAGTTACGAATTTTATGGAAAAACAGAACAAGAAGCTATTAAAAAGGCAATGAGGGATCTTGATTTAAGAGAAGGGGAATTTGATGTAGAGATCCTAGATAAGGAAAAAGTTGGATTTTTGTTTAAAAAAGAGATGATTAAAATAAGAGTATCTCCTCACGCAAAAGAGGAAAATAGAAGTTCTGAGGTTAGGTATAGTGAAGATATTTATGGTAAGGTGTTAGATTTTGTTAAGGGTATGATAACCAGGATGGGTTATCGTGTTGATTTAAAGATTGAATCTAGTGAGGGAGAGTATATTAAAATCTCTATTGAGACAGATAGTCCCAGTATATTGATTGGAAGAGAGGGGAGGAATTTGGATGCTTTACAGCTTTTGGCTAATATTTATGCATCTAAGCTTATTGGGAAAAATGGTAATTTTAATAAGGTGATACTAGATATTGAAGATTACAGAGAGAGGTTTAAATCAAGGTTTATTAACCTAGCGATAACTTCTTTGCATAAGGTAAAAAGAAGCAGACGTTCTGTTCTTTTACCAACGATGAATCCCTTCGAGAGAAGAATTATTCATACTACCTTAAATCGTTATAATGATATTAGAACAGAAAGTGAGGGGGATGGGAACTTAAAGAGAGTAAGAATTTCTTATGTAAGAAATAGTCGATACAATGGCAATGCACGCAGCTATCAAAGAAGAGAGTATTAAAAGAAAAAAGGTTTGTGCTTCTAAAATTGGAGTTTTTGGTTGTTTGATTTTCATCTATTAGGAGTTGATATTGCTCGGTCAGATGTTGGGTGATTTCTAGTGCAGGTTTACGAGGGAGTTGGCGTATGAAGGTATTTTTAACAGGTATTGCAGGGTTTATTGGGTTCCATGTGGCTAGAAGGCTTGCTGATGATGGGCATGAGGTCTTGGGCGTAGACGTATTGAGTGATTATTATGACCCTGACCTAAAATACGAGAGATTGGAAGTTTTGGGATTGAAATGTGATGAAGTGAAGAGCGGAAAGATTATTAAGAGCGGTAGGTATGGTAATTTGAGTTTTATTTGTCTTGATATTTTAGATAAAGAAAAGATACTAGATCTTTTCTCTCAGCATAAGTTTACGCATGTTTGCCATTTAGCAGCTCAAGCGGGAATTAGAGATAGCATAGAAAATCCCGATAGTTATATCTCAGTCAATATTGTTGGGTTTTTTAATGTCCTGGATGCATGTAGGGTGTATAAGGAGGGTATCAGACATTTTGTTTATGCCTCGACCTCTGCTGTTTATGGAATGAATGAAAATATGCCTTCAGATGAAGATGGCGTTACAGATCATCCCTTGAACTTGTATGCAGCTAGTAAAAAGTCTAATGAGGTGATAGCACATGCCTATAGCTCATCTTTTGGTATCCCAACGACAGGATTACGTTTTTTTACAGTTTATGGTACTTATGGCAGGCCTGATATGGCGCTGTATCTGTTTGCAGAAGGAATTTCTAAAAACACCACTATTGATGTTTTTAATAACGGCAACATGGCTAGGGATTTTACGTATGTGGATGATGTTGTGGATGGCATTTGTGGTGTGCTTAAGAAACCATCTGAGAGTGATGTCACTTTTGATACAAAAAAACCCAATTCGTCAAGTTCTCTTGCTCCGTACAAAATATACAATATAGGGACGGGTCATGCTACTAGATTGATGGATTTTATTGATGAACTTGAAGTAAATCTTGGAAATAAGGCCTTGAAAAATTTTTTACCCATGCAGAAAGCAGACGTTGTAGAGAGTTGTTGTAATATTTTAAAGCTTAAAAATGATTTTGCTTATAAGCCCTTGATCTCCATTAAAGAGGGAATAAAAAAATTTGCAAATTGGTATAAATCTAGAGTACCCTAGCGCTGTCTTTGGTATGGAGTGAGCTGGTGTTATTTATGTACCTAAGAGTTTTTGTTTTAATCTAGAGTCGCTTTTGGGGTTTAGGTGTATAATGTAGGTATATGTTATAAGGAGGGTCTAGTTGGGTGTGTTAGACAAGATTAAGCCTGGTGTGGTTTACGGGAAAGATTTGCATACTCTGTATGAAATATGTAAGAGTGAAGGGTTTGCTATTCCTGCGATTAATTGCATAGGTACGAATTCAATTAATGCTGTTTTGGAAGCTGCTAGGGAAATAAATTCCCCTATTATGATACAGTTTTCAAATAGTGGTTCTGCTTTTGTTGCTGGTAAAGGATTGAAGGTTGAAAAGCCTCAAGGGACTTCTGTGCTTGGAGCCATTTCTGGGGCTTTACATGTTCATTTGATGGCCGAATACTATGGAGTTCCTGTTGTTCTTCATACTGACCACTGTGCAAAAAAATTAATTCCTTGGGTTGAAGGGCTTTTGGAGTATGGGGAGAAATATTATAAGGAGCATGGTAAGCCTTTATTTTCTTCACATATGCTAGATTTATCAGAAGAGACAATTAAGGAAAATATTGCAATATCTAGGAAATTTTTGGAACGAATGAGCAAAATTGAAATGTTTTTAGAGATCGAACTTGGAATTACAGGTGGGGAGGAGGACGGTGTTGATAATACACACAGGGCGCCTCAAGAATTGTTTTCAACTCCTGAAGATATTTACTATGGATATTCTGAGCTTATGGGAGTTAGTCCTAATTTTCAAATTGCTGCGGCTTTTGGAAACGTGCATGGAGTTTATAAGCCTGGGAACGTTCAGCTTACTCCTAAAGTGTTAAGAGATGGTCAAGCTTACGTTGTATCTAGGACAGGAACAAGTAATCCAAAGCCTGTTTCATATGTGTTTCATGGGGGTTCTGGATCTACTGTAGAAGAGATTAATGAGGCACTCTCGTATGGTGTTGTTAAGATGAACATCGACACGGATACTCAATGGGCTGCTTGGGAAGGTGTATTGAATTACTATAAGAAGAATGAAAATAGGTTACAGGGGCAACTTGGAGATGGAAAAGATTCTGATGTTCCAAATAAAAAATTTTATGATCCAAGAGTGTGGCTTAGAGAGTCTGAGGTTAGCATGAAGGAGCGCGTTAAGCTTGCATGCAAAAATCTTAATAATATTAACAGAAATTGAAATCAGTATAACGGAAATTAAGTTTTGTCGCCCGTGGGGCGGCTTTTTTTGTATAATAAATACACATAAATGGCCTTTTAATCATAATCAGTGCGCAATCTGTTCTTGCGTTGTTGTTTTTTCTATCTTTTATGTTTTAATATGTGAGGTAGGTATTTGGTATGATTTTTGCATGGGTTTATGCATGAAGCAATAAGATAGGAGGCGTATATGTGGTTGACAAATTATAAGAAGAGTTTTCTAGATTTTTTGAATGATGATTTTGACTTTATGAGTCCCAAGGGGATTCAAGATGTTCCAGTCAACATCAAGGATGAGGGCAGTTCATTTACTCTTGAGGCTTACTTGCCAGGGATCAAGAAAGAGGATGTGTCTATTGCACTTAAAAATGATTATTTGACAATAAGTTATGAGAGCAAGGACGAGACTGAAGAGAAAAATGATAAGTACCTAAGGGTAGAAAGAAGAGACATCTCTTTCTCAAGAAGTTTTAGGCTGTCTGGTAATATTGACCAGAACAAAATCAAGTCTGAACTGAAGGATGGGGTGTTAACTATTAATCTTCCTAAAAAGACTGAGGTTATTGAGAAAGCTCAAGAGAAAAAGATTTCAATCGAGTAAATAAAGTAAGGATGCCTTTAAGCATCCTTACTTTTGTAGTTTTCAAGCTTTAAATTTAGTTCTGTTAGTTGTTCATCTGGAATTTTAGAAGGAGAGTTGTCAAGGGGACTGGCTGCAAATGAGTTTTTTGGAAAAAGTATTACGTCCTTTATTGAGCTTGAGTTTGTCATCAGCATTAATAGTCTATCGATTCCGATTGCTACCCCACCATGAATGGGAGCTCCGTATTCTAATGCCTTTAAAAAGAACCCAAACCTCTCTTTGGCTACTGTGTCATTAAACCCCACTATATTAAAAATTCTTTGTTGAAGTTCTCTCGTGTGTACCCTAATAGACCCAGATCCAAGTTCCATTCCGTTTAATACAAGGTCATATACTTCACCTAAAACCTTGCTAGGATTCTTTTCTAGAGTATTAATGTATTTTTTTTGAGGAAGCGAGAACATATGGTGAGCTGATTTATATTTCTTGGTGCTCTCGTCGTATTCAAACATAGGAAAATTATCGACCCATAAGAATTCAAATACATTTTTTCTTGCTATGTTAAGTTCGTTTGCAATATTTATCCTAACTTGTCCCATAGCATTGCAGGCAGTTTCCCATGAACCAGATATAAAGAATATGATATCGTTATTCTTCAGGGAATAATTTTCAATTAAAACCTGCTCCATGTCGGTTAAGAATTTAGCAATTCCGCCTATAAATTTATTGTTCTCTATTTTTGTAAAATAAAGATTACGGGCCTTGTAAAGTTTCGCCTGTTCTTCCAATTTACTGATCCTAGCCCTTGAGAAATTATGAGCTTCATTTTTGACTATAAGTGCCTTTATTGTGTTCTTATTTTTCAATGCTTCTTTAAATACATTGAATGAAGATTTCTTAAGGAGACGACTCATATCTTGTATTAGCAGCTCATACCTCGTATCTGGCTTGTCACTTCCATATGTGTTCATTGCATCCCTGTAGGATATTCTTCTAAATTTTTTGGGAAGCTTAATATTGAGTGCCTGTTTGAAAACGCAACATATAAGGGCTTCCATTAGCTTAAATATATTTTCTTTCTTTATAAAACTCATCTCTAGGTCAAGTTGTGTAAATTCTGGTTGTCTATCTCCCCTTGAGTCTTCATCCCTGTAGCACCTAGCTATTTGGAAATATTTATCAAACCCAGCTATCATTGCAAGTTGTTTATAAATTTGTGGTGATTGTGGCAATGCATAAAAATGTCCCTTGTGTAATCTTGATGGCACTAAAAAGTCTCTTGCACCCTCTGGAGTTGATTTTACAAAGGTTGGAGTTTCTAGTTCCAAGAAATCTTTTTTTGTTAAATAAGACCTAATTATTTGTATTACTCTACTTCGTAGTATTATTTTTTGTTTTTGTTCCTCTCGTCTTAAATCTAAATATCTGTATTCAAGTTTTGCATTATCACTTGCATTATTATTATCTTCAATCATAAAGGGTAATTCATTGCATTTTGAGATTACCTCTATGTTTTCTGCAAGTATTTCAAAGGCTCCTGTTCTCATTTCTTTATTTAAAAGCTCTGCAGGTCTGAATTCTAATTTCCCTTGTACTTTAATGCAGTATTCCATCTTGATACAAGACACCCTACCCAGAAGAATCTCATCATTTACGAGTACCTGTGCTTCATCATATCTATCTCTAATATTGATAAAAGTGACTTTTCCATGATGTCTAATTTTTTTGACCCAAGCATTTATTTCTACTCTTTTATTTACAAGCTTATCGTTTATTTGATTGCATCTAATAACTTTAAACATAACTTACCCTACTATGATATTATAAATTTCTTTGTCAGTTTTAGCATTAAGCATTTCTTGTTTATTCAAATCAACTTTCCCTACAATAGACGCTAAAATGGGCGGATAATTAACGTAATCTTTTGCTGGATATAGTATTAATATAAATATGTGACTTAAATTATTGTCAATAGCATTAAAATCGATTCCATTATGGCTTATCCCAATAGCTATGTGCATCTTTTTGATTAAATTGGTTTTCAAATGAGGGATTGCAAATCCTTCTTTAAGGGCTGTAGTTATGATCTTTTCTCTTGCCATTAAATCTTGCAGTATCATTTCCTTGTCAATTTCAACTTCTATTACACTTAAGAGCTCTCTTAACGCTTCAATTTTGTTTGTTGCTTTTAATTCCAGAATAATGTTTTCCCTTTTAATTCTTTTATTAAGTTTAATGTTTCTCAGTATTTTGTCATAATTTACTGAGTAGTCTAATTTTTTTGCATTCAAAGAAACAGTTTTAACCTCTTCAGTTATTGTTTCTAAATGTAGAATAGTTTCTCTGAATAAGTCTTGCATTATCATTAGATGTTTATTTGGACATTCAAATGTGATTTTACTTCCCTCTCGCTTAATTGATAAAGAAATGTCGTCTCGTCTTGCGTTGATATATTGTGAAAAATCATTCTTCACTTGTTGAGTGAAGAAACCTTCTTTCCTTAGTTCATTTTTTAAATCCCATGTAAGTATTTTTGCTAAATTATCGTATGCAAATGATACTGTAATTTGAGTATTTTTCTCTGTTCTTAATAATTTTCTTAATCCATTTTTGTTTACTTTAAATAGCAGGTTTATTATTGGTGTTGAAATTATTGTTGGCAAGAAAACCATTATTATAACTATTCCAAATATTTTCTGACTTATGAAATTGGAAGAAAGTGCTACGTTTGCAATAATTAATGATATCTCGCCCCTTGGAATCATCCCAAAAGCTATTCTTAGAGCACCAAGCTTATTAAAACCTAGGAAACACGCTGGGATAAAGCAATATACAAGCTTAGTAGCTATTGCTACGCAACTGAGCAGGACTCCTAATATCATGACTTCTCTTGATAATATTTCATTAATATCAGCCATAAGTCCTATTGATGTAAAAAATATTGGTATAAAAAATCTTTCAAATATTGTTAATTTGTCTTGAATTACATATACAATATCTGTTTTTGACATGGCAAGGCCAAATACATAGGCTCCAATCACAAATGACATTCCTAAATTTTGGAAAAAACTAGAGACAATAAAAGCTAGGGCAATAGTTATTACCGTAGCTAGCGTAACGCTATTTAACCTTTTAAGTAATTTTGAGATTGGTTCTGATAATAAAATTAATATTAACGTTAGGCAGAGCCATATTAGTATGTTCTGGATTGTGGCCATAATTGAACTTGCAATATCAAGTTCTGATATTGATCTTGCTATTGTTATCACACTTGTTAGCATTATCATAGAGAGAACATCATCAATTATTGAAGTAGATATTATTGTAACTCCCTCCGATGTACTCATCTTTTTCTTCGCTGAGAGTATGCTTGCAGCAATTCCTGCTGAGGTGGGGGTGCCAATGATCCCTATAAAAAGAGATGTGGGACTAATGAGCTGGACATCAAAAAGAATTGTAGATACTAGTACGAAGCTTAAAAAGGTCCCAATTACTTCTGTAGTTCCTATTAATCCTCCACGAGGTAGGAATTTAAGGAATAGCTTTAGGTCAGTCTCAAGGCCTGCTGTGAAGAGAAGAATAATTGAAGCTATTGTTGAAATTGCAAATATTTCTTCGTTTATTAGGTAATTGTCGCTAATGCGAGTAATTCCTAATGGAAACAGCAGAGGTATTTTAACCTTTCCAAGAAACGTTGGACTTAAGATAATTCCGGCTGTTATTTGTCCTATAACCTTAGGTATCCCGAATTTTCCTACCAGATTACCAAGAAAACTAGCACCAATTACAATAACAGCCAGAGTCATTACAAATGAAGACATTTTGGCTTCAACATGATGGCCCGCGTCTTGAGCATAGTCTAGCGCTCCAAACGCGATCATAGGATTTAGAATGAGCAATGTTTTGTAGACGGATTTTCCATTCATTATTTAATCTCTTCTTTAAAATTTGATTTTAATAGCTTTGACAGGTTTTCAATGACTTCACTCTCTTTCTCTCCACTTGCTACGACGGTTATCCTCTGTTTGTATATTACTCCGAGTATGATGACCTCAATTGTAGATTTAGCATCGGCTTGTCTACCGTCCCTTGTAACCAATCTTACATCGCAACAAGGATATTTACTTGCAAGTAGCGAAATCATGCTAGATGGCCTTGAATGAATGCCTTCTTTGTTGGTTATCTCAATTTCTACTGTTTGCATTTAATGTTACTTACTTATTTTCTTTTTTATTTTTTTCTTTATTTGCCGTGTTTTGAAGCCTGTCCACTAGGCTTTCTACTAGTTGATACAACTCCTTACCCTTTTCTTCAATGTGGATTATTTTACCCCAGTTAAAATGAAGATGAGCATCTATGTCAAAAACATCGTTCTCTTTCTTTATTGTAATTTTCAAACTTTCTGAGTTTTGTTTAATATGAGTCCCAATTTTACCCAATTTTTTTAAAATAAAATCCTCTGTAGCAGCACTTAAGTGATAGTTAATAGCTTGTATTTTAGGTTCCATGACCTTCCCCCTCAAGTTTTAATTCATTCCTGTATTTGTTTACAGTCCTTCTTGAAATAGAGATTCCCTTGGATTTCAGTATATCAGAAATTCTACTATCAGACATCTTTTTATCTTTGGCTAAAATTCCTTTTATTACTAATTTAATACTTAATTTTGAAAATTCATTTGTTTTTGAACCCCCTACTGAATTAAATAATTTCCTAACAGCAATTATTCCCCAGTCGAACTTTAGATATTTATTTTTTATTGTTCTTGATATCGTTGATTTTGATAGGTTAATTTTTTCAGATATGTCAGCCAGTTTCATTGGCCTTAAACTCTTAAATCCTCTTCGTAAAAATTCTTTTTGAAGTGTATATATTGCTATTGCTATTTTGGCTAGTACTTCGTCTCTATATCTTAAAGATTCAATCAGCCATTTTGCTTGTCTATATTTTTTACAATCTTTAACTTCGGGTTTTCTTAACTCTTTTTTAAAGATATTTACTTCTTTAATTTTTATCTCAAGTTTATCGTCTTTATTTATGATGATGATATCAGGTTCAATATAGTGATTTGTGTCTTTCATGTCTTTAAATTCAAATGTTGGATTAGGATTAAGCGTAGTTTTAATTGCTTCAATAGCTTGATTGAAAACTTCAGTACTGATTTTAAGTTCTTCTTTTATTTTTTCTTGACCATTATCAAGTAAATCTGCTCTTTGAAGAATTTTAATTACATTGTTGTCTAATTTATGGTATTTTGCTTGCAGTATTAATGACTCTATTATGTTGAATACACAAATTCCTACTGGATCAAATTTTTGAATTAGTTCAATTATTCGATTGACTTGTGGCCAATCTTCCTTTTTGAATAACTCGTAGGGATTTATTACATGAAAACCTTTGTTGTCTAAATTACTTATTATCGTTTCTCCTATTTTAATCTCATCTTCACTCAATTTTTGAATTCTTAGTTGGAACAAAAGATGTTCTTTAAGAGAGGGTTTAGTTGACGTTTTCTCCAATGCAATTTCGTATTGAGTTTTAGTGTTCTCATCTTCTTTGTAGAAAAGTTTCCTAAACTTATAGGTTCGTAGTGTTTCAAAAAATATTTGATTTGGATTTAATTGAAGGTATTCGTTATTTTCAACTTCATTTAGTATAATCTGTGCTAGAGCTTTTGTATCAAGACTTAGCATTTTAATCGTGTTTATTTGGGCTATGTGTAATTTTTGTGCTAACTGCAGGGTTTGCTTAATCATCTCTACATGAAAATATATAGTATTCCACTAGATATTATCAGTATTGCAGAGCTAATTTTTTTGTAAGCTAATAAAACAATTAAATTTAGTGCTGCAAGTGAAAAGCTCTTTAAAAGTTCTGTGCTACTATCGCCTATTTTTAAGAATATACTTTCAAGTAAAATAACTACGGTAATCAACCACAATGCTATGATTACAGGCCTTAAGCTTTCAAGATAATACTTTAGGAAACTTATCTTATGTAGTACCAGTGTGAGAAGCGTAATAATTAATAACGGTGCGGTGATTAGAGCTACTGTGGCAACGACGGCACCGCTAACTCCGGCAATTTTTGCACCCACATATGTTGCTATATTGGTGGCAATTGGCCCAGGAGTAATTCTAGATATTGTAATAATATTGATAAATTCTTCCTTTGTTATCCATTGTTTATTAGTAATTATTTCTTTATTAATTATTGCTGTAATTCCATTCCCTCCACCAAAATTTAGAATCCCTATTTTAAAGAAGGTGATGAATAGATTTATTAAGGTCAAGCTTGTGCCTTTTTTTGCAAAAATCTCTTCTTTACTGTGTATGTTGTAAAGCATGCGAACAAGAAGACTATTAGTATGTATGTTATGTCTATACGGAATCTATGTATCATGTATGTTATTCCTAAACATATTATCCATTTGATTATTGATTTCTTCAGCATTTTTTTTGAGAAATCAAGTATAACCATTGACATTAGTATGGTTGAGGATATTTTTGCACCATCAAGAAATTTTTCTAAATAAATGTTATTTGAATCTAAAGTTACGTGGAGTGCTAGTACTGTGATTACAATTATGGAAGGCAAGATTCCAGCAATAGTTAATAAAATTGCTCCTCTAAAGCCCTTAAGCTTTTTCCCAATTAAGAATGCAAAATTTATGGCAGTTACTCCGGGGACTACATTGGATGTGGCAAGTATTTCATTGAAATCCCTTTCAGATATTAGTTTTTTGTTATTCACAATTGTTTTCCTCAGTTCAGATATTATTAACAAGCCCCCCCCAATAGTTAGTGTCGTTATTTTAAGTACGAGGTAGAATAACTTAAATAAACCATACGATTCCTCTTTTTGTTCCTTCATAAGCCCCTTACTTTAAATTTAATGGTTGGCATATTGGGTGTAATTATACCATGTTGCAGAATTTTATTTTGCGTTGTTTTATATGCTATAATTTGCTGGCTTATGAGTGGTCAGCCAATAACATCAAGTGTATTCAAGGAGATATTTGTCTTTCAAAACTATATTAATGGAATGCTTGAGACAATAATAGGCTATGGGTTTAAAATCCTTGTAGCGGTTTTTATATGGTATTGCTTAAGGTTTCTTATTAAGAAGTTGAGTAAGTTATTTTTTAAAACTTTAGAAAGAGCAAGGTTGGAGACAAAACTAGATTCTACTATTTTCAATTTTTTAAAGTCTTTGTTTAAAGTAATGCTAGATATGGTTTTAATTTTGATCATTTTGCCTTATCTTGGGTTTTCCACAACTTCAATTTTTGCTATATTTGGATCTTTAAGTATTGCAATCGGGCTTGCTGCTCAGGGAATTTTATCTAATTTTGTCAGTGGTTTAATTGTTCTAAACTCTAATTTTTTTAAAATCGGTGACTACATTAAATGCGATGATGTTGAGGGACAGGTAGATGATGTTCAGATATTTTTTACTACACTCAAGACTGTGGATGGCAGGGTTGTAAAGGTTCCAAATAGTAAGTTTACAAACACATCGGTTGTTAATTTTTCCACAAAACCTAAAAGAAGGATTTCTTTAAGCTTTCAGGTGCCTTATGACACAGACATTGACGTACTTAAAAGTAAAATGGCAAATTTGGTGTTTTCATTGGACAAGGAACAGTACGGCATTGCAGATCCTAGTGTTGTTGTAGAAAGCTATACTCCTTATTACATAGTCATGCAAATAAGATGTTTTGTAAATACGGAATTTTTTTGGGATTTTCAGTATTTCATAGCAGAAAACATCAGGTGCGTTTTGGCCAATATGGGAATAAAATTCCCCATTCATACTATCGATTTTAACAAACTGTATTAGTAGTATAATTCTTAATTATTTCACAGTAGTACTCTTCGATTTTTTCTATGAAAAACGAGCTTGAAAAGGAGAGGGAGCTGTCTTCTGTGTTTTTTTGAAAAATCTTTAATTTCCCCTCATCTCCTACTATCTCGTTAATGTATTTGTGTATATCCTCATAATTGTCTATTAAGAAGCCATTTTTTCCTTGTGAGATTACGTCTTTATATATTACGTCATTAATAAGTACAGCAGGTGTACCAGCGGTTAAAGCTTCAATTACTGTCATTGGATACACCTCGCTTTTTGATAAACTTGCAAAGACATCAGAGATCTTATAGTAGTAATACATTTCTTCCCATGGAATTGTTCCAATAAGTATTATTTGTCCTTCAAGACCAAATTTTCGTTTAAAACGCCTTATCTCGTTTTCTTCTCGGCCTTTTCCTATAAGAATTAATTTATAATTTTTGTTGTCAACTAAAAGGTTTCTTAAGTGTTTTATTAATAGGTGTATGTTTTTCTCTTTATTTAACCTACCAACAAACACTATGATTTTATCATTTTCGCATATTCCATGTTTGTTTAAAATTTCTTTTCGCTTTGTTGTATCTAGATGTTTTATGAAAAGGTCCCTGTCAACTCCATTTGGAATTATTTTGTAATCGGATTGCTTTGCAAGTTTGAAATATTTGTCTCGTGCCTTAATTGATGGATAGATGAAATGATGTACTTGAGAGTAAAATTTTTTCATTATTTTGTCTGGATTGGTTAAATATTTTAAAATCCCTAAATAATGTAGATAAAAATCCCACATTGTGTGATTTGTGTGTACTATTGGGATATTTTGTTCTAAAGCCATTTTTTTCCCAATCTTACCCATAGTAAATTCGGAGTGTGTATGAATTATTTCAGGTTGGTATTCACGTATTATTTTTCTTATGCGTGATTTATTTGGAAAAGCTATTCTAGCATCTACCTTGTGATTAAGTTTGATTGACAGACAACGGTAAACATTATTTTCTTCTAAAGGTGCACTTCTGGAATTCGGACAAAAAATGTAAACAGTATGTCCTTTCTTTTCAAAACCTTCTTTAATTTGTTTTATAGAAGTTGCTACACCGTTTTTGTCTGGAAGATATGTATCTGTAAATATTGCGATTCTCATGTTTTTGCTCTAGTAGTTAAAGTATAATATATTTGGCAGTTGAATTATAATATTGTTTACATGCAAGAAGTCTACTTGTTATTGGGTAAAGAGCAGGGGTTAAAGGAAGCTTATCTAGATGGTATTTTAAGGAAGTTTAGTGCTTCGCATAGCGATTTGGTTGTGAATAAAGTTTTTCTGTCAGATTTGTCTTCTGTAGAGCTTTCTGAATTGCTTTTAACTAATTCTTTTTTTACTAAGAAGGAAGTTTTTGTCGTTTATGAAGCTGAAAATTTAAAAAACAAGAAGGAATTAGAGTTAATTTATAGTACCATTGCAAAATCTTTAAATAAGATTGTTATTTTTGTGTCTACTGAAAATTCAGTCAGCTTTGATCCCAAGAATCATTTGAAGTTGATTAAGAAAACTTTTTATGAGTTGTCTAATTCTGATAAGTTTTTGTTTGTGAAGAAAAGTTTTTTTGAGCTTGGTGTGAAGGTCACAGACAAGGCCATAAATTTAATGCTTTTCATGTTGGATTCAGACACTAAAATTTTGAAATTTTATGTAAATTCTCTTTCTCTTATTATTAAGAATAAAACTATTGATGAACATGATGTGAGTTCTTGGATTAGCTATGTAAGACCGGAGAACACTTTTTCTTTGTTTGAATCAATTTTAAAAAAGGATATGGAGGGTTCTTTAATTAAGATTAAATCCATTCTAGACCAAGGAGAAGATCTTGTTAGTGTGTTGATGAGTCTTGGTTGGCAATTTAGGAAGCTTTTAAAGATAAAGATAGATTTTCAAAATTCGGGTAACATTTCGGTTGTGTTTAAGAAACATAAAATATTTTCCTCACTAGAGAGAATTTATAAGATGGGACTTAAAAATTATTCAGATTTTGATATTAAATTTGTTTTAAAAGCGTTTCATAAGTTTGATTTGTATTCAAGAATTTATGGTAAGAATTTACATTTGAATTTAGCATATTTTATGGTATTTGCACTATTAAGACGAGATGAGACGATTCTTAGTAATTTTTCTTCTAAATTTAAGTATGATTTTTAATAATTTTTGGTGCTAGATTGAAAGGGTGTGGTTTGAGGTTTTCGCAATTGAAGCTTTTGGCTTTATTCGTGTGTTTTTTTATCTCTTGTGTATCAAAGCATGAAGCTGCGAGGGCTGTGTTGGTAGAATTTTTAGATTCTGTTAAAGATTTACAAAATAATCCTGAGAGATTTTATGGGTTTCTAAATATTGCCAATGATGATGATATGGCTGCAAGGATTGCTGGGCTTACAAAAGAGGCAAGAGATGATTTCATTCTTTACCCATTGTTTTTTAATAATATGAAATATGTAATTAAGGATAAAACCATTGTTGCAGATTCGTTTAAGTTTGAGGTTGAAATTAAAAATATTAAATTTAAAAGCGGCATGGAAAAATTTCTAAATAGGCTTAAAGAATTGGAGCCAGAGTTGGGAAGCATAAAAAATCTTTCAGCACATGAACGTAAAAGTCTGTTTGATAAAGTGATAAATGATGTTGTAAATAGTTTAAATGAGTTGGATTATGTTTCAGTTTTGCACACATTTAGTCTAGTAAAAACAGAATCTGGTGAGTATAAAATAGATCTACTAGGTGACGCTTTAACCATATCTGGCAGGAATAAGGTGCTTGATGAACTTTTTTTAAAATTATCTCCTGGGATATCTCAAAATGCTCAAGACAGCTACAACACTGGTGGTGACTTAAAGAAAGGACGGATCAGGACAGATTGACTCACAATGATAACGCTGTGTGCAATTTTATAAGAACAAATTGTTTTATTTTTATAAGTCCATATTTTGTAAATGTTTTTCTTCTGAAAATTTTTTTATTTTTTTTGCAAGATCGATATTAATATTCATCTTTTCAGCTATTTCATTTTCAGTCAAAGGCAATATATCTTCGTATGTTCCAAGTGTTTTTAAAATATTTTTTGCAAATTTTTCACCAATTCCCTCTATATCATTGTAATTTAATTTTATCTTCCCGCGTAGTCTACTATTAAACTTGTTTGCTCGCCTGTGGGCTTCGTCTCGAACATTTTGTAATACTCTAAGAGCAGGGTCTCCGCTTGCAAGATTAATGCCTTGCGTCTTGTTTGGTACAAATATTGTTTCTTCTCTTTTTGCTAGCGCACAAATAGGTACCTTATCTGCAATTTTTAATTCTTTTAATACAGAATAAGCAGAATTTAATTGCCCTTTGCCCCCGTCTACTAAGATTAGGTCAGGAAGTTCTAAATTTTCATTGATTAGCTTTGTATATCTTCTTGATACAACTTCTTTTATTGCCTTAAAATCATCAATTTCTCCATTGATTAATGAGTTTATTTTATAAACTCTATATCCGCCTTTAAAGGGTTTTCCCATAGCAAAGGTAACCAAAGATGCTACTGTTTTGTGTCCATTAATATGGGAAATATCAAATCCTTCAATTGTTTTTGGGAGTTTTGTCATTTCAAGAATAATTCTTAAATTTTCTAGTGCTTTGTGCTTCTCGTTTTCATATTCTCTTAACGCGATTTCTGCATTAGAAATTGCCATTTCCATTATTTTTATGGTATTTCTAGATTCTTCGTAAATAATCTCGGGTTGTGTGTTTTTAAGTTCACTTATCAGTTTAGTGATATTTGTGGTTTCAATATCTTTGAAAATGTATATCTTGTTGGGTACTATCATGTTCATGGATGTATAGTATTGAACTAAGAATTCTGCTACTAGTTCATCCTCTTCGTATATGCTTTCGTCAAAATTAATATCTTTTTCTACTAATTTCCCGTCTCTGTATTTAAGTATTACAATAATATTTAGCATATCGGACTTGTAAATGTATACGTAGTCTGCACTCAGCTTATTAATTTTTGTAATTATTTGAGTTTGATTTAGTTCTATTAGCGATTTTTTAGTTTCTTTTAATTTTATTGCTTGTTCAAAATCTTCTTTTTGAATTACATCTTTCATTTTTCTTTCAATTTCATCTAAAAGTCCAGATATGTTTCCATTTAGTATTGATCTTATCTTGTTTATTTCCTTTCCGTATTCTTCTTCAAGATCATCTCTGTAGCACACCCCAAGACATTGGCCCATGTGAAAGTAAAGACATGGAGTGTTTGATCTATTTTTGCATTTTCTAGTTTTAAACGTTTTATTAATAAGGTCTAGTGCTAGATCCAAATTTTTTGCATTAACGTATGGACCAAAATATTCACTTCTATCATTTATTATTTTTCTAGTTTTAAAGACTCTTGGATACTTTTCTCGTGTTATTCTTATCATAGGGTATCCCTTATCATCTTTTAACTTAATGTTGTAGTCCGGTCTGTGCTCTTTTATCAAATTACATTCTAAAAGTAAAGCCTCATATTCACTATTTGTAGTAATTATGTCTATTCTTTCTACATTTCTCATCAATATTTTTGTTTTGTGTCCAATTCTTTCCAGAAAATAGCTCTTTACTCTTGCTCTTAAATTTTTTGCTTTTCCAATGTACAACACCCTGCCAGTTGCAGAGTACATTTTGTAACACCCACTGGTAGTCGGAAATCTCTGTACTCTCTGATACAAGCCCTGTAAACGTTCAATCATGCTGCCTCACCGTTGCTTGCTTAAATAACCATTTCTGCTTTTATGATATAATATTATATCATGTTCGGGCAATTTTTAAGTGTGTTGTTTCTGTGTTTGGGGAGCTGAAGGTTTATTGTAATGAGGTTGATTTTTACATTCGTGCTATTTTTTTTGTGTATCCATGGCGTTTTTTCGCAGGAGCTTAAGCTAATTCTTGATTCGAAAGATGGCTTTAAGTTTATTCAGGAATATCATAATGTTAGCTTTGAGAAGGATAGTAGGGGCATTCTTGGAATTTATTTAGATAGACATAGGGGCGTCCTGGATGTTAGTAACGTTGATTTGCGATTGGAAATTGAGAAAGATAATCTTCTTAAGGATACCTCTTTAAATTATTTTATTGACTCAAGTAATGCTAAGGTTTCAAATTCTTTTCATAACATCTCAGGTAATTCTTTAATCTTTTACTCAAGTAGAAATACTCTTAGGCTTAAGCCAGTAACTAGGAAGGCTTTTTTTTATTCAGGCAATGTGATTTCCGATTTTACAATTCAGTTTTGGTTGTATCGCACTACTTCTGTTACCGGGGAAATGATTGTGAGCTGGAATGGATATAAAAATATTAAGGGTGCTTGGCTAGACCAGGCTATTCGGTTGGAGAGTGAAGAAGGAACTTTTGTTTGGAGCTTTAACAATGTGTTTTTGAATGAAAAAGGAGACCCTGTTAAGGTTAAGATAAAAAGCGATGATGATTTTGTTCCAAAAGAATGGCATTTACATACTATAAGGTATAAGCAGAAGGAGGGGCTGCTTGAATATTTAATAGATTCTAGACCACAGGCTATAGAGTATATTACTAATGATAGAAGAGAAGGTTCTGGTTATTTGTTAAGTATTGGTAATTTTATTGATTTTACTTTGGGGCAATATTTTACAGGAGCTATTGAAAATTTTGAAATTCATAAAAGTTTTGAGGAAGTAAGTAATGCTTTCTTCTCAAGGAATAAGGGGTACATTGTTACCGAACCAATAAGGTTATCCAAGGATTATTCTCAAATTCTTTCTATTGATTTTGACACTATGAAGCCCAGAGATACAGAGATCGTTTATTACTATAGGTTAGATAATAAGGTATTTTATGGGACAGATGGGAGTGGAGAGGTCAAGAAGAATTTGACGGGGGATTGGATTCATTTTGACCCGAAGATAGGATTTCCTGGTTCTAGTGTGTCAAAATATATACAACTTAAGGTTGAGTTTTATCCAAATGGCAATCCTTTAGATAGCCCAGCTCTTTATAGCATGATGCTTACTTATATACCTGAAGCAGCTCCCTTCCCGCCTGTTATAACAAAAGCTGTTCCAAGTTCGGGAGAGGTGTTTATTGAATGGGTTCCTGTCATTAATAGCAATATTGTGGGTTATTATATTTATATCGGGATTAGCCCCGGTAATTATCATGGTAAATCTGGGGGCGTTCTTTCGTCTCCTATTGATGTGGGCAATAAAACTGCTTTCAAAATTACAGGTCTTGAGGACGGAAGACTTTATTATATTAGTGTTGCCTCTTATAGTTTAGACAAAAGAGTAAATGAAACTTCATTTTCAAAAGAAATTTCCGTAAGACCCATGGAGATATTTAAAAGATATGAATAATGGCGACTTTGAGAAAGCATTAGAGCTGTATAAGAAAAGTGATTTTAAAAATGCTCTACTGAATTTGGATGTTTTTGATGATAATTTTGATTCTTTGTCCCTTAAGGCTCTAATCTATTTTAGGCTTAAAGATTATAAGGCGCTTTTGTATATTCTAGATACTTATCCTGTTTTAAGTGAGTGTAGATTTTTAATTAAACTTTTAAATTATGGTAAATTTGAGGGGCAGGTGGGTGAATTAAGTTATTTTGAAAATTATAATCTTGGTGTTTTTTATTTTGGACAAAAAAAATATGAAAATTCTTTGGATTGTTTTTTAAAAGCAAGTGAACAAAATTCTAGTCTTATTCAAGCTGTTAATAATGTTGCTGTTTTACTTGAAATGTTAAACAGAAGAGAAGAAGCTAAAGATGTCCTCCTTAGGGCCATGGATATAGACAAAGATAATCCTCTTGTTAAGTTAAATGGATGGCTTTTAAAGAATAACTTTGCATTTGAAGGTGTAAAGCCTTTAGAAATTGAGGAGAGTTTTTGCGGAGCTAATCTTGCTCTTGTTGTTAACTATTTGATATACTACCTCTACGTCATAGGGGAGATAGGCAGTGCCGTTGAGCTTTCTGAGAGGTTTTTAACGGACTCTAGTTATTCTAAATATATTTGGCATAATAGGGCCACCGTCTTGCATAAAATAGGGAATATGACACAAGCTACTAAATCTTACGTAAGGGCTATCTTGAGTTTTCCCAATATTTATACAATATATAATATGCATATAGCTACAGTAGATCTCTTAAATTTTTCTCCTAGGAAAGCTATCGAGAGAATGGTCCTAGATTATCCTGATATGGACTTGGTTTGTTTTTATGCTTTTTTATTTTTCTTAAGGAACCGTGATCTTGAGGACGCATATTTTTATATGAAAAAGCTTTGCGAACTTAGGCCAGAAACTTACTCTGAATTTTTAAAGTTACTTGAGGCTAGGGAAGATGTTTTGATCGAAGAACTTTTAGAAGAGTTGGCAATATTTTTAAAGGGGAATTGGGTATCGGAATATTTGTTTTTTGTTGATAATTCCTTAAATTTAAAAGATCCTGTTTTTGTGTTTGATTATGATATTAGGATTTGTCCTTATATTTGGAAAGTTAAAGATGAACACATTGAGCTTAGAGTTAACAGTAACGAGATTTCTATTACTAGAGAGATTTTATTAAATGAGCTTGGTAGCATTAACACTGATGTTTCAGTCAGAGAAATTAAGAACTTAATTGGTGCTTATAGAGATTTTAGAATTAATTGTTAATGTGAGCATTTTACTTTTTGTTGACAATGTTATTTGTCTAATATACTATTTATTAGTACGTAAGGAGAGATGCCAGAGTGGCCGAATGGGGCTTCCTGCTAAGAAGTTGTCCTTTTAAAAGGGGACCATGGGTTCGAATCCCATTCTCTCCGTAGGGGCTCTTGTTGAATACCTTGACAAGAATTTCTTTGATTTAATAAAATGTGTAGTGATCTGGGAGAGGTGGCAGAGTGGTTGAATGCTACGGTCTTGAAAACCGTCGTAGGTGTAAACCTACCGTGAGTTCGAATCTCACCCTCTCCGTTTGGTTATAAGATACCCAAGACTGGGCTTGGGTATCTAGTTCTCGGTGTTTTTGTTAACTGGGAATGTAAATTCGATCTTTCCACTTGCGTGATCACTTATTGTAAGTGGGTCGTAGAAGAAAATTACATTATTGTTTTTAAAGTAGTATTTGTTTTTTTTAAAAGTATCTTCGAAGCTGTCTTTGGATAAGCTTTGGTTAATGTCGCCTTTACTGAACTCTTTAACTTCTTTTTTAACTTGTTCTTTCAGTACTTGCATCAAAGAGTCTAGTTGATCTTTTGAAATTATGTCTGATATTTGAATCATTTTATTTCCCCTCAGATTAATGGGATGGTATGTTGTAATTCCATTTGCAGCCCCTTGTTCTATTGTGTACTGTGAGTACAAAATAGATGTGACTTGGAGGTCTTCATTTTCAAATATTTCAAATTCAGAATGGTAAAAATATTCATGATTGGATTCTTTTGGAGTTTTTTCCTCTAAATTTTCGGCCTTCTTGTGGGCTTTCCATTCTTTTATAATGTTTTCAAGTCCAAGATCCAGCCCCAATATGATTGGAATCTGGGCATCTATGTGAAAAACATCGTTATTTTGATAAGTGTCGGTTTTTTTTATAATTTTTGTTTCAATGCTGATTTCATCTTTCCCTGCATCCCCCTCTGATTTTGAGCATGACGTAAGTAACAAAAGTATCGTCGTGATGATAGCTGAAAACTTGATAGCCATCCGCTTCTCCTTTCGCAAATAATTGTTCCTAAACTCCTGAGCCTAAAGATATCTGACCGTGCTTTGCAAGTTGAGTTTATTGTAATAAATAATGTTTTTTATTACAATAAACCTAATATTTATTGTGCCCATAGCTCAGCTGGATAGAGCGTTAGATTGCGGTTCTGAAGGTCAGAGGTTCAAGTCCTCTTGGGCACGGAAGTTGCTGAGTTTGGAGAGATGGCTGAGTGGCTGAAGGCGCGCGCTTGGAAAGCGTGTATACATGAAAGTGTATCATGGGTTCGAATCCCATTCTTTCCGATTCCTAGGACCCGCACTATTAAGGATTGCCTAATCCCGTCAGGACTGGAAGGTAGCAGCGGTAAGTGATTTCTTGGTGAGTGCGTACGTCTTAGGTTTAGTTGTCTTTGGGTAAGTGGACAATGGCTTTCTTGGGGGTTGGTACTTTTGTGGTGCATTGACAGTGCGTTATGTCGTTTAAAGAGTGCTCTTTTTTATTTGATGGACTGTGTTTTTGTATCTAGGTTTTGAATTGAGATTTTGTTTGTGTGTGGAGAGATGAGATGATATCTTTAAGGGGTACTGCCATTAGGAGGCGTCCTAGAGATTTTAATTCTCTTGAAGGACAAGATTTTGTTGCCGAGACTTTAAAACATTCAATAGAAAACAATAAGATAGCTAACGCTTACATATTTTCAGGGCCACGAGGTGTTGGGAAGACTTCTTCTGCGAGGGCCTTTGCTAGGTGTTTGAATTGCAAAACAGGATCTACGATTACTCCTTGCGGGGTATGTACCAGTTGTAAGTCCATTGATAATGACAATAGTCTCGATATTATTGAAATTGATGGCGCTTCAAATACTTCTGTACAGGATGTTAGGCAAATTAAGGAAGAAATAATGTTTCCTCCTGCTAGTTCGAAGTATAGAATCTACATTGTTGATGAAGTGCATATGCTTTCAAACTCTGCTTTTAATGCTCTTTTAAAGACAATTGAAGAGCCTCCTAGTTATATTGTTTTTGTTTTTGCGACTACAGAAGTACATAAACTTCCCGATACAATAAAGAGTAGATGTCAACATTTTAACTTTCGACTCTTACCCTTAAAGAAGATTTATGAGATGTTAAAGCGAATTTGTCTTGAAGATGGTATTAAATACGAAGATGAAGCACTGAAATGGATTGCGTACAAGAGCGGAGGGAGTGTAAGAGATTCTTATACTCTTTTTGATCAAATTGTTTCTTTTAGTAATTCTGATATAAAACTTGAACAAATAAAATCTAAGATGGGATTAGCTAGTGATGAATTTTTGGAAAAATTAGCATTAAGTATTCTTGATGAAGATTTAAAGGAATTGATTCATATCCTAGATGAGACTTTCTTGACGGGAATTTCATGTGAGCAGTTTCTTCTTGATGTAATTGAATTTTTTAGAGAAATATTGTTTTTAAAACTAGATATTAAAAATCTTGCTTTTATTGGAGTTAAGTCTGAGTATTTAAAAGCAAAATTATTGGAGTTTGACTTAAACCACATTGAAAGGAGCATTAGTATATTGCTTGACGCCTATAGGGATTTACAATTTTCGGTAAACCCTAGGTATGAACTTGAGATTAGTTTTATTAAAATAGTTAGACTCAAGGATTATATACCAAATCATGTTTTAATTAAGCAAATACAAAACATTGAAGATAAGGTTTGTGGTGAGGTTGGGCTTAGTATAGCTGATATTGACTTAAACTTGGAAGCAAAGAGCATTGTCTCAACAGAAGAGTCAAACAAAAGTGATTCTGTCTCTTTAAGATCTAAAGCGGAGTCGTCTGAAAGTTTGGATTCTGATTCGATTGATGATATTTTCATAGAGACGGAAGATGACTTTAATAAGTTAGAAGAGAGTGATAAAATTAAGGAGAGGTTTGTCTATTTCGTATCTAAGTATGTACAAACTTTAATGTATTCGGGAGAGGTTTTGATTGAGAATGGGGTGCTTTATTATAAGGTTTTTAGTCTGTTTGAGTATAATCAGCTTCAGGCTTATCAAGGTGAGATAAGGGCTGAATTTTGCAAGGAATTTCCCAAATTAGAGGTTGTGTTTCAGGGTCATTTTAAGAATAGTGATGATGAATTTGAGAATGAGGTGATGAGAATTAAAAACATTTTTGGAGCAATTGAGGTGAAGGAGTAGGGTATGGCTGTCAATCCGTTAGATTTTTTAAAAAATATGTCAAACCTTAAGGACAACGTTGACAATATTAAAAAAGAAATGTCTCAGATTGTTGTCTATGGCAAGGCAGGGAACGATGTTGTTGTTATTGAGATGAATGGAGAATTTTTTGTTAAAAAGGTTACAGTTAAGGAAGAGTTTTTTAGTGATTTGGACAATGAAGCACTTGAGCAGATGATGAAGGCAGCTTTTAATGATGCTATTTTTAAGGTTAAGGAAGAGATAAAGTCAAAGGCGATGGGTTCTATTCCATTTGGGATTTAAGATTTGATTATAAAAGATTTAATTAATTTAATTTCTAAGTTGCCGGGTATAGGCAAAAAAACAGCGGTACGAATGGTTTATGATATTTTATCTAGTAGTGATGAGTATGCGAAAAATCTTGGTCAAAGTTTAATTAATCTTCATTCTAGGATAGGAAAATGTAAGAATTGTTACAATTTTGCTGAGGGGGAGTTTTGTGACATTTGTACAGATTTAAATAGAAATAAAGGTTTAATTTGCGTTGTGGAAACACCACAAGACTTGGAGGTTATTGAGTCTACCAGAGAGTATGATGGATTTTATTTTGTGCTTCATGGGCATCTTGATCCTTTAAAAGATATTGGCCCTGGTAAACTAAACCTTGATAAGCTGGCAAAATATGCCAGAGTACTTGGGGCTAGGGAGGTAGTTGTTGCTACAGAATTTAGCGTTGAAGGGGATGTAACGGCTAATTATATTAAGAGTATTTTAAAGGATTTAGATATTAATGTCACAAGAATAGCATCTGGGCTTCCTGTTGGAGGGAGCGTTAGTAGTTCAGACAAAGTTACTACCCTTAGGGCATTTCGTCTAAGACTTAAGATATAAAACGGTTATTTATTGCCAGGGTGTGTTAATAGGGTTTATGTGTTTAATATGTAGAGGAAATTGTTCCTAATTTAATTGTTTTAATTTACAATTTTAGGGTTAAGCTTTGTTTATGGTGGTTTTGTTTTATTGGAAGGTAATGGGGTATCTAGATATGTTATTTCATCCCGTTATTAATTTTTATATTTATATATTTCGGAACAGATATTTATTAATCAGGTTAATTATAAGTTATAATTAACCTGATTTGTATTTTATGAGGAGGTTTTGTGTCTAGTTTAATACAAAAAACTTTATGCATTATTAAACCCGATGGTGTTAGAAGAGGTTTAATTGGTAATGTAATTGCTAGGTTCGAGAGAGCGGGATTAAAAATTGTAGCTACTAAGATGGTTTTAGTTAATAGAAAAACGGCAGAGGAGCATTATTTGTATGATGATATTGCTGCAAGACATGGAGAAATTGTTTGGAAGTCTTTAATTGATTTTATAATGAGTGCTCCGGTGTTTGCGTTTGTGGTTGAGGGTATTGAATCTATTGAAGTTGTCAGGAAGCTTTGTGGCTCTACAGAGCCAAAAACGGCTTCCCCTGGTACAATAAGAGGTGATTTTTCCTATCATAGTTTTAATTATGCAAATGAGAAAAAATTTTCAATTTACAATGTCATTCATGCTGCGGCTAATGTTAAGGATGCTCTTCGTGAAATACCGATTTGGTTTAAAGAAAATGAAATTTTAATTTATAGAAGGGATGATGAGCTTGAACATTATTATGATTGATTTTAATTTGATGTTCAGACAGGAAACATGTAGGATAAGTCATCGATAAATGACATATCAGTACCCATTTATGTGGTATTTTTCTTTTTGATCGTGTTGGATCGTTTTTGAAAAACGCTAGCTCCTTGTTTTTAAAGTTTTAGTTCTTACTAGATTGATTCAAGGTTATATGAGTTTGCTAGTAGTTAAGTAATTTAAGCAGCTGTTAGGTATAAAATAGGCTTTATGATAGACCTTAAGAGATATTTTGTTGTTCATGATGTAATTTATAGGCAGATTAAAGATTCATTTTTAAATAGTTTTAGCTTCAATAAAAGACTTGCCAATTTGAAAGCCCACAGGTTTTTTTTATATTTAATGATGTAAAATGTGATTACTTAAATTGGTTAATGAGGGTTGTTTCAAAATTTTGTTATTTACTTGGTTCGTTGAAAAGATCATAGAAAACTTTGTAGATTTGTTCAGGGTATTTGTGTGAAGAGGTTTTGTCCACTCTCCTTTTTGCTATCTTTGTTTATTCTCAGTTGTACTTTTGATTACAATGAGTACTCTAGTAGATCAGAGGCTGCTAAAGAGACTCCTTCAATACAGATATTGGGAATTAGTTATCACAATATTGTGGGTGGTAAGAAACAAACGGTGCTGGAATCCTTAAGTTTTAATTATTTTCATGATTATAAGATTTATGAGGTGAATAATGGACGGTTTTTGTATCATTCTTTGGACAATAAAATTTCAGGCAAATTTAATAAACTAGAAGGATCTCATATCACTAAAAACTTAGATATGAAAGATTCTGTGGAGTTGAAAATAGAAGACGAGAACAATTATTATTTAGTGAACACGAATAGACTTTTGTGGAGGGATAATGACAAGAAAATGTTTTCACCACCAAATGAGATAGTGTTGATTAGATTTGATGATAGCAGTATAAAAGGAAAGGGGTTTTCATACTTTTTAAATCATAATCATTTTTATTTTTACTCTGGTATGGAAGGGCTGGTAAGATGAGAAGTATTGTTATTTTCTTGATTTTTATTTCTTTGTCTAGTAGTTATGCTCAAGATAAAAAGGGACTTGAGGGAACTAAAATAGAGAAAAACACGCAAAAGAAAAATAGTTTTACCTTCAAAGCGGATTTCTCTCAAGGGGTTATGTCTTCTCTTTACAGGAGAGTTGTTTTGAAGGGAAATCCTGAGGTTATTTCATCTGATTTTAAACTTAGGGCTGATGAGATTGAAATTTATGGGGAAGGTAGTTCTTATATTGAGGCCCGTGGAAGCGTGTATTATGAAGATTACAAAAATAAAATGAATGTTAAGGCACAATTTTTATTCTTTAACAGAAAATTGGATAATTTTTATCTTCAAAGGGATGTTGAACTTGAGGATTTAGAAAATGAACTCGTTGTTAAGGCTGAAAGGATAGAAGGAGGACATAAATCAAACGTTTATGTTATGCAGTATTCTGTTAGGATATATAAGGGAGATACTTTTGCAAGAGCTGAGAATGGCATTTATAATAAAGAAGAAAAAGAAATTGTTCTTGAAGGGGTTCCTGTCATTTATCAAGATGATAACTATTATTCTGCAGCAAGGATAATTTTTAATACTGAGACTAATAAATACAGTCTTGAGGGGAGTGTTGAGGGTAGGTTTACTCAGACAGAAGAAGATGTTTCTGAAGAAAAGAGATAAAATAAAATCAGTAAAGGAAAGGCTCAATGTTGGCTGTGTGAATGATATTGTGCTTAAGGCAGATAACATTGTTAAAAAGTACGGAGAGAAAGTAGCCGTTGGTGGTGTTACTATTGGTATTCATCGAGGTGAAGTTGTGGGCTTGCTTGGCCCAAATGGAGCCGGTAAGACTACTACCTTTTATACTATTGTGGGGTTTATTAAATCTAATAGTGGGCGTGTATTAATAAATAATTATGATGTTTCTGGTCTTAATATGTATGAGAGAGCTCGGATAGGTATTGTATACTTGCCACAAGAGCCTTCTATTTTCAGAGAGCTTACGGTGGAAGATAATATTTTAGTTGCTCTTGAGAGGAGAGAAGATTTGTCTCAAGCTGAGCGTAAGATTGAGCTTGTAAATCTGCTTAAAGAATTTGAGATAAAGAGAATACAGCATCAAAAGGCCTATACTCTTTCTGGTGGGGAGAGAAGAAGAACTGAAATAGCTAGGGCCTTAGCGGTTAACCCATATTTTTTGTTGCTTGATGAACCTTTTGCAGGTATTGATCCTATTGCTATTGGTGATATAAAGAATATAATAAGGGTTTTAAAAAGTAAGAATATTGGTGTTCTAATTACAGATCACAATGTAAGGGATGCTTTTGACATAATAGACAGGGCTTATATTATTTACCAAGGACAGGTGCTTGATGAGGGGAATGTTTCCTACATTGTAAATAGCGAAAAGGCTAAAAAGCTTTATCTTGGTGAAGAGTTTAGATTATGAGGGTAATTGAGAAGGATCTTTATTACGAATTTGAATTGGATCCCAGAATTAAGTTAATCTATACCAAGCAGCCTTTTGATTTAAGTGTTAAGAATATAAGTAGCGACAAGCTAGATTTTATTCACAAGGATAAGAAAATAAAATATCTTAAACAATTACATACAAATATTGTTCATGAAGTTTTTGATGATTTTGTTAATTTTCAGGTGGGGGACGGACTTGTTTCTTCTTCGTATAATGTTGCTCTTCTTGCTTACTACGCAGATTGCCTTCCGATATATTGTTTTGACAGTGTGAAAAAATATATCGGGCTTATTCACAGTGGATATAGGGGGAGTTTTAAACTTATTATCCTTAAGATGTTGCTTATGTTTGAGAAGATGGGGTCAAGTTTTGGAGATTTAAAAGTTGTATTTGGTCCTTACAATAGGGCATGTTGTTATGAAATTTCTTCGGAATTTTTAGCAAAGGTAAAATCAAAATTTAGTAAGAAGTTGTTGGATGTATCTTTTTGTAAGAGAAATGATAGAATGTACTTTGATAATGGCAGTTTTAATTTAGGGCTGATTTCTAATTTTAATTTAGACATTAAGGATTCAGGTCTTTGTACTTATTGTGAGCATAATCTTTATTCTCATAGGGAACACAAAGGTGGGAGAAGTTATGCTGCAATTTGGAGAGTTTAGTTTGAAAGTTAAGGATTTAGCATTCAAGTTGGATGATATGTTTCGGGTAAAGGATTTTAAAGATATTGATAAGGGGCTTAATGGTCTTCAGGTGGGCAATTTGGAGGCTGAGGTTGGCAAGGTTGCTTTTGCTGTTGATGCAAGTATGATGACTTTAAGAGAAGCTAGGGATTATGATTTTTTAATAACTCATCATGGTATTTTTTGGTCGAAATCTGAGAGAATTGTCTCTATTATGTATGAAAAGATTAAGTATCTTATTGAAAAAGATATAGCTCTTTACTCTTTGCATTTACCGATGGATGCACATCCTATCTATTCTCATAGCAAGGTGTTTTCCGATTTTTTTGGGTTTAAAGATCCTATTCCTTTTGCAAATTATAGGGGAGCTGATTTGGGTATTATTGCTGTTGCTAACGCTAATTTTTCTGAGATCCTTAGCAAGATTAGGATGCGCAATAAACATCTTCTTTATTGTAAAGAATTTAAAGAATATGTTTGCAAGGTGGCTATTGTTAGTGGTTCTGGATATTCTTTTTTTGAGGAAGCTCTGGAGCATGGCGTTGATTTATTCATAACAGGAGATACTTCTCATCAGATATACCCTTTGGCCCAGGAGTGTGGTGTGAATTTAATATTTGCGGGTCATTATTTTACTGAAACATTTGGTTTGATAAAATTAATGGAGTATTTTAGGAGTTATGCAGAATTGAAAATCAAGTTTATTGATAAAGACACCAATTTGTGAGGGTTTTGTATGGGTATAAGTAAAATTAGATTGATTAATAGTTATGTATTTATTTCTGTTTTGGTTTTTTTTGATCAATTATCTAAGTCTTTAATTGTTCAATATGTCGAACTTGGATCTGAATATTTATCTATTTTTGGAGATTTTTTTAAAATAATACATGTTAGGAATACTGGGATTTTATTTTCAATAGGTTCTAATATTGATGATAGTTTGAAGAATTTGTTTTTTCTTGTGCTTCCTGTTGTTGTTTTAGTTTTTGTTTTTTATTTTTCCTTAAAAGAAAAGAATAGCGTGAGCAGGATTTCGCTTTTATTGATTTTATCTGGTGGTATTGGGAATATTATTGATAGATTATTTAGACCTTTAGGAGTTGTGGATTTCCTGGATGTAAAATTTTTTGGTATTTTTGGGCTTCAGAGATGGCCAACTTTTAACTTTGCAGACAGCTATGTTGTCATAGGTATAGGGTTATTTGCGATTTGTGATTTATTTATAAAGAACAGAAAGAACTAACTTATGAAGATTTTATATTTTATTTTGTGTTCACTGACTAATTTGTCTTTAATGCTTTTGGTTTTTTTTCTTGAGTTTGTTTTTGTTGCCAGACTTAATATTATTATTTCTCCTTTTTTTCAGTTTGTTTTGGTTTTGTTAATGATTATTATTTCGATTACCATAAGCTATTTTTTATCAAACGTTATTGTAAAAAGTATTATTTCTAAGTTTTTCAATCCAGATAAATAAAGAGAGAGAGGTTTTGGTGGCTTTGCGAGTTTTAATTACTGGGGAAGTTGTAGGCAAGCCCGGTATTATTGTGATAAAAGAGTTTTTGTCTACTTTTAAAGAGGACAAAAAAATTGATTTTGTAGTGTCTGGTAATAATTTTACTACGGGATTTAGAGGACTTTGTAAGCGTCATGTTTTTTTGCTAAGAAAATATGGCGTTGATGTATTAACTTTAGGAGAGAATGCATTCGCAAGGTCTGCTCTGGGGGGTGAACTTGATAAATATAGTTTTATTTTAAAGCCTCTAAATTATCCTGTTAGACTGAAGGGTTACTCTTACTTTATTTACAACGTTAATGGTATTAGAGTTGCTGTAATTAGACTTGTTGGGCAGACGGGAGTTACGAAACATAATTTTAATAATCCTTTTTTTGCTTTTGATTATCTTTATGAAAAAATAAAATTACACACAAATAACATAATCGTACTTTTTGATTCAAACACTACGGCTGAAACGAATGCTATGTTTTTTTATTTAAAATCTAGAGTTAGTGTTTGTTTTGGCATTGGAAGGAGAATATTAACAGCCGATCCGAGAATCCTAGAAGGCACTGCTGTTATTACTGACCTTGGTAGGGTTGGAAGTTTAAATAGTGTTATTGGATGTGTTCCTGAACTTGAGATAGATAAATTTTTAAAAGGATTCCTACACAATCGATTTACTGAATCTTGGGAAGGGCTTGGCTTTAATGGCGCTATAGTTGAGATTGATGATGAGGGTAAGGCTGTTTTAGTGGAAAATGTAAGGGAGTATATTAGTTTTAAAGGTAGTTTAGAAAGTCAAGGTGATATTTAAGCTATTGATGGCAAGATAAATATTGTGTTCAAACTGGAGGCAAAATAATGTACAAATACCTTGTAGAAGGTGGTTTTAGGATAGGTGGGAAAATAACGGCTAGCGGTAATAAAAATGCAGCTTTGCCTTGTATAGTAGCTGCGCTACTTACAGATGAAGAGGTTGTATTGGAAAATATCCCAAATATTAAAGATGTAGATGTTATCTTGAAAATTTTAAAGGACGTGGGTGCTGAGGTTTTAAGAGAGGACAATATTGTCAGAATTAAGGTTTTAAATATTACCAAGACTGAGATGAGTTCTTCTTTAACGGATTTAATTAGGGCTTCTATTTTATTTATTGGGCCTATTCTTGCTAGGTGTGGAAAGATTAACATTGCTCCTCCTGGAGGTGATGTTATTGGAAAGAGGAGACTTGATACTCATTTTTATGGGCTCAGTAAGCTTGGAGCCAGGTTAATAGATAATGAACAGCGAATTATTTTAGAAGTAGATAAATTAATTGGAACTGAGATGTTTTTAGATGAAGCATCAGTTACTGCCACTGAAAATATTATCATGGCTGCTGTTTTTGCTCATGGGGAGACCGTGGTAATGAACGCTGCATGCGAACCGCATGTGCAAGATTTGTGTAGGATGTTAAATACTATGGGAGCTAATATCAATGGCATTGGTTCTAATATTGTTAAAATAAAGGGTGTTAAAAAGTTAAGGGGAACTAGGTTTCGCATAGGATCTGATTTTATGCAGGTAGGGTCCTTAATTAGCCTTTCTGCTTTAACAGGAGGGGAGCTTGAGATTAATAGAGCTGATCCTAGGCATTTTATTTTAATAAAGCATGTATATTCAAAGCTTGGAATTGATTTTGAGTATGATGAGGAGAATATATACGTCAAGGAGAAGCAAGATTTAAGGGTAAGGCCGGATTTTGGAGGGCACATTCCTAAAATTGATGATGGGCCATGGCCTGCTTTTCCTACAGATCTTATAAGTATAGTTATAGTGACTGCTACTCAGGTGCAGGGTACTGTTCTTATTTTTGAAAAAATGTTTGAATCGAGAATGTTTTTTGTAGACAAGCTGATAAAGATGGGTGCTCAAATTGTTCTTTGTGATCCGCATCGGGTGGTTGTTACAGGGAAAACGATTCTTAAGGGAAGCGTTCTATCTTCTCCTGACGTTAGAGCGGGCATGTCTTTGCTTATTGCAGCTCTTTGTGCTAGGGGAAAGAGCCAGATTCAAAATGTTTATCAAATCGAGAGAGGATATGAGGAAGTTGTTGGTAGGTTAAATTCTTTAGGAGCAAGGATCAAGAAAGTTTTAGAAGAATAGAAGTTTCGTTTTATTGAGGAGAATATTTTTGATAGCAAAGCAAGACAAAACAAGGGATCTTGTCATCAATGGAAATATATATAAAGTAATTTTCGTCGTTGGTTTACCCCTAGTTGTCACTAACATTATTCAGATTTTTTATGAGTTAACTGATATGTTTTATGTAGCAAAACTTGGTACTTTATATGTGAGTGCGCTTTCTCTTATTTGGCCCATAAATTTTTTTATTGTATCCCTAGGAATGGGCATGGGTATAGGTAGCGTATCCTTAATAGCTAGAAGTTTTGGGGAGGGCAATTACAAGAAAACAGCTAGATACTCAGGTCAGTTATTAACCTTAAGCTTTCTTCTTTCTATATTGGTAGCTTTATCGGCATTCATTTTTATTGATTCGATTTTAGATTATATTGGTGCTTCTGGAGAGCTTAAAGATTATGCAAGAGAGTATTTTTCCATAGCTATTTATGCAATACCTGTAATGTTTTTAAGCATGGCTATTGTATTTATACTAAATGCAATAGGCTCCACGGTTATTTCTATGATAATAATTTTGATTGCAAATATTGTTAATTTTATTCTTGATCCAATGCTAATATTTACCTTTGACTTAGGCATTGCTGGTGCTGCTTGGGCCACTCTTTTTTCAAAGTTAGTTACCGTTGTAAGTTATCCCATTATTGCCTTCTGTTTTAATAAATGTTTAAAAATTTATATTAAAGATTTAATGCCTAATCTTGATTACTTGCTTCGGATGCTCAAGGGTGGTATCCCTGCGTCTTTAAGTCAGGCTATGGTATCTTTTTCTTTTATCATCTTCAATTCGTTTATTGTAACAATCGGAACTGATTTTTTGGCTGCCTACGGTATTTCTAACATGATAGATACATTTTTATTTCTGCCTGCAATGGCCTTTAGCTCTGCTTTAGCAACAATAATCGGACAAAATCTTGGTATAAGTAAAATAAAAAGAGCCAGCGAGGCTTTGCGTAAGGGATTTTTTGTCATAGGTCTAATTTCTATTTCTACAACATTAATTTTAATTATTAACAGAAATTTTTTGATATCTTTGTTTACTGGTAATAAAACAGTTTTAGAGTATGCAAATTATTATCTATTTTTTATTGCCATTGGTAGCGTTGGATTTTCTTTTCAACTTGCTCTTCAGGGTGCTCTGATTGGAGCAGGTTTAACCAATTTAGTTATGGTTGTGACTTTTACTAGAGTGTGGCTTGTTGCAATGCCTATTATGTTAATAATTAAATATTTTGGTGTAATTTTCGAGTATATTTGGGTTTTTGCTGCAATTCCAAGCTATATTGGGTTCTTTATTACTCTTGTTATTGTTCTTAACGGTTCTTGGAGGCACAAAAAGTTTTACTAGTTGAGTAGTCTGTTTTGTTTGTGGTTTAAAATTAGATATTAAGTAAATGGCTTGTTTTGAAAAACTTTGTGGTTTGGTAGAAATAAGTGATGAAAGGCTAAATTCATATGGCAACGAGTCAAGCTAGAACTAGAAAGTTAATATTAGAAGGGAATTTATATAAAGTATTGTCAGTTGTTAGTTTGCCCATTCTGGTGACTAATGTTATTCAGGCTTTTTACGAACTTACAGATATGTTTTATGTAGGAAAACTTGGTGCTGTTCCTCTTGCTGCACTATCTCTTACGGGTCCTATTAATTTTCTTATTATGGTTTTTGCTATGGGGATGGCTATGGGAAGCATATCATTGATGTCTAAAGCTATTGGAGAGGGTACATTTTCTAAGTTTTCAAAATATGCAGGACAATTATTATTTTTAAATTTCATATCATCTCTCTTTGTTACAGTTTTTATTTTGCTATCCATAGATTCTATTCTAGATTTTATGTCTGTTAAGGGCGATCTTATGGAACTTACTAAGTCTTATTTTTATGTCACAGCCTATGCGATACCCGTAATGTTTTTAAGTATTTCTATTGTATATATATTAAATTCTCAGGGAGAAACCATTATTTCTATGGTAATAATTTTGATTGCAAATATTATCAATTTTATTCTTGATCCAATTTTAATGTTTACTTTTGATTTAGGTATTGCTGGTGCCGCTTGGGCTACTTTTTTTTCAAAATTAGTAACAGTTTTTTCTTATTTGTTTCTAACTTATGGGCTAAATCGCGGTTTTAAGATAAATTTAGGGGACATGATGCCAGATGCTGCCGTAATGAGAAATATTTTTAATTTAGGGTTTCCAGCAGCTTTTGGACAGATTATGACTTCTCTTTCTTTTTTGGTTTTCAATTATCTTGTGATTCAAATTAGTCCTAAATTTTTAGCCGCTTACGGACTTACGAATAGTATTATTGCATTTCTGCTTCTTCCTGGAATGAGTATTGGTACTGGAATTATTACAATTGTTGGACAAAATCTTGGAGCTAAAAATTTCGATAGAATAGGGGACGCCCTAAAGAAGGGCTTTTTTTTGTCTTTAATAGTTTTATTTACAATCAACGTGGTTATAATATCTTTCAGAGAGGTTATTGTAACTTTTTTTACGGATGATTTGGAAGTTTTAAGTTATGCTAATGACTATTTGTTATTAGCATCAATTGGAACTGTTGGATATGGGTTGCAACAAGTTTTTTTTGGAGGGTTGATTGGCTCGGGATTTACAAAACTTGTCATGGTTATTGTTTGTGTTCGTCTTTGGGTTATTCGCTTGCCGGTTGTGCTTATTTTTCAATATTTTGGAATCATGGAAGATTCCCTAGGGTATGCCTTCATAATTTCAAACTATGTGGCCTTTATGATTTTATTGTTCCTTACTCTTACAAAATACTGGTTGAAGCCGCAGTATAGTTCAATATAATAATTTTAGTAGCTATATATTTTGTGTAGGCATTTCAGCAGACTTAAAATTTAGTAGTCTCACATAAGGGTAAAGATTAATTTATCAATCTTGTTTTAAGAAAATATGAAATATATTTTGTTTTCTTTTGTTTACGCTGATATTCAATTTAAATTTTTTCTTTTCTCCTGCCTTAAGACCTTCTTTGATTATATGGCCTGTTTTGTTGCCTTTTTTAAAAATTGCTAATGAATTTTGTTTTATGTCAGTTTTTTTGTTGTTTTTAAGAGTAATTATTAAATTGTCTTTACTGTCAGCTTCGAATTTTACTATTTCAATTTTTTGTGTATTTTTATTTATGCTAACAATATAGGTGAGCTCTCTGGTATTATTTTGTGCCTTCATAGGGTTGTTTTTCATACATGATACATTCATAGACACAAGGGTCGTTATAATAATTTTGCCATTTTTTTCATTAATCGTGTCTCTTGCACATGATTAATGAAAAAAATTAAATAATGATGCATAGGACCTACGCAATTATACCTAAAGGTTGAGCTTCTTGTACACTTCATTTTTGCTGATTATAGAATAATATGTAACGTTGCTATGTAGGATTAGGAATTGTAAATATACTTGGATACGATTCTTTATCGATTTAGTGCTGTTTTAAAGAGACAATGAAATGGCTTGCTTGGAATGTGGAATAGTGAGTCATTATGTTTGTTTTTTGTCTTATTTAACCAATTAAAGAAGATTGTATCAGAATAAGATGATAAAGTTATTGACTACATGTCAAATAATTTGTAGACTACTAGAGTTGTTAAAGATTTCTTTTAGAAAAACACGGGAGTCGGGTCAATTTCTAATAAGAGATGGTCTTTTTGATATGCAGCACAGTGTGGCGGTTCTATTTATTTTGTAATTGTTGTATATTATTAGGGAAGTAGGATGGAATTCTTAAGATAAGGATTTTTAAAGGCTAGGTATAAAGATTTGGAGTATAAGTTTAGGAGGTGATTCATGGCTAAGGAAGTTTTTCAGAGAACAAAACCGCACATGAATGTTGGTACAATAGGGCACGTTGACCACGGGAAGACAACATTGACGGCGGCTATTAGTATTTATTGCTCAAAGGTAAACAAGGACGTTCGTGCGCTTAAATATGAAGATATTGATAATGCACCTGAGGAGAAGGCAAGGGGGATAACTATTAATGCTAGACATATTGAGTATGAGACTGCAAGTAGGCATTATGCTCATGTTGATTGTCCGGGACACGCCGATTACATTAAAAATATGATTACTGGAGCGGCTCAGATGGACGCTGCTATACTATTGGTTGCGGCTGACAGCGGGGCAGAGCCTCAGACGAAAGAACATTTGCTTCTTGCACAGAGAATGGGGATAAAAAAAATAATAGTGTTTTTGAATAAACTAGATTTGGCAGATCCTGAGCTTGTTGAACTTGTTGAGGTTGAAGTTTTGGAGCTTGTTGAGAAGTATGGGTTTGCTGGTGATACTCCGATAATAAAGGGAGCGGCTTTTGGCGCTATGTCAAATCCGGATGATCCTGAGGCTACTAAGTGTATAAAGGAGCTTCTTGATTCTATGGATAATTATTTTGACCTTCCTGAAAGGGACATTGATAAGCCGTTTTTGCTTGCTGTTGAGGATGTTTTTTCTATATCTGGACGCGGTACTGTTGCTACTGGGCGTATTGAGAGGGGCCTTATTAAGGTTGGGCAAGAGGTTGAGATTGTTGGAATTCGGGAGACTAGGAAAACAACGGTGACTGGTGTTGAAATGTTTCAAAAAATTCTTGAGCAAGGACAGGCAGGGGATAATGTTGGGCTTTTGCTTAGAGGTGTTGATAAAAAGGATATTGAAAGAGGCCAGGTTATTGCTGCTATTGGCACAATCACTCCTCATAAGAAATTTAAGGCGTCTATATATTGTTTGACTAAGGAAGAGGGCGGAAGGCATAAGCCGTTTTTCCCAGGATATAGGCCACAGTTTTTCTTCAGAACAACAGATGTTACGGGTATGGTAACTTTGGAAGGGAAAGAAATGGTTATGCCAGGAGATAATGTTGATATTTCTGTTGAGCTTATCTCTTCAATAGCTATGGATAAAAATGTTGAGTTTGCTGTTAGGGAAGGCGGTAGAACTGTTGCTTCGGGGCGTATTCTTGAAATATTGGAATAGTGGGGGATAGGGATACTTTTTGTGTCCCTAAAGTTTAGGAGATTAAATTGATTGCTAGAGATAAAATACGGGTAAGGCTTTTTAGTTTTGATGTTAAGATATTGGACCAGAGCGCTGAGTCTATTGTTAGGGCTGTTCAGAAATCTAAAGCTCAAATAAAGGGTCCTATTCCTTTGCCGACAAAGATAAAGAAATATACTGTTTTGCGTTCTCCTCATGTTAATAAAAAATCAAGAGAGCAATTTGAAATGAGAACTCACAAAAGGCTTATTGATATTTTAGATCCTACTTCTGCTTTGATGGATTCCTTGATGAAATTGGAGCTACCTGCGGGTGTGGAAGTGGATATTAAGTAGGCGATGAGATGTTAAGTATATTAATTTGAGGTGTTTTAATGTTGGGATTGATTGGAAAAAAGGTGGGCATGACTCAGATATTCCAAGAAGATGGGATTGTGGTGCCTGTGACGGTAATAGAATTTGAGTCCAATTATGTTATAGGGAAGAAAACGGTAGAGAGAGATGGATATGATGCTCTTATAATGGGATCTGTTGACCTTAAGAGTTTTAAGGTGTCAAAGCCCGTAAGAGGTCAGTATAAAAAATTAGAGAACATTGAACCTAGGAAGTATGTTATAGAATTTAGAGGCTTTAAGGGTTATGATGCTGGTGATGAGATTAAACTTGATGTTTTCAGAGAGATTAGATATGTGGATGTTACTGGTACTACTAAGGGTAAGGGTTTTCAGGGAGCTATGAAGAGACATAACTTTAGTGGTGGTCCCTCTTCTCATGGGTCTAAGTTTCACAGACATCTTGGCGGTACGGGACAGGCTACTACGCCTGCTAGGACTTTTAAGGGAGCTAAAATGGCTGGTAGGATGGGTGGCGTGCAGCAAACTATTCAAAATCTTGAAATTATTTTTGTTGATGAAGAGAAGAGAGCCCTTTTGGTAAAGGGTGCTGTACCAGGGGTTAAGGGTTCTTTTGTTATTGTTAAAAAGGCGAAAAAAGTGGGTGTTTAGTATGGAAAGGAAAGTTTTTTCTCAAGAAGGACAGGAGATTCGGTCTATAGATTTGGAAGATAGGGTTTTTAACGTTGATATTAGCTATGGTTCTATATATAATGCTATTCGGAACGAGTTGGCTAATCTGAGGGTTGGGACAGCTTCTACTAAAACTAGAGCTGAGGTTAGGGGAAGTTCTAAAAAGCCTTGGAAGCAAAAGGGTACGGGGCGTGCAAGGGTTGGCACTAGGCGGAATCCAATTTGGGTTGGTGGTGGTGTGGCTTTAGGACCGAAACCAAGGGACTATAATTATAAATTGCCGAGGAAGGTAAAGAGGCTTGCTTTTAGGTCTGTTCTTAGTTTGCGTGCGTCTGTGGAAGATAGTTTTAAAGTTATTGAAGATTTCACTGTTGAGTCGGGGAAGACAAGGGAGCTTGCTTTGATAATGAAGAATTTTATAAGAACCAATGGAAAAACAGTTATTCTGTTGGGTAATGATGATCAGATGGTTAAGAGAGCAGGAAAGAATATTAGAGATTTGAAGATTTTATCTTTTAATAGACTTAGGGTTGTTGATTTGTTTTATGCTAAGAATTTAATAGCTCTCGAGTCTGCTGTCAGAGGGCTTAATGAGTTTTATGTTAAATAAAAGGGGAATATTGAGGATGAAATATGAGAGCTTGTGATATAATGATCTCGCCTGTGCTCACCGAAAAAACTAATATTCAGCGAGAGAATATGAGTGTTTATGCTTTTAGGGTTAAGAAGCAGGCTAATAAGAAAGATATTGGTGCTGCAATTAAGGAGCTTTTTGGTGTTGTTCCGGTGGCTTGTAGAGTTCTTAATGTTAAAAGCAAGAATAAGATAGTGGTTTCAAAGAAGGGTTACCCTATTGGTAGAGGAAGAACTTCTTCGTGGAAAAAGGCGTATATTTATCTTAAAAAAGAAGATAAGATAGACATATTTTAGTGGTTTTGGAGAAAGGAAAATATGGGTATTAAGACTTATAGACCGAAAACGTCTTCTTTGCGATATAAAACAACTTTGTCCTTTGATGATTTGAGCAAGGGGAATAGTCCTTTGAGGTCTTTGACTAGAGGTAAGGTTTCTAGAGCTGGGAGAGATTCTTCTGGAAGAATTAGCGTCAGAAGGAGAGGTGGAGGGCATAAGAGAAGGTATAGGGAAATTGATTTTGGTAGAAGGGATAAGTTTGGGGTGTATGCTCGGGTTGCGTCTATTGAATATGATCCAAATAGAAGCTCCAATATAGCTTTGCTTGTTTACAGGGACGGGGATAAGAGATATGTCATTGCCCCTAAGGGGATTAAAGTTGGTGACATACTGGAGAGTGGTCCAAATTCTCCAATAAGAAGTGGTAATTCACTTCCTCTTGAGAATATTCCAGTTGGCAAGATGGTGCATAATATTGAGCTTAGCCTTGGAAGGGGAGGGCAGCTTGTAAGGAGTGCTGGTAGTTATGCTATGATACTTGCCTCTGATGATGATTATGTTACTGTTAAGCTTCCGTCAGGAGAAATGCGCATGATTTTTAAGAAATGTATGGCGACTCTTGGAGAGGTTGGGAACGAGGATTATATGAATGTTTCTTGGGGCAAGGCTGGTAAGAGTAGGTGGCTTGGAAAGAGGCCTAGGGTGAGGGGGGTTGCTATGAACCCTGTTGACCATCCTCATGGCGGTGGAGAGGGCAAGACTTCTGGAGGTCGCCATCCTGTATCTCCTTGGGGGCAGCCTACTAAGGGGTATAAAACTAGAAAAAAGAAGAAATACTCAGATAAATTTATAGTTAAGCGAAGAAGTAAGTAGGAGATTATAGTGGCAAGATCTATTAAGAAAGGACCTTTTATAGAAAAAAGTCTTTATCAAAAAGTTTTAGCAGCTTCTGGTAAGGGGAAAAGAGTGGTTATTAAAACATATTCTAGAGCTTCGACAATAATACCTGACATGGTAAGTCTTACTATATCTGTTTATAATGGTAAGTCTTTTATTCCTGTCTATATTACTGAAGATCTTGTGGGGCATAAGCTTGGTGAGTTTTCTCCGACAAGGATTTTTAGGGGACATGCTAAATCAGATAAGAAGGGAAGGAAGTAGGGGGTTATGGGTGTAAATAGGAGATATACGGCAAGGGGCAAGAATCTGCCATCTTCCCCGAAGAAGGTGAGGCCCATAGCTGATAATATACGTGGTAGATCTTATGTTGAGGCTGCTGCTATACTTTATTCTATGCCCAATAAAGGGGCTAAGCTTTTGGGTAAGGTGGTTAAATCAGCTGCATCAAATGCTATGTATCATAATAAAAATCTTTCTGAGGATATGATCATTGTGAAGGTGGTTATGGTTGATGATGGAAGGCGCCGTAAGAGTGTTTGGCCTAGAGCTAGAGGGAGGGCCGATAGACTAGTTAATAGAAGTTGTCATATTTTTGTTGAAGTTGATGAAAAGATGGGAAGTGGAGAATAAGATATGGGTCAAAAAGTACATCCTTATAGCTTAAGAATAAAGATTAATAAGGACTGGAAGTCGAAATGGTATTTTGATAAGAAGTTGTATTCGGAGATACTTTATGAAGATTTCTTGATAAGACGAGAGACTATGAAGTTTCTCAGGGGTATTAAGTTTGATATTTCTGACATAGAGATTATTAGAAATAATCTTCAAAGGGTAACAGTGGTTATTTCTACTCCAAGGCCTGGTTCTGTTATTGGAGCTAAGGGCGCCAACCTTGAAAAGATAGGGCAGCTGCTGACTAGGAAGATTTCTAAAAAGATCAATATTAAGATAAAAGAGATTAAAAAGCCGGAGTTTGATGCTCAGATTATTGCTAATGGGATAGCAAGGCAAATTGAAAATAGGGCTTCTTACAGAAAGCTTTTAAAAACTTCGCTTTCGTCTTCTATTTCAAAAGGTCTTCAGGGAATTAAAATTAAAGTTTCGGGTAGGCTCGGTGGGGCTGAAATTGCTAGAAGTTTTGAGGTTAAGGAAGGAAGAATCCCTTTGCACACTCTTAGGGCTAACATAGATTATGGTTTTGTTGAGGCGCAGACGACTTATGGTATCATTGGCGTTAAGGTTTGGGTATTTAAGGGAGAGCTTTTAGGGAGGAAAATTAATGCGGATGCTGGTCAGGTAATAAATAAAAAGCCTGCAAGGGAGAGAAGTGAAAATTTTAATAAGATTGGGATAGCGCAAGATAGGAATAGCCAGGATGGCAAGAATAGAAGGGTTTCAGACGAGGGTAAATTTTTTAAGGAAAAATCAGGGCCCGGAGATGATTCTGTTTAGAGGAAGATTTTTGATATCTAGGATCTTAAGGAGAGTTAAATGTTGAGTCCTAAAAAGGTTAGGTATAGGAAGAGGCAGAGAGGGAGGCTTACTGGGCAAGCACAGAAGGGGAATAAGATATCCTTTGGAGAGTATGGGCTTGTTTCTCTTGAGACGGATTTTATTACTTCAAGGCAGATTGAGGCAGCTCGTATTGCTATGACTCGTAGGGTTAAGAGAGGTGGTAAAGTTTGGATAAGAATATTTCCGGACATTCCTTACACCAAGAAACCAGCTGAGACTAGAATGGGTAAGGGTAAGGGGGGTGTTGATCATTGGAATGCTCCTGTTAAGCTTGGGACTGTTATGTTTGAGATGGCTGGCGTAGCTAAGGAGCTTGCTGAGGAAGCTATGGTGCTTGCTAGCTCTAAATTGCCAGTTAAAACGGTGTTTGTTGTAAGGAGAGATTTGAGGTAGGCTATGTTAAAGAAATTTAAGGATATGTCTCTTGATGATATTAGGGCTAAGCGCTTGTCGCTGAAGAGAGAGTATATGGATTTGAGGTTTAGGACGGTTGTGGGGCATGTTGAGAACCCTTTAAAGAAAAGGGAGATAAGGCGGGATATTGCAAGGCTTAATACGATAATCTATGAATATGAAATAGGTATTAGGAAGGTTTAGTTTTATGGCAAGAGAAAATAAGAGAGAGCTAGTCGGTAGGGTTGTCAGCGATAGGATGAGTAAATCTATAGTTGTTGAAATTGTTCAGAGAAGAATGCATCCTATATATCATAAATACCTAAAGGTTAGTAGAAGAGTTAAGGCTCATGACGAGAAAGAAGAATCAAAGGTTGGAGATAAGGTAAGGATTGTTGAGGCTCGACCTATTAGTAAGGAGAAGAGGTGGATGCTTGTTGGAGTTTTAGAAAAGTCAAAGTGATTTTTGTTGTTTTTTAGAGGAGAGTAATATGGTACAGATGCAGACGTATTTAACGGTTGCTGATAATACAGGCGGTAAGTTGGCTCAGTGTATAAAGGTTTTGGGTGGTAGTAAGAAGCGTTATGCTAGGGTTGGAGACATAATTGTTGTCGCTGTAAAGCAGGCTATTCCTAATTCTCCTGTTAAAAAGGGAGATGTGTATAAGGCTGTTGTTGTTAGAACTTCGAAAGAGATAAGACGTAGGAATGGGACTTATGTTAGATTTGATGATAATGCTTGTGTTATACTCGATGCTAATTTAAATCCAAGAGGTAAGAGAGTTTTTGGGCCTGTTGCAAGGGAATTGAGAGATGCTAATTTTATGAAGGTTGTCTCTTTAGCTTCAGAGGTAATATAGGGGTGTAATTATGAAGACAAAGCTAAGATTGGGGGATAACGTAAAGGTTCTTTGTGGCAAAGATAGAGGAAGGATAGGTAGAGTTATTGGTATTGATAGGGGGAGATCTAGGGTTACTGTTGAAGCTTGTAATATGGTTAAAAAGGTTATTAAGGCGAGGACACCTCAGGAAAAGAGTAAAATAATTAATAAAGAGGCAGCTATGGATATCTCGAATGTGATGTTGTTCGTGGGGGGCATAGCTTCTAGGGTAGGGTTTAGATTTGAAGGCAATGAAAAGAAGAGATTTCTTAAGAAGAATGGGGGGAATGTTTAAAGTATGAGTTACGTTCCTGAGTTTAAGAGATATTATAGGGAAAGTATTGTGAAGGAGCTTGCTGAGGAGTTTCAGTATAGGTCTATCATGCAGGCTCCTAGAATAGAAAAAATAGTTGTTTCTATGGGGGTTGGAGAGGCTGTTAAGAACAAGAAGCTTTTAGATTCGGCTGTTGAGGAGCTTAGTCAGATTACTGGCCAGAGGGCTGTGAAGACGAAGGCTAGGAGAGCTATTGCTGGTTTCAAGATTAGACAGGGACAGGAAATTGGAGCTATGGTTACACTTAGGGGCAATGTTATGTATGAATTTTTATACAAGCTTATCAATTTAGCCTTGCCTCGTGTTAAAGATTTCAGAGGAGTTAACGGCAATTCTTTTGATGGCAATGGCAATTATTCTTTCGGGATAGCAGAACAGATAATATTTTCTGAGATAGATTATGATAAAATAGAGCGAGTGTCTGGTTTGAATGTTACTATAGTAACGACGGCTTTAAGTGATAGGGAAGGGAAGGCTTTGCTATCTAGGTTTGGTATGCCGTTTAGTAGCTAAAGGAGTTTGTATTTATGGCTAAGAAGTCAATGATAATTAAGGCTTTACGGAAGCCAAAATATAGAACAAGGCAGAATCATAGGTGTAGGCTGTGTGGGCGCCCAAGGGGATATATGAGAGATTTTGGTATGTGTCGTGTATGTTTTAGGAAGTATGCGTCTGCTGGATTAATTCCTGGTGTTTCAAAGTCAAGCTGGTAAGGAGAGTTTATGTCGGTTACGCATTCAGTTGGAGATATGTTAACTAAGATAAGAAATGCAAGTAGAGTTAGGCATGAATCTGTGGAACTGAAGATGTCTAAGATAAATAAGTCGATTTTAGATATTCTTAAGGAAGAAGGGTATATTAAGGACTATGGGTTGTTTGATAAAGATGGTATTTCTTTTATTAGGGTGGTGTTAAATTATGATAATAAGAGAAATCCTGCTATAAACAGGATAGATGCTATTTCAACTCCTGGTAGAAAAGTTTATTCTTCGTATAAAAAAATGCCGAGGATAAAGAATGGCTATGGGATCTTGGTTGTGTCCTCTTCTAGGGGTGTTATTACCGGGAAGAAGGCTAGGGATAGCAAGGTGGGCGGTGAGCTCATTTGTTCAGTTTGGTAAGGGGGTGTTTGTATGTCACGTGTTGGCAAGCTTCCTATAAGGATAGCAGATTCTGTTAAAGTGGGCGTTGTGGACAATTTGATAACGATTGAGGGGAAGAGGGGTAAATTGAATCAGGTGGTAGGAAGCGGTATTAAGGTTAGAGTGGAGGATGACAACATTATTGTGGAGCGTGCTTTTGAGGATAAGCAGACAAGAGCCTTTCATGGGCTTTATAGAAGCTTGATTTTTAATATGGTCAAGGGAGTGACGGATGGGTTTTCAAAGTCCCTTACTATTAATGGGGTAGGTTATAGGGTGGAGCAGCAGGGGAGCAGTCTTTTTTTTAATCTGGGGTATTCAACTCAGTTTGAGTATGTAATACCGGAGGGGGTTTCTATTAAGCTTGATGGGAATACTAAAATTTCAGTTGAGGGGATAGACAAGTGCAGGGTTGGACAAGTCGCTGCTGAGATTAGAAGCTTGAAGGTGCCAGAACCGTATAAGGGTAAAGGTATTAAGTATGACAGTGAGGTAATTAAGCGTAAAGTAGGAAAATCGGGAGTAAAGAAATAAGTTTTAGGTGATTATTTATGAAAAGAATAAAAGAAGCTGAAAAAAGAAATATGAAACGCAAGAAGAAAATAAAGGGCAGGATTGGGCTTGGAGTGGCAGACAGACCTAGGGTTACTGTCTTTAAGTCTAACAGATATTTTTATGCTCAGGTTATCGATGATGTGGTGGGGCACACCTTGGCAAGTGTTTCCACTATTGAGAAGGGCCTTAAATTGAGTAAAAACGTTGACGATGTAAGGAAGCTTGGAGAGGTCCTTGTGAGTAGGCTTAAGGAGAAGAATATAAGTAGACTTATTTTTGATAGGAATGGTTATAAATACCATGGGCTTATTGCAAGCTTTGCGACTTCTTTGCGGGAAGCTGGTATTGATGTTTAGGAGGAGATAGGGTGGAAGCTCAGGTTCAGAAGAAACAAATAGAGAAATTAATATCACTTAATAGGGTTACCAAGGTTGTAAAAGGGGGGAGAAGGTTTTCCTTTGCTGCTTTTATGGTTATTGGTGATGGAGAAGGGCGTGTTGGCTGGGGGTTTGGTAAGGCTAATGATGCTAGCGATGCTATAAAGAAAAGTTCCACGAATGCTAGGAAAAATTTAAGGTCTGTTCCTATTAAGAAGGGTACACTACCTCATATGGTTATTGGAGATTTTAAGAAGGCCAAGGTTTTAATTAAGCCAGCCACTGAGGGTACTGGCATTATTGCGGGTGGACCTGTGCGCGCTGTAATGGAAGCTGTGGGGGTGCATGATATTTTGAGCAAGTCTCTTGGGTCTAATAATTCTATGAATGTGGTGAAGGCGACTTTTAGGGCATTTGATTTGGTTTTGGATGGTAGAAAAGTGGCTGGAATAAGAGGGAAAACTTTAAGAACTTTATGGGGTTGATTTATGATTAAGAGGAAATTAAGACTTCAACTTAAGAAAAGTAGGTTTAAGGCTTCAAGATCTAGGGCTAAAAACAAGGCTTTTATTAGGAGGATGGAGAGGAATAGAGAGGTTATTTCTAAAAGTGGTGTTGAGGTCGAAGTTGAACTCAAGAGAAGCTCGATTGGAAAATTGGATAACAAGGTAAGGACATTAAGAGCTTTAGGCTTGAAGAGAATAGGAGATAAAAGAAGGCATAGTTTGGACAAATCGGTACAGGGGATGCTTGTTAAGGTAATTAGTATGGTTTTAATAAGTGAGGTGGTAAGTGGTTAAGTTAAGAAGTCCTTTGGGGGCCAATAAGGCTAGAAAGGTTTTAGGTAGGGGGTCCGGATCTGGTCTTGGGAAGACGTCAGGTCGAGGTCAGAAAGGGCAGAGAGCTAGGAATAGTTCGCCAAGGCCTGGATTTGAAGGGGGGCAAACTCCTCTTTATAGGAGACTTCCAAGGAGAGGATTCTCCAATTATGATTATAAGTTAAGATATGAGATTGTGGGGCTTGATGATATAGAGAAAAAATTTGAGCCTGGTGATGTAGTAAGTTGTAGCACTTTATTTGAGAAAGGACTTGTGGGCAGGAATGTTAAGAATATTAAAATTTTGGCTAACGGTGAGCTTACTAAGAAGGTTGATTTTGAAATTTCTCGCATTTCAAAATCTGCTGAAGAACTTGTAGTAAAAATGGGTTGTAAAATTAAGTTAATTTAGAATGGTAGTGGGATGAAAGATTTGTTTTTCAATTTGTTTAGTATCAAGGAGTTAAGGACTAAGTTTTTGTTTACTCTGTCTATTCTTTTTATTTTCAGGGTTGGTTCGTATTTGCCAATACCGGGAATAAATCCTGTGGCTCTCAGGAGCTATTTTAAGGCACAGGCAGATTTTTCGATCACTAATTATTTTGATTTTTTTTCAGGTGGTGCTTTTAGTAATTTTTCTGTGTTTATGCTTGGCATAGGACCCTATATATCGGCTTCAATCATCATACAGCTTCTCGTTTATTCTTTTCCTTCTCTTAAGAGAATGCAGGAGGGGGATGGTGGAAGAAAAAAGGTTAAAAAATATACAAAGTATCTAACGATTGTTGCGGCCTTGGCCCAGGGGTATGCTACTAGCCTTTACGCAAGAAGTATTCCAGGTGCACTTAATATGCCTTTTAGTAGATATATTTTTATTGCTATTTTGACTGTCACGGCTGGGACTTTTATACTTTTGTGGCTTGGTGAACAAATCAATCAAAGGGGAATTGGAAACGGTGTGTCTTTGATAATTTTTTCAGGAATAGTAGTGAGACTGCAGGCGGCTTTGTTTAATTTGTTTCAGGGGATGAGAGACCCTTCTCAAAATATTAATCCCGTTTTTGTGATATTGGTTTTAGGTGTTTTTGTTGTAGTCGTAGTGCTAATTATATATGAGTATAAGGCACAAAGAAGGATTGCTATACACTATGCTAGGGCAAGTTCAAGGGGTACTGTGAGTTCGTATTTACCAATAAAACTTAATCCATCGGGAGTTCTACCTGTCATTTTTGCGTCTGTTCTTATTACTTTGCCTTTGCAAATTTTGAGTGGGTTTGCTGAGACTTCTGCACTTGCAAGACAATTTTTATCCTATCTAAGACCCAACGGACTTTATTATAATTTGTTGAATGTAGTCTTAATAGTAGGGTTTACATATTTTTATTCGAAGATACAATTAAGTCCTAAGGATATAAGCAATAATATTAGGAAAAATGGAGGTACTATTCCAGGAATAAAGGCAGATGAAATGGAGGGCTATTTGGATAGTATTATGAATAGAACGCTATTTTCGGGCTCTATTTTTTTGTCTATTATTGCAATAATTCCATTTTTGGTGCAGACTATCTTCAGATTTCCGTATGATGTCTCAAGGATCGTGGGCAGTTCTTCATTGTTGATTATGGTGGGGGTGGCTCTTGATACGTTAATTCAGATTGATGCGTATTTAAAGACCCGAGGAGTGTCTCGTGGGAATGATAAAAAGAGTGCTTTTTTACAAAAAATTTAGGGGTAGGTTATGAAAGTTAGGGTAAGCGTGAAGCCGATTTGTGAAAAATGTAAGGTAATAAAGAGAAAGGGTGTTTTAAGGATTATTTGTGATAACCTCAAGCACAAACAAAGACAAAAATAAGGGGATATAATGGCTAGGATAGCGGGAATAGATTTACCTAATGGTAAACAACTTCAGATAGCTCTTACATCTATTTATGGCATAGGAAGGGCTAGAGCTTTGGAAGTCTGCAGAAAGACGGATATTGCGCCAGATAAAAAAGCGAAGGATTTAGATAATAATGAAATTAATAAGCTTAGAAAGATAGTTGAAAGTGATTATGTTGTCGAGGGGAAGCTTAGAAGTGAGTTGGCTATGTCTATTAAGAGGCTTATGGATATTGCATGTTATAGGGGAGTTAGGCATAGGAAGGGGTTGCCCTTAAGGGGACAGAGAACTAAAACTAATGCAAGGACTAGAAAGGGTAAGCGAAGAACTGTTGCTAATAAGAAAATAGCTGCTAAATAAGATTGTTTTGTATATGGAGGGTGAAGATTGAGTGCAAAATTATCGACTAACAAAAGAAGAGTAAAGAGGACTATTGGAGAGGGTAATGTTTATATACAAGCTACTTTTAATAACACAATCGTGACTGTATCGGATATAAGGGGTAATACTTTAGCTTGGGCAAGTGCGGGGGGTATGGGGTTTAAGGGGGCTAAGAAATCGACTCCTTATGCTGCTCAGATGACTGCTGAGTCTGCTTTGGGTAAGGTTAAGGATTTTGGTATTAATTATGTACATGTCTTTGTGAAAGGACCAGGGATTGGTAGAGAGTCTGCTATACGTGCTGTTGGATCGGCTGGTATAGTTGTTAAGTCAATCTCAGATGTAACTCCGATACCGCATAATGGGTGTAGGCCTAAGAAAACTAGACGAGTTTAATTGGAGGAACTAACTGATGTCTTTAGATAAACTTTTGAAAGATTTTACTATACCTGATAGGATTGAGTTTTTAAGGGGAGAGGATGATGGTTCTTATGGGAAATTTGTAATATATCCTTTTGAGAAAGGGTTTGGTGTTACCATTGGAAATACTCTAAGGCGAGTTTTGTTATCTTCTATTGAGGGGTACGCTATATCTGCTATGAGAATTCAGTCTAATCAGGGGGGATCTTCGAGGGCTGTTTCAAGTGAATTTGATTTAATACCTGGAGTTGTGGAAGATACTCTTGAAGTAATTGCTAATATTAAGAATATTCATTTAAAGCTAGACAGGGGGATTAGTAGTACGGTTATAAGTTTTTCTGTTAATGGTAGGGACACTAATGTGTTAAGAGCTGCTAATTTTGAAAGAGAGGGCGTTGAAGTATTAAATAAAGATTTGGTTATTGCTACACTTTCAGGTGATGCAAGTTTGGATTTTGAGTTTCAAGTTAATTATGGGAGAGGTTATGTTTCTTCTGAGCACAATGCTAGGTATTTGGAAGAAGTTAATACTATTGCGCTTGATTCTATATTTTCCCCAATAGAAAAGGTGTCATATTCTATTGAGGACACTAGGGTGGGGCAACGATCTGATTATGATAAGCTTATTATGGAAATATGGACAACGGGTGCAATTAGTGCTAATGATGCTATAAGAAAGGCTGCTTCTGTAGTGCGAGAGTTTTTACTTCCATTGGTGAATTTTGAGGATAAGATTGTTCAATCGCTTGAAAATTCTGAATTGAAAGAATCTGACTTGCTTAATATGAGTATTAAGAAGTTAGATTTGTCTGTTAGATCCTTAAATTGTTTGACTAAGGAGAATGTTAAAACTTTGGGGGAGCTTATTAGTAAGACTTCGGAAGAGCTTTCAAGGGCTAGAAACTTTGGGAAAAAAAGTTTAGAAGAAATAATTGAGAAGCTTAGTATTTATGGGTTATTCTTAGGGATGGCTAAGACGGAGGCTATTAAAGTATTAAACAAAAACGATAAAATATCTAAGTAAAAGGAAACTGTTTCATATGAAGACTAGGATAGGATTTAATAGATTAGACAGGAAATCAAGCCACAGGAGGGCGCTTTTAAGGAATATGGTAATTTCTCTTTTTAGGCACGAGAGAATAACTTCTACTAAAGTTAAGTTGGGTGAAGTTAAGAGATTTGCTGAAAAACTAATTACTAGAGCAAAGGTAGATAGCGTGCATAACAGAAGGGAAGTGTCAAGGTTTATACACGATAAGTATATTCTTAATAAATTATTTACCAATATTTCCCCCATTTTTAAAGAAAGAAAGGGCGGTTATACTAGGGTTATTAAACTAGGGCAGAGACGTGGAGATGCTGCTGAGATGGCTATTCTTGAGCTAGTTGATAAAACCCTAGAAGAAAAGTAATAGTCTTTACATATTAAGTATTTCCTTTTTAAGGAGTTATATTTAGTTAGTTTAGAGGATAAGAGGTAAGCTATATGTTGTATATTACTTTTTCTTCTATTCTTGCTGTTGTTATAGGCGTTGTATTAGGTTTTGCAATAAGAATTGTTTTAGATAGAATTTCTTTATTAAACTTAGGTAAAAAGCTAGAAAAGATAAAAGAAGAAGCAATTTTAGAGATAGGCAATGAAAAAAAGCAGATTATTTCGAATGCAAAAGCTCAGATGCTTAAAGAAAAGAATCAGCAAGATAAGGAAATAAGAGAACGAAGGAATGAAATTTTTAACTTAGAAAAAAGGTTTTTACAAAGAGAGGAGACACTGGACAAGAGAATGTCTGCTCTTGATAAGCAACAAAGTAGAATTGATTCCAGAGTTAAGGAATTTGAACAAAAAGAAAAGACGATACGAGAAAAAGAAATATCTTTAGTTAAAAAATTAGAAAATATTTCTGGCTTAACGAAAGAGGAAGCAAAAAAGATCGTCATTGAGAGAGTTGAAAATGAGGCTAGAAGGGATGCTCAGATTATTATCAATAAAAGCGAACAAGAGGCTCAGCTTTTAGCAGATAAGCTTTCAAAGGATATATTGGTATCCACCATGCAGCGCATGGTTACAGAAGTTAGCTCTGAATTTACTATTGCTTCTGTTGCATTGCCTAACGATGAGATGAAAGGCAGGATAATTGGCAAGGAAGGGCGCAATATTAGGGTGCTTGAAACATTAATAGGGGCTGATATCATTATTGATGATACTCCTGAAGCTGTTGTTATATCTTGTTTTAATCCAGTAAGAAAGGAAATAGCTAAAAGAACGCTTGAGAGACTTATTACAGATGGGAGAATTCACCCCGCAAGAATTGAAGAAGTTGTTCATAGTGTTACTAATGAAATAAATAATATTATCCTTGAAGAAGGAGAGAAGGTAGTATTTGATTTAAATATTCATGGACTTGATAAGAGACTTATTAGGGGGCTTGGTAGGCTTTACTTTAGAAGTAGCTATGGTCAAAATGTCTTAAGTCACTCAAAAGAAACAGCAATAATGGGTGAAATTTTAGCTAAGGAGATGAAGTTAGATCCTGTTGTCGTAAAGAGAGCGTGTCTTTTGCATGACATTGGTAAGGGCATGGAAAGTATTTCAGAGAATAGCGAGGGGCATGCCATTACGGGAGCTGAGCTTGCGCAAAGTTGTGGAGAGAGTGACATTGTTGTTAACGCTATTGCTGCTCATCATAACGAAATAAAACCAGAGAGTCTTGAAGCTATTGTTGTTCAAATAGCGGATGCTATTTCTGCATCTCGGCCTGGCGCAAGGCGTGAAAGTTTGAATAATTATATAAACAGACTTAAGAGGCTAGAGGAAATTGCTTATGGGTTTGAGGGCGTTCAAAAATGTTATGCAATTCAGGCTGGGCGTGAAGTTAGGATTATTGTTGACAATTTATTGGTTAATGACGAGAAAGCCACCATGCTTGCAAGGAACATTGCAAAGAAAATAGAAGTTGAGATGAGATATCCTGGTAAAATTAAAGTTACTATTATTCGAGAAACCAGAGTTATTGAATATGCAAGATAGTGGCATTATTAGGACTTTAATAATTGGGGATATAATAGGTGATTCGGGATTGAAAAAGATTTTTTTTAATCTTAAGATCCTTAAGGATAAATATAACGTTGATCTTGTTATTGCTAATGGAGAAAATTCGTCTGGGGGGTTTGGAATTACCCCAGAGATAGCAGATAATCTTTTTAAAGCTGGTGTTAATGTTGTTACTACAGGTAATCATGTCTATTCTGACCATAGTATAAAAGAATATTTAGATAAGCAGAAATATATATTAAGACCAAATAATTTTTCAGATTTACTTGAGGGACATGGTTATTGTGTTTTAAATATCAGAAATGAAAAGGTTGCTGTTGTAAATGTTCAAGGGTTTTTGGGAATGACTTTTATTGTTAAAAACCCTTTTGAAAATATAAAAAAGTTTGTAAATATGATCAAGAATAAGGTCAAAACTATTTTTGTTGATTTTCATGCTGAGAGTAATTATGAAAAAGAGAGCTTTGGATATTTTTTGGATGGACTTGTTACGGGAGTTGTTGGCACACACACGCACGTAATGACACAAGATGAGAGAATTTTAGAAAAAGGAACTGCTTATATCAGTGATCTTGGTATGACAGGCAGTTTAAATTCTGTAATAGGGTTTAGTCCTGAAATTTCTCTTAAGGGGTTGCTTGAGTGTGTTTCCCTGCGAACAGAGGTTGTTGAGGATAACGTGATTATACAAGGGGTTGTCATTACTTCTGATATTAAGACGGGACGTGCTTTAAAGATTGAGAGAATACAGAAATAGTTTACTTAATTTGCTTTGTCAAAGTTACCCTAATTTGACAAGAGATGAGTTGCGGATATTAATTTTAACTGGAAGTGTGTACGTCAATTCGCACAAGGAGCTCAATCCCAAGGTTTTACTGGTAAAGAGTAGTGAAATAAGTTTGGTACAATCCGAAGTTAATCAGTTTGTGTCAAGAGGAGGGGGTAAACTTTTAGAAGCATTGGAATCGTTTAAAATCGCAGTTAAAGGTAAGGTCTGTGTTGATGTTGGAGCTTCAACGGGTGGGTTTACAGATTGTCTTTTGCAAAAAGGAGCTTTGTTAGTTTATGCTGTTGATGTTGGCTTTAATCAGCTTTCTTATAAGCTGCGAGTTGACCCAAGGGTTAAGGTTTATGAGAAGACTAATATATTTGATGTTAAACAATATGACGTCTCCCCCAATTTAGCTGTTGTTGATGTTTCTTTTAGATCTGCAGTTGGCATATGCATAGATTTAATTAATAAGCTTTCTGACGGGTTTATCATTGCTCTTATTAAACCTCAGTTTGAACTTAAAGGATTAGATTTAGATATAAAAGGTTTTAGTGGTGTGGTCGATTCTAAACACCTGACTAAAATACTAGATAAGGTAATTAGAAGATTTTATGACAACAACTTACAAGTTAAAAACATACTAAAACTTAAAATCAAGGGAAGAAAGGGAAATCAAGAATTTATGTTTTTAATTACCAAGAACGCCCAGATGGAGCTTAATCAGTCTCTGGAACTACTTAAAAGTATTAATGATTGATACTTTGAAGTGTTTTTTTATCTAAAACGCCTGAGAAATTTAAATTGAAATCTTCAAGTATTATTGGATTATTGCCAATTTTTAAAGTTATTCCGTTAATGCCCTGGATCTCAAGGCATGTTAAGATAATCTGGTTTACTTGGTTGATTGTACCCTCTACTCCAAAGCTATTTTCATAAAATTCCTTAGATAGGTTGATGTGAGCAATACCATCACTTATGCTTAAATTTAGTATTTTAGTATTAATGGGAATTAAACTTAAATAGTTGTTTTTAAGTTCATATTCATTTGGTCCATTAATAAGTGCTTTTAGCGTTTCTTCAAGAATATTTTTGTCATAGTGAATAGTCCTTTTAATGTCTTGCTTTAAAAAATGCCCTTCAGCAGTAACTTTTATGAAATACAGTTTAACTGCTTTTTTCTTTTTTGAAAGTTTTTGTTGTTGGTGCTTAAATTCTTCTTCGATTTTTTGTATTTCAGGAGGTTTGATTAAAAATTTCTCATCACTAACCATCTTAACAGTTTCTCTTTTTGTATTGTCTAACTCAGCCTCTATTACTTTACTAGGTTTTGATGAATCAAATTCAAAGTTTTCATAACCAGTAATTTGCTCATTAAATATGTTCTTGATTAACGAATTTTTAACCATTAGCAATAAACAAAGTCCCGTAGCAAAAATGGCAAACAGTACCAGGAATACATCTGTCTTGCTAAAATTACTTCTCTTGCGTCTATTCCTTTTCTTCCTCTTCAACCGAACATCCGTCTATAATTGGCATAAACATATAATATCTGATATTATAATGAAAATAACTATATAAAGAAAGAGGCAAATTATCCTTGATTAATTCTAGGACGCAAGACTATCGTAGTGTTTTTATTGTAGGCAGGCCGAATGTTGGTAAGTCTACTTTGTTTAATAAGCTTTTAAACTCAAGAAGAAGCATTACGGACGAAACTTATGGGGTTACTAGAGATTTGATTAAAGAGATTTGTGAGGTTGATTCTTGTAGATTTTATTTGGTGGATACTGGCGGATTTACGCTTTTAAGGGATGAAGTTAGCAAAATTGTAGTTGATAAGGTTATCAACTCGCTTGATGGTGCTGATTTGATCTTGCTTGTTCTAGACGTAAACGAAATGCTATCAGAGGATTATGAACTTATTGAAATACTGAGAAAATATAGTGATAAGATAGTCTTGGTATTAAATAAAATAGACGGGCAGAGTAAGGAATCTTTGGTTTATGAGTTTCAAAAATTGGGATTTAAGAAGAGGTTTTTAGTCAGTGCGGCTCGTGGAAAAGGGATTAATTCTTTAAGGGTTTTTTTAAAAAATTCGATTGGTAAATTAGCAAGTGGCGGTGAGAGCGAGGAAAATGTTGATGTTAGAATTGGTATTATAGGCAAGCCAAATTCGGGCAAATCCACTCTTATTAACTTTTTGTCAGGAAGTGAGGTCTCTATTGTTTCTCAGGAGGCAGGCACTACAAGGGATTTTGTTAGGACGAAATTTCAAAGGAATGGAAGGACATTTGAGGTCATTGACACGGCTGGAATAAGAAGAAGATCGAGGGTAGATGAACTTATTGAGTATTATTCTGTAAGTAGGGCTTTAAGAGTGATTGATATGGTGGATGTTGTTTTTTTATTAATTGATACTAATGAAGACTTAACAGCTCAAGATAAGAAAATTGCTCACTATGCAACTAAGAAGGGCAAGGGTATTGTCGTTGTATTTACCAAGTGGGATTGTGTAGAGATCAAGAAAGGTTATTTTGAAGCCGTAAAGAATCGTGTTAATTTCTTTTTTCCACTTTTAAACTTTGCCCCCGTATTAAGAATATCCGTTCATGAGAAGATAGGTTTAGACGGTCTTTTTAAGGAAGCAATTAAATTAAAGAAACAACTTGAGCTTAAGATCAATACCGCTGATTTGAATAAAATGTTAAATTTGTGGATTAAGGATTATCATTTAAATACAACGCACAAGGTGAAGTACATAACCCAGGTTAGTGTTAATCCTGTCAGGTTTATTTTATTTGCTAATAAAATTACTAATTTTCCAAATTCTTACTATAATTATTTAGTAAATAACATTCGTAAGATTGGGTATGCAAATATTCCAATTCTGATAGAAATTAGAGAAAAGGCAAGAAGTTCGAAGTGAGATGTATACTTTTATTCCTAGTCATTATCAGGATCAATCTTTTAGCATATGGGAGTTTTTTCCACGATTTTACCGTTAGGGCAAACCACTCTCGGTATTTTAGTTCAAGCAATTTTTCAGAAAGGATCAAGCCTCACAAGCATTATACTACAAACGGTTATTATGTCGAGGTTTCAAGTTCAACAAAGGGAGATTACGTTTACTATTCTTTTTTCCATCGCAAAGACGGGGTATCCTATATTTTTCCAGGTTCTTATGTAGTTAAAGTTGGAAAGGATGGAATTGAGCAAATAAAAATATTTTTTATACACAGGGCAGATACTTTTATTAGAATAAAACCGAGTGGTTCGCATTCTAGTGCTGACTTTTATCTAATAAATACTTTAATACACAAAGAGGTCAAATTGCCTTTTAAGATCGTAGATATTGCTACGGGTTCTTTCCTAGAAATAGCTGATTATGTTAGCAGTTTTATTGACTTGAAATTTTTTGATCCTCAATATTTTGAAGTCTATGAGAATGTTTCCAGCATGGTTGACAAGTTTAGAACATTCTTAAAGAATTCTTCAATTGCTGAGGTTCCCGATGGTGCAATGAGCGATTTGGGAGAGATGGTGTATATTAAAACAGGAGAACCTCAAGGTGAGGTTGAGGGATTTAATTGCTCTGGGTTTGGTAAATGGGTAGCTGATTCAATTTACAAGACAATGACGAAGGGGCTTTTAAAAATAGAAGATCTTAAGGTAAAGCACATTGGAGTCAGGGGTAATAGTTTTACTGAAAAATATGAATTTAGTAGGGATTTGTTTTTTGGACTTGACTGGATCCGTAATATTGGATACAGGCTTAAAAATATTAATGCTGACTTGGATTTAACTAGAATTAAAGAAAATGATGTAAACAATGTTAGCTTCTTCAAATACATTGAAAATCGTGGGTATGAGATTGATAACTTAGAGTTTATTCTTTATTACTTAACGTTAAACGAACCTGGTCATATATATTTTGGTTCTATTAATACAACAATGAAAGGGGGGGCTTCTGGGAAAGTGTTTCATAAACACGTTGTTGTGTTATTTCCATTTATTGATAAAGAATCGATTTTTAGAACCTCTGTGATGGAGGTTAATAGTGAGACTTCAATTAAATCGCTTAGGAAAAGATATCCGAATTCGTATATCCATTTAGTTAGAGCAAAATCTATAAAGGGTGTGACTGTAGTTCCAATACTAAATAGGATAAATAGTTAGCTACTATGATAAAAGCTGTAGTATTTGATCTTGATGGAACTCTTTATCCTGAGATTAGTATGAATTTGGCAATGTTGCCTGAGTTTTTAAGAAATATTAGGTTTTTTTTGGTTTTCAAAAAGGTAAGAAAGGAAATAAGAATTTTACAAAGAGAAAAAAGTGAGCCTTCTAGCAGAGATAAATTAGTGTCTATGCAGATTGAAATGCTTGCTATGCGTTTAAGGTTTAGTAAGAGCAAGTGCGAATTTTTATTAAATAAGATTTATTATGGGGAGGCTTTTGGAAATAAATTTAAAAAATTTAAACCTTATTCTGGTGTGCGTGATTTGATTTACTCTCTTAAAGATAAGGGAATAAAACTGGGTGTGATGTCAGATTTTCCAATTGCAACCCGCGTAAGCAACTTGTTAGACATTAAGGACAGTTTTTGGGATGTTCTTTATTCATCAGAGGATACTGGGTATTTAAAGCCAAGCAAAATGGCCTTCTTAAGGATTATGGATGAGCTTGGTATGCAAGGTAGGCATATTTTATATGTTGGGAATTCTTATGAGTATGATATTTTAGGTGCTGGTGGAGTTTTAATGAGAACGGCTTATTTGTCTGGTAGAAAATTATTAAATAATTTGAAATGTGATTTCATTTTTAATGACTATAAGGAATTGCAAAAATATATACTTTTAAATATATAGATGGGTAAAATATTTTATGATAGATTTTGTAACCATTTTAGTTAATCTTTTATTGGTTTTTATAATTTTATTTATCTATAGACAATATGACAGGCGTTCAAGGGCCCTAGATAAGATTAAAAAATTTGTCGATATTGCCAAGGATAATCTTGAAGATTTTATTGAAGAGAAGACAAAAGAGATCAGCAATCTTGCCGTTGACATGGAAGCTTATCAGCGTTCTAGCATAGAGATTATAAAAAAAATAGATGAAGTTCAACAAAAAATTAAGAATAAAAGTAATGATTTTGCGGAAGTGGAGAAAAAGATTGCTTATCATGACTCTATGCTTAAAGAGCTAGATGACATGACGCTTAAAGTACAGGACAATATACAAAGACTGCAAGTCGATGGAAAAATCGTAGATAAGCTTTCAAAGACTTTAAAGCATTTTAATACTCAGATTGATTCTGTTGATTCTAGGCTGAATTCGGTTTTTGAAAAATTCGATAAGACAAATAAGGAAAATCTTGAGGCGATTAAGATTGAAAGTTGGAAGAAGTTTGACAACACCGTTGAAGAACTAAGCTTGAGAATGAATAATCTAGATCAAGATATTATGTCTTATCAAGAGTCTTTAGGAATTATTGAGGAGAGGAAGAGTGAAATTTTAGATAAAGGTAATGAGAAGCTTGATAATGAGTTTAAGGAATTTTTATTCAAGATTGAATCTAATATAGAGAGCTATAACAAGTCAATAGAAGAATCTTTGATTGTGTATGAAGACAAGTATAAATCGATAGAGGATTCTATTGAGCTTATACTTGAAAAGGCAAAAACTAAAATTAATGATAAGGAAGACTTTATTTTAAACAGATTGAATGAGGAGCTACAGGCAAAGTTTGATGGAGTATTTGTTTATGTCAATGAACGTTCTGTGCAAATGAGAGATAAACTTGAGGACAAGCTTATGTTAATAGATAACGAAATTTCTTCTGTAAGTTCTGTTTTTAAAGATAATGCTTATTCTAGATTGAATTCTATTGAAGAGACCATTAAACAAGAAATAAGACAATATGAAGAACAAGTTGCGGATATCTTTGATCAATTTAGGGTCCAGATTGAATCTAATGTAGGAGAGATTTATAAAGAGTATGATAATAAGATAAATCAGTTTAACAGTGATATAAGAGAGAGAATAGAACTTAGCCTAGATAACGCTAATTCTAGAATGGAAAGTGTAGAGACAAATGTTAAGACATTGTTAGATGAACTTGAGGAAGACTCTAATAAAATATATGTTGATTTTAAGACAAAGGTAGAGGGAGATATTGATAAATTTAGCGAAAGTGTATTTTCAAGGATGAGTAGCACTGGGAATGAATTAGAAACAAAGATTTCAAGTATTGAGGGAGATGTTCAGGATAAGATACTTAAGTTGGAAAACGGCTTGTATGCGGATCTTAAAAAGATCAATGATAGGCTTGTTAGTGATTATTCTTATTTAGATGAAAGTATTAATTCAAAATATAATACTCTCTTTGAATCTTTAAATCTGAAAAGTAGTGATTTAGAAAATCAGCTGGAAAGTAAGTATAAGAATATTGCAGATAAACTTGAGTGCAATATTGATGATTTTGCTATCAAGTACAATGAGAAATTTGACAAAGCTTTTGAAAAATCAAATATTGATTACCAGAATTTTGATGTTACTAGTAAAAAGTTAGAAGATGACATGAGATCTTTGAATGATTTGCTGAAGAAAGACTTTGAAATTTTAAGGTCAGATTTTCAATCCAATTTGATTAGCATCAGTGATGATATTGGTAGGGAAATATCTAATTTGAAGAGTAATTATAGTGAAGATATAGGTGAATTTATTAGTAAAATGGAAGCTACCAAATTGCAGTACGAAAATTGGCAGAAGGAAGTAAGTTCTAATCTAGAGAATATTGAGTCCAATTTGAATAAAACCAATGAAGAATTTTTAAATTTGATTGAAGTGCAAAGGGCAAAAGGAAAAGAGCTTAGTGAAAGTATCTTTGGCGAACTTTCAGATCATATTCAGAAGAAGGCAATGGATATGCATAGCAATTGGAAAGATGAGCTTATTGCTTTAAACAAATCTTTACTAGATATTAAGATCTCAAGTGAAGAGCTACTCTTATCAGCTTCTTCTAAAGTGGAGTCCTTAGAAAGAGATGTTAATGAAAGACTTGAGTACGTTTCATCAAAAACGGAGGATCTTGAAAGTTCAGTATTAGAAAAGTACAAAGAGTTGAAAGATATGTCATATAGGAAGGGCAATGATACATTGTTAGGCATTAAAGAGTTTATTGATAATCAGGCTGAAATAATTCATGATAAGGCCATTATGATGCTTAATGGCCTTAATGAAGAATTTTCTGGTAAAGAAGAGTTGATTAGAAACAAAATAGAAGAACTTGAATATAGATTGAAAGATTTTAAACTCGAGGGTGAAGATGTCCTAAGTAATTTTAGGACGGATCTTGATTCTTTTATTGAAACTAGAGTGCGAGAGTTTGCCGGAATTAAGAATGAGAATCAAAAGCAAATAGACAATTTTTTAAACTCGATATCTGAGGACATTTTGAGTAGAAAAGATATGCTTAGTGTTGAAATGGATAGCAAGATTACTGATTGGCAGGGGAAATTGAGCGAAATAGCAGTTAATATCGAAAATGTATTGACTTCAGGAAGGGTTGATATTAATTCATTAGAATCTGAGGTATCCCTAAAGGTTAGGGATCTTAAGAATACCATAGAGGGGCTTGAGAGTTACTATCTTGAAAAGATAGATGAATTTAGAAACCAAGGGAATATATATTCGGATGAGTTGCTGTCTAATATCATTAGTCATTTTGACGCAGACACTAAGGAGATAGAAGAAAATTTATCTAAGAAATTTGCTACGGTATTAGAAAGATCTGAAGAGTTTGTTAAAGAAGTTGACAGTTTATTGCAAGACAAAAGAACGGATATTACTTCATTTCAGGCAAATATTGATATTACTCTTGACTCTCTCAGTTCAAGGTTTAATGATTTAAACAAAGAGATTAATGAAAAATATAATGAGGTAATACTTAATTCTAGAGGGTATTCAGAAACTCTTTCAAATAAATTAGAGAATGAGATAGTATATGAGATTGAAGATATAAGCAAAAAATTGACAGACAAGATAGATGTTCTTAGTAGGAATATGAATGAAAATTTACAGAGTTTTAAATCATCTTTTGATGTGTCGAAGTATCAAGTTGAAAACTTTGAAATTAAGATTAAGGACATAATAGAAAAAGAAGAAATAAGAATTAATGAATTTTTAAAGGAAATTGAACAGCAATATGAAACCAGAAGAGAAGAAGCTGTTGATTACAAGAGGATAATGGACAATGATGTTGTTAAGTTAAAAGAGCAGTTTATAGAAAGGATTAATGAACTTAAGAGTAATATTGAGGATAAATCTGAGTTTTTAAATGATCTTTATAAGGAAAGATTTAAAGTTTTTGAAAATAATCTTGAAGAAAGGTATTCAACTTTTTTAATTGAAAGTGAAGGGGCTATTTTAAAGATTAGAGATGAAATATATAAAATACTTACAGATAATGATGAAAATTTGAGGATAAAAATAAGCGAGATTGATCGCAATTTTGAGATAGTGGAGGAAAGGTCAAAGGAGATTTTAGAGTTTGAGGAGAGTTTAAGAAAAAGGATAAGTGAGAATAACGACACGATAAGCTATCAATTTGATTTAATTAAGTCAGATATTGAGAAAGAAATGAAGATACAATTTGAGTCACATATGATGAGAACAACTGCTTCAATTGATGAAGAGATTGCAAAGTATGAGAATGGGATTAATAACAAAATATCTTCACTTAAGTTAATTGAAAATAGTTTTAAGGACATAGAAAAAGATTTAAAAGATAAAATTGGTAAATGTCATGCTGAAATCAGCAGTACTCTTGACTTGAAGTATAGAGAGTTAGAGGGGAAGTACAGTGAGAAGCAGGAGCAGATTGAGGGCAAGATAGAGGAGAGGAGTAGTTTTGTAGAAGAGATGATATTGAATAAGTATAGGGAGTTAGAGGGGAAGTATATTGAGAAGCAGGAGCAGATTGAGGGTAAGATAGAGGAGAGGAGTAGTTTTGTAGAAGAGATGATATTGAATAAGTATAGAGAGTTAGAGGGGAAGTATAATAGTATGCATCGTGATATGGAGGGCAGATTAAATTCATGTATTTCTGATTTGGGTGAAGAACTTGCCCATGCAAATACAAGAATGACAGGAGAAATTAGGGAACAGTTAAAAAATCTTGGAGAACTTAAATTAAGTCTAAGTAATATTGAAAAGGATGTTGTGAGGCTTAAAGAAGATTCTTATCAGAACGTGTCAACACATTTAAAGTTTATTGAAGAAGATTTTTTTGAAGACTTAAAGAAGAGAAGTGAGCATTTAAGGACTTCTTTGGAAAGTTTTGTTGAAGTGTCGGATCAGAGGATTGAGAATTTAGAAAGAGATATAGTTAAGAGTTTAGAAGATAAATCAGTCCTTATGAAAAGTTATAAGGTTGAGTTGCAGCAGGAACTTATTCTTAATAAGGAAAATTTTTACTCAGAATTTAGTAAAGAATTTGATATTAGGAAGAGAGAAGCAGAGAATAAAATGATTAAAATGGAAGCAAATGCTGCTAGTCGTATGGATGAATTTATTGAATTAATAGATAATCGTCAAAATAATGTTGACTCTTGGTTTTTAAGGGTTAAGGATGAGATGAAGAATTGGCAAGAAAGTACTTACGAAACACTTGAAGAGAAGACAAATGCTGCAGAAAGAAGTGTAAAAAGGATTGAAAGCGATATTTCTGTTATTGAAAATACTGTAAGGGCCATTAAGGATAGTGTTGAGCAAAGAGCAGAAGAAATTTTTAATGATTTGCAAGAAGATATTAAGAAGTTTAACGATAGTTCTAGTCTTAACTTGAATAATATTACGGATGAATTTAAGGATAGAATTTCAAACATTGAGAAAATTATTGGTTCTAGAGTTGAATCTCTGGATGAGAAGATCAATTTGCATATTGAGGAGGCTAGGGTTCAGATAGAGGAGAGAGTTTTAAATCAACAAAGAGATATTAAGGCTAGAATAGAAGAGGCTAACCAGAAATTGGAGGATGAATTTGGTTTAATAGTTTCAAGACTTGAGAGAGAGAAGCAGGAAATTGTAGATAAATTTTTAGATAATAAGGATGATTTTGAATCTCGAGTAGATATTATGAGAAATGATGTTTTAGATATTTCTGAGAAGCTAAACACATACAGGGTTGATATTGAGAGGACAATTCGGGAGAGCTATGATTCTTTTACTGGTTCTATGAAAGAGGATTACATTTCATTTGAAAATGAAATTAAGAGTGGTTTTAGTTATTCAGAAGAAGAAATTAAAGCTTTAAAAGATAGATTAAGTAATAGGGTTAATCAGATGGAAGTTGAGCTTAAGGAAACATGCGGAGCAATGTTTAAAGAGATAGATGAGAATGCTTCACAGCTTAAGTTGAAGATTTTGGATTATGATAGCGAGCTTGATCGATTTGTCGATGAAGTTAGGAATGATTTGACTTTATACAAGGCTGATTTAAATGAAGAATTTGAGAGCCGTTACTCTGCCATAAGTGTTCAAGTTGAAAAATACAAGGAGTTTGAAGTTGAATTGGCAAGAAATAATGATGTACTCAGAGAAGCTTATTCTTTCAAGGACAAATTAGAAAGTCTATGGGGCACTTTAACGGATGAGATGAAGCTTGTTCAAAACTACAAGAAAGATTTTGAAAAAATTAATAAAGAAATCAAAAATATCCAAAGTCAATCATCAGATATTGTTGAGGTATTTAATGATTTAAAGGAACAACAAACAGATCTTCAAGGTATTAAGAAGGATTTTGATCAATTTCTTGAGTTTTATGCTTCTTTTAGGGATAGATATAAGAGATTTACAGAAACTTATGATGAGATGCAAATTTATAAAACTAAGCTTAAGGAAATTAGGGAAGAGCAGAATAATATCCTTGATAATTATGATAGGATCAGTAACAAAGAGAGCATACTAAAGGCTACCGTAGAATCTGTTGATAAAAATTTTGACTTAATAATTGAAATAGAGAATAGAATGCAGTCATTGGTTAAAGAGGGTTCAGAATTTCAGGCAAGACTTGGTGAATTAAGAGTAATTATGGCGGAATTAATGGTAAATAAGAATTTATCGCAAGAAGCGTTGGGTAATGCCCAAACTCTTACAGAAATGCTAGCAGAGATTGAGAGCAAGTTGGAGCACACTAGAAACATAAGAGAGAGGGTTGCTAAATCTGAGACTAGACTAGAGAACCTAAATGTAGCTGCGGAAGAGAGAATAAAAACCCTTGGAATTCTTGTAAAGACAGAGTCTAAGTATAAGGATAATGTTGGGCTTAATAATGAAACCGTTCGAGATTCTGTTATTAAGCTTATGAGGCAAGGTTGGAGTGCTTCAGAAATTTCTAGGGCCACTAAATTATCCGTTGGAGAGGTAGAACTTATTTTGGAACTTGGAATTAATAGTAAAAATGAAGATTAAAGGGATAGTTTTGTGGACAATAGACTGGAAATGACATTAAAAACATTGCATCCTCTTGAGGTAGAAGTAATTCTTCGTTACACAGAGGGTGATAAAATTTCTGCTTTCAATCTTTCTGAGGATTTATCGTACAATGAGGGTCAATCAAATAAAGTAATTGAATGGCTTTCTTGTAAGGGTATTATTAGTGAAATTTTTAGAAAGGTTAATGTGTTTTATCATTTAACTGCAAAAGGGCTTGATGCTTTAGAAAATGGTTTGGTTGAAGAGAGAATAATCAATCTTGTATCTGGTAAGAGGGTTTTAGTTACCGATTTGTCGAAAGAATTGGGTGTTGAGGTTAAGGATATTGGCAAGGCATTTGGAAATTTAATTAAAGAAGAAGTGATATCTTTAGGTCCAAATAAGGAAATTATTGTTAAAGATTTAGAAAAACCTGCTAATTATAAAATGGTTAAAAGACTTCTTTTAAGAGCTCAAGGTGGCGGTATATTGGAAGACGCCTTGTCAGAAGATGAGTTGCTTGTTATTTCTAGCGTGTCTAAACGAAAAGGAGCTAGTGATACCTTATTTAAGGTTAAAGAAAGGTTGGATTTAAGATTTGAACTTACTAAGTTTGGATTGGAAGTAAGATCTGAGTATGTAGCTCGTGAGTTTCCAACGGATCAGATTGTAAAATTAACACCAGAAATTTTAAAAAAGGGATCTTATTTAGGTAAAAAATTTAGAGCGTATGATATTCATGTTTTGTCAAACAAGACTTTCATCGGGCGTGCAAATCCTTATTCTGAGTATATCGCTATGGTTAAGGATAGACTTGTGGGTCTTGGATTTGAAGAGTTTGATGGACCTTTGGTAGAGTCAGAGTTCTTTAACAATGATGCTCTTTTTATGCCTCAATTTCATCCTGCTCGTGATGTAAGAGATGTTTATTATATTAAAGAGCCAAATTCGTTAGGATCATTACCAGAATCTTTATTCTTTAATGTTAAATCTGCTCATGAGGGTGGGTTTAACACAGGATCGAGAGGGTGGAGATATAATTTTGATGAGAGTATTTCAAGAAGGTTAGTATTAAGAACTCAGGGTACAGTTTTATCGGCTAAGCAATTAATGAATGCAAAAAATCCTGGCAAATATTTTGGAATTGTTAGGTGTTTTAGGTATGATCAAGTTGATTCTACTCATGGAGCCGATTTTTACCAAACAGAGGGGGTAGTTATTGGGGATGATGTTAATGTTAAGACCTTACTTGGCCTGCTTGAGATTTTTGCTAGGGAACTTGCTGGGGCTACCGAGGTTAGATATGTTCCTGCTTATTTCCCATTTACAGAGCCTTCGATTGAAATACATGTGAAACATCCTATTCTTGGGTGGTTTGAGTTGGGCGGTAGCGGCATATTCAGGCCAGAGGTTACAAAACCATTTGGAGTTGATGTGCCCGTCGTTGCTTGGGGCATTGGTATTGATAGAATGGCTTTAATGCACTTAGGGCTAAATGATTTGAGGGAACTTTTTACTCATGATATTGGGAGTGTTATCTTAAGACGAGGAAGGTAAATGCCGAAGGTTGAAGTTTATAAGAGTATTTTATTGGAAAAAATAGGAAAGAAGCTAACAGATCGTGAACTCGCGTCTGTGCTTGAGATAGCCAAGGCTGAAATTGATGAGTTTGATGCAGGAAATGATAAGATAAAAATTGAGTTTAACGATACAAATAGACCAGATTTGTGGTCGGCTGTAGGGCTTGCGCGCCAAATTAAAGCATATCTTTTTGAAAGCCTGCCTTCTTTTGAATTTTTCTCCAAGGCTGATGATTTGAAAAAGTCTTATGGGCAGATTAGAGTTTCTACTCAGATGATGTCTGGTATTAGGCCTTTTGTTTTCGGATTTTTAGCAAAGGGAATGGTTTGTGATGATAAGACACTTGATGCTTTAATTCAGTTGCAGGAAAAACTTTGTCAGAATTATGGACAAAAACGTAGAAGAATTGCAATGGGAATGTATTCTGCGGAGTCTATTGAGTTTCCAATAAACTATATTGGATGCGGCCGAGACTATAAATTCATACCACTGGGTATGAAAACCGAGATGTCTATTGCGGAAATCAATGAAAGACACCCTAAAGGAATAGAATATTCTTCAATTCTTAAAGATTGCAATACGTACCCCTTGCTGGTAGATAATAAGGGTAACGTTCTCTCCTATCCGCCAATAATTAATTCTTATGATATTGGAGCTTTAAAGGTGGGTGATACTGATTTATTCATTGAGGTTACGGGGACTAATCTTGAGGCTACTCTATTATGCTTGTCGGTTGTTTCTTGTGATTTGTATGATATGGGATTCGATATTTTACCGGTAAAGACAGTTTTCCCCAATGATACTTTATTGGGGAAGGAAATAATTTGTCCTTATTATTTCCAAGATAAGGTGGGGATTAGTGTTGATAATGTTAACAGAATGCTTGGAAGCAAGTTAACCGCAAGTGATATGTGTCTTGATCTGAAAAAATTGGGGGTGCCTGCATTTACTTACTGTGATAGGGAGAGTGATTCTAGAAATGTAGACAAGATATATATCACCCCTCCCGTTTACAGAAATGATTTTCTTCATGAAGTGGACGCTATTGAAGAGATAATGATAGCAAGAGGGTTGGATAGTTTCAAGCCAGAGCTGCCCAGAAATTTTACTATAGGCAGACTCACCCAGATAGAAGAACTGTCAAGAAAAGTTAAATCTTTAATGATCGGAATGGGATTTCAGGAAATGATTTATAATTATCTAGGATCTAGGAAAGATCTAATTGAGAAGGCATGCATGGAAGAAGATTGTTTTCTCAGCATTGCCAATCCGATGACAGAAAATTATGAATATATTAGAGCCTCTATAATACCTGATTTGCTTAAGTCTGAAAGCATTAGCTCTAATTTTCCTTATCCACATAAAATTTTTGAAATTGGTAAGGTGGTTTTAAGGGAATCAAATAGTCTAGAGGGTACTGTGACTTATGATAATTTGGGGTTTTTGATGGCAGATAAGGATCTTACATTTAACGAAATTAGCTCTTTGTTTGCATCTCTCTTTTATTACTTACATATTGAATTTAAACTGGAAGAATCGAATGCAAGGCTCTATATAGTTGGAAGAGGAGCTGATATTTTTGTAGATGACTTTTGTATAGGTAATTTTGGTGAGGTATCGCCTTATGTGTTAAGTAATTTCGGAATTACTGTTCCGTGTTCTGTTCTAGAAATTAATATTAGCAATCTTTTAAAAGCTGCTCGGATATCCAAGACAGTGTAATGAAGTTATGTTAAAGAGTTTTATCTACATATTGAAAGGGTACAGAAAGGGAGGTAGAGGGAATTATGTTGAAGTTTGAGTCACTTGAGGTAAAGAAGCGAGACGCTAAAGAGAATTCGAGAGTAGAGATGAATTCTGTTGAAGATGTAATAATTGTTGGTTCAGGTCCGGCTGGGTTTACAGTTGGAATTTACTCTGTTATGGGGGGATATAAAACGGTTATTTTGGAAGGCCCTGAACCTGGAGGACAGCTTACAACGACAACAGAGGTGTACAATTATCCAGGGTTTAAAAATGGCATAAATGGAAGAGAATTGATGTTAAATATGAAAGAGCAGGCGGTGAATTTGGGAGCTACTACTTATCCTGAAACTGTAAGATCTATAGAAAAGAGAGATAATGTTTTTTATCTCTTTACTGATAATTATATCTATAAAAGTAAGGCTGTTGTTATTGCAGCAGGATCGGCACCTCGAAAGCTTGACAATCTTAAGAATTCGGATTTATTTTGGAACAGGGGTGTTTCTGTTTGTGCAATTTGCGATGGACATCTTTTTAAGGGCAAAAATGTGGCAGTAATTGGCGGAGGCGATACAGCAATTACAGAGGCCATTTATTTGAGTAAATTAACGGCAAAGGTGTATGTTATTGTGAGAAAAGGCTATTTAAGGGCTGTCGCTATGCTAAGGGAGAATGTTTCAAAGCTATCTAATGTTGAAATTTTATATAATTGTGAAGCTATAGAGGTTAATGGAGAAGGTTCTGTATCTAGAGTGAGAGTTGTAAATAATAGAGATAATTCTACTTTCGAATTAAGTGTAAGTGGGTTGTTTATGGCCATTGGGTACAGGCCGAACACAGATTTTCTGGAAGGATTTTTAGAACTCGATGAGGATGGGTATATTGTGACGCAAAATTGTGTTAAAACAAGTGTGGAGGGTGTATTTTCCTGTGGGGATGTTAGTAATAAGCTTTATGCGCAGGCTGTTACAGCGGCGGCCGAAGGATTTGTGGCTTCTGTTGAACTTGGAAAGTTTTTAGGTTAATTCTTTAACTCTGTTTTTAATAATAAGAAGTATCATACAACTAAGTTTTTAATCTTTTGTGCTGTGTCTTTTATATTAAGCAAATTCAAAAAAGACTCCCGATTTTTATTTGGTGTTCTGTTTCTTTGACTTTAGATCTACGCTGATCTTTTTCCGCTTTCTGTTTGCAACTTTAATCATGTTTGAGCTCAGGATCTGCTTTGTGTAGATTTTTTGCCTTCTCTAGGGCAGGAACTTGCTTTTAAAGTAAGTTAAGTTGTCTTTTGATTTCAAATATTAAAATGCCTGCTGAAACAGAGACATTCAATGAGTCTATTCTACCACTGGTTGGAATTTTTACTAAAAAGTCGGCATTTTCTTTCGTAAGTTTGTGTATTCCCTTCCCCTCATTCCCCATAATTAGTGCAATTCTGGTATCATCTATTTTAATTCTGTTTATTTCCTTTCCCTCGATATCGCTTGCGTATACCCAAAATCCGTTTTCTTTTAAAGATTTTATTGCATTATTTATGTTTGGAACCATTACTTTGTTGACGTACTGACTTGCTCCAGAGCTAGTGCGTAGGATAGTTGAGTTGTTTTTAGCACTTCGTTTCTGACTAATAATTACAAGATCAATGTTAAGCTGTTCTGCTGTTCTCAGAATTGCGCCAAGGTTTTGAGGATCTTCGATTCCATCCAGTATTAGGATAAATATACGATTTTTTTGTTTAAATTCTTTTAAAAGTTCCTCCAAACTTTTATTGCTAGTACTTGTATTTTGAAACTTTAAGTCCTGTAATCTTAGTGCAAATCCTCTGTGGTTACTGTTTCCAATTATGCTAGTAACATCTTTAACTTTGATTATTTTTATGTTGTGTTCCCTAGCTAATTCTTCAATGGCCCTGCTCTTTGGACTCACCTTTGAAAGGTACAACTCAAATCCCTTATTGTTTTTTATACTCTCAATGATGGAATTAGCATGTGTGATGTACATATTAAATTTTATCTAAGTTTACCGCATCGATATCTTTAATCTCTTGACTTAAGGCCTTCAGTAAATTAATGGCATTTTGATTTAGATTTTTAGGAATTTTTATTTTAGTAATTAAAATAAGATTTCCGAACTTTTCCGTCTGTAATATTGGCATACCTTCGTTCTTAATAATGATTTGTTCATCATTTTCTATACCTCTCGGAATTTTAATTGTGATTTTTTTTTCGGATATTGTTTTTATTTTTATTTCCTTACCAAGAGCTGACTGAGTAAAGCTTATTGGTAGTGCTGCATATAGATCCCTTCCGTTTCTTTTAAAAATTTTATGTGGTCTTATTGAAACTCTTACATAAAGATCACCATATTTTCTATTGTCAGGATTTATGCTTCCTTTTTCTCTCATTTTGATTTGTTGTGAATCATCAATTCCTGGTGGAATATTGAGTTCAATTGTTTCCTGACAAGTAAAACTTCCCCTTCCTTTACATGGCTTGCATGGATTTGATATTACTTTTCCGTTCCCATGACATTTCGGGCATGGTGTTGTTACCCTAAAAACCCCCCCCCCTTGCATTACGCGCCCGCTGCCATTGCACATGTTACATATCGAAGGATTTGTTCCTTTCTCAGATTTCTTCCCCAAGCAGGATTCACATAGTTTTTCCCTTGTGATATTAATATTGTTTTTGTAGCCAAGATAAGCATCTTCCAGTGATATTTCTATTTGATATGATACGTCCTTGCCCTTCATACTCTGGCCGTGTCTTCCTTGTCCACTTCTTCCAGTGAAGAATGAATCAAAAATATCTCCAAAATCTTCAAAGATGTCTGTAAATCCACTAAATCCGCCGGAAAACCCACTAAAGCCAGAACCTCCGCCTTCAAAAGCCGTGTGTCCAAATCTATCATATTGAGCACGTTTATTGTCATCCCCCAAAACTTCATAAGCCTCTGTAGCTGCTTTAAAGAGATTTTCGGCCTCTTTATTGCCCTGATTCTTATCAGGATGATATTTGATTGCTATTTTCCTATATGCTTTCTTGATTTCATCTTTTGAGGCTCCTTTTGAGAGCCCCAAAATTTCGTAATAATCTTTTTTCACTACCCCTTATCCTCGTCAACAACTTCGTAATCAGCTTCTTTGCCTTCACTACCTGTATTGTTTTGAGCATTGCCTTGACTTGATGCATTGGCCTGAGCATCCTTATACATTACCTCAGCTATTTTATATGAAGCTTGCTGAAGTTCTTCTGTTTTTGATTTAATCAAAGATACATCAGATCCTTCTAATGCGTCTTTAAGCTCTTTAATTTTATCTTCAATCGCCTGCCTGTCTTGACTTGTAATTTTATCGCCATGTTCTTTAAGAGATTTTTCTGTTTGATAAATTAAGGAATTGCCAGTATTTTTTGCTTCTATGTCTTCTTTTAGCCTTTTATCTTCCTCAGCATGAGCTTCTGCGTCTCTTACCATTCTCTCAATTTCATCCTCAGATAGGCCCGATGAGGATTCAATTCTAATCTTTTGCTCTTTTCCAGTTCCCATATCTTTAGCAGAAACGTGAACTATTCCGTTAGCATCAATGTCAAAACTAACCTCAATTTGTGGAACTCCTCTAGGCGCTGCTGGTATGCCGTCAAGAATGAAATTACCAAGCACCCTATTTTGAGCCGCCATCTCACGTTCCCCTTGTAAAACCTTAATATCTACGGAAGTTTGATTGTCAGCTGCTGTTGAGAAGACTTGACTCTTCTTTGTAGGAATTGTAGTGTTTCTCTCAATTAATTTTGTCATGACTCCACCCAGAGTTTCAATTCCTAAAGAAAGTGGAGTAACGTCAAGCAGAACCATATCTTTAGTTTCGCCTGTTAAAATTCCACCTTGAATAGCAGCTCCTATAGCAACAGCTTCATCAGGGTTTACTCCCTTGTTTGGTTCTTGACCAAATATTTCCTTTACAATCTTTTGAATAGCCGGTATTCTTGTAGAACCCCCAACCAGTATTACCTCATTTATGTCAGAAGCCTTAAGGCCGGCATCTTTAATGGCTTTAAGGCAAGGCTCTTTTGTCTTTTGAACTAGGTGATCTACCATCTGTTCAAATTTTGCTCTTGTTAGAGTGTATTGTAAGTGTTTAGGCCCATTTGCATCTGCTGTTATGAATGGAAGATTTATTGATGCTTCTTGAGCACCAGAGAGCTCTATTTTTGCCTTCTCAGATGCTTCTTTAAGTCTTTGAAGTGCCATTTTATCATTTGAAAGATCGATAGCACTATCCTTCTTAAACTCTGTAATTAAGTGTTTAATGATTTCATCATCAAAGTTATCCCCTCCAAGATGAGTATCACCATTTGTTGATTTAACTTCAAAAACACCATCTCCAAGTTCAAGTATTGAGATATCAAAAGTACCCCCACCAAGGTCATAGACAGCTACTATTTCTTCATGTTTTTTCTCAATCCCATAAGCAAGGGCCGCGGCTGTAGGCTCATTAACAATTCTCTTAACATCAAGCCCTGCGATCTTGCCAGCATCCTTTGTTGCCTGTCTTTGTGCATCATTAAAATAAGCAGGCACGGTAATTACGGCCTCAGTAACCGTCTCTCCCAAATAAGCCTCGGCCGTTTCCTTCATTTTCGTAAGAGTTGCAGCTGATATCTCTGGAGGTGACATCTGTTTCTTTATGTTAGAGATGTTTACACGAGCATCTCCATTTTGGCCCTTTTCTACCTTGTAAGGAACCATCTTGATTTCACTCGCAACTTCTTCAAACCTTCTTCCCATGAATCTTTTTATTGAATATATGGTATTTTCAGGATTTGTAACCATTTGGTTCTTCGCAACTTGTCCCACAAGTCTCTCACCCTTGTTTGTGTAAGCTACAATTGATGGTGTGGTTCTTCCTCCTTCTGAATTTTGTATCACGACAGGCTTCCCGTGTTCCATTATAGCAACACATGAATTTGTTGTTCCTAAGTCAATTCCTATGATTTTTCCCATATATAACCTCCTTTTATTTTTAACGTTAGTTTTTGCTTTGTGCAACTTTAACTTTCGCAGTTCTTAATACGCGATTATTGTAGCAGTACCCCTTCTGGTACACTTCTACTATTTCTGGAACTTTAAGCTTTTCTTTTTCTTCTATACTCAGTGCTTCATGTTGACTTGGATCAAAAGCATCACCAAGATTTCCAAATTTTTTCAAGTTGTATTTTTTGTCGAAGCTAGAGAGTATTTCACTTTCAATCATACTAATGCCTGACAGCAAAGTATCAAAATCCTTTGATTTCTTTGATGAATCTATTGCTCGTTCTAAGTTGTCAAGAAAGTTGACTATGTCTTTCATTATGTTCTCATTTGCAAATTTAACGAAGTTATCCTTTTCTTTTTCAAGTCTTTTTCTAAAATTTTCAAATTCTGCTTGTTTCCTTAAATACAAATCTTTCATATTTGAAATTTCATTTTCTAGTTCAGAAATTTTTTTCTCCATACTGAAGCTGTCTTTGTTTGGGAGCGTACCATGTTCCTGTTCTTGAGCCTTCTCAGATTCTTCATCTTTGTTCTTTCCTTCCATTTTAGCCTCCTTCCGTAAAGTATTTTATCTTTAAAGAAAATGTTTTACAAATTTTTTTTTGGAAGAATTTGCGGGGAATTTGACTCATTTTGATTATCTTTAAAGGAGTGAATTTTTACTATTCAATTGTGTTAGTATAATATTTACACATATTTTAAAATCAGGGAATTTTCATGTGTATTTTTTTGTCAAAAAATATTTATTTCTTTATTATTTAAAAGCGGTGTATACAAGTTTTCTGAGTGTCTTTGGAGGATTTTATGAGTATTTATGATTTTAGGGTAAGACTTGCATCTGGACCTGAGATTTCTATTTCAGATTATATGCGCAAGGTGTTACTAATTGTAAACGTAGCAAGTAATTGTAGTTATACAAGTCAATATCAAGATCTTGAAATGCTTTACAGAATATATAGAAGGAGGGGCCTTTTTATATTAGGATTTCCTTGTAATCAGTTTGGTTTACAGGAACCTGGTGCAAACGAGGAGATTTTAAGGTTTTGTCAGACAATTTATAATGTTTCATTTCCTATTTTTTCTAAAATTGAGGTTAATGGTGAGAATGCCCACCCTTTGTATAAGTATTTAACAGAAAAGTCTCCTCAAGAGTTTAAGGGAGATATTCGTTGGAATTTTACTAAGTTTTTAGTAAACAGAGAAGGAGAGATAGTAGATAGATATGATTCTAGAGTTACTCCAATGAGTATTAAGGGTAGGATTGAAAGACTATTGAATGTGAGGTAGCCCTTTTTGTTGTAATTTTTGCTGTTATTGCTTATGATTTAGCTTGTGAGAGTATGCATAGCTCAGATAAAGCATAGGGTTTCTAGGTTTGAGGAAACGTTGAGTGAATTTAAAAAAAATTGTGAATGTGCTTTGCAGAATAATGTTGACGTTCTAGTTTTCCCTTTTATGTATATTGGCCATTTTGAATATGAAAGTTTGCTAAATAGGCCAGAGTTTTTGAAATCTAACCTTGATTATCTTAATTTTGTAAAAAATCAAGTTGACAATAGACTATGTGTCGTATTTGGACATTATGATATTTGTGGAGGGAAGGTAGTGGACTGTTTATCTGTGGTAAGCGGCCGCGAGCTTGTTTTAACAACTAAAGAAGTTAATGTTCCAATTTTGTTTAGATATAAGGGAAAGAGCCTTGCCATCTTGAATTTTGAAGATGATTTTTTATCCAAAGAGTTTAAAGCTGAGAGTATGGCTTGTTTAAGGGAATCCCAATATCTCTTAATTCCATCAAAGTCTTATTTTACTAGGGGGAAAAATAATTTAAGACTTTCTTTTTTTAAAAGAATAGCTATTGAAAATAATATGGAAGTTGCTTATGCCAATTCATATGGTGTTCATGATCCAATTGTATTTGATGGTCTGAGTTTTTTTATTAACAAGCACGGCGAATTAGTTCAAGCTAAAGAGCTTGAAGAAGATATTTTACTAAATGAAGGATTTGCTTCGTTAGAGCTTGACTCTCCTTTTGTAATTCTTGATAGAGTGATCTCAGCGTTAGTAACTGCTTTAAGGGAATATGTTTGTCTTGCTGGATTTAATAAAGTTCATTTGGGTATTTCGGGAGGTATTGATTCTGCTATTGTTGCTTATCTTGCGTGTGTTGCTTTGGGTGGGGATAGAGTTACTGGTATTTCTATGCCCAGTAGGTTTTCGTCGCGTGGGTCTGTTGCTGACGCTAAGGAGCTGGCTAGAGGATTGGGATTTAAGTTGATTGACATGCCTATTGAGGCTGTGTTTTCAACCACTTTAGAATTTTTTGGTGATTATTTTAGTACAAAGGGAATTACTGAAGAGAATTTGCAGGCAAGGCTTAGAGGTCTTTTCTTAATGTCTTATAGCAACTCGAATCGTTCTTTGCTTTTAAATACTGGTAATAAAAGCGAAATTGCTGTTGGTTATTACACACTTTATGGTGACTCTTGTGGGGGGATTGCTTTGATTGGGGATTTGTTTAAAGGTGATGTGTATGAGCTTGCAAGACATATTAATGTAAAAGAAGGTAGAGATGTTATTCCTACTAGTATTATTTTAAAAGAACCTTCTGCTGAGTTAAGGCTTGAGCAAAAAGATAGCGATTCTCTTCCTACATATGAAGTTCTTGACGAGATTTTGAATAGATATTTGATTAAAAATGAACCTTTGGATCTTTTGTATAAATCTTTTGGAAAAGAATTGGTCGTAAAAGTGTTAGATCTTTACTCCGGTAGTGAACATAAAAGGAGACAAGGCGCTATGATAGTTAAAGTTTCTAATAAGACTTTTGGTAACGATATTTTGCTGCCTATATCAAAGGTTAAATTAGCGATAGATGAATAATGCTAATATTGTTAGTGTATTAAATGAATTTAACTTAAAGTTAGAAAAGATTTTTTTGCTGATAAATACTTATTCTTACGAGCTTTATAAAGAAACCCCTAGATATTTTTATGGTGATATTACTAATTATCTTGAGTTAACTCTAGAAGTATCGAATAAATTTAAAGAAGAGCTTGAAGCTTCTGAAGAATTAAGAGTAGGTAAGTTTCTTATTAAAAGCGTTAAGTGTGATTTAGTTTCTTATTTGTATCTATCTTTAGAGTTAATAGATAATTCTATGAGTTATGATGAGGTTAAAGATGCTGGTTTTGCTTTTCTGAAGGCTATTTCTTTCAAGATTTCATCAATAGTATCCTATACGGAGATTGAACTTGAAAGGTTAACTCTCTCTTCTGAGCATACAAGTAAGCAAGTTGTAAATAAAGATAGGCATAAAATATTAATTTTTTCTGGGGATGAAAGTCACAGTAAGGAACTTACGAGGTATTTCATGTTGAAATACGATGTTATATCCGTAGATACTATTGATTTTTTCAATAAGATGCTTTGTAGTGATTTTTATGATTTAATTATTCTTGATTTTTTTTCAGACAGAGATGTAGCTATAATTTTGAATTTACTTAAAGGAATTAAAAAAAATAGTCTTTATGAAAAAATTCCCGTCATTATTGTTTCTAATATAACTAGAAAGGATATTGTTACAATCTTTGTCCAAGAGGGAGTGGATGATTATTTTTTAAAAAGTTTAGATTTATTAGTGTTAGAGGCTAGGATAAGTGGGTTTATTGAGAAGAAAAAGAGCATAGAGCAGGGACAGAAGTATTTAGATCTCATACTTAAGAGCAGAGAATATCTTGAGAGTGGATTGCTTGAGGCTGGGAACTATGTTGAAAGCTTATTGCCTGATAAATTACAAAACGAGTTTTTTAGTACCGATTGGATTTTTATACCTTCAGAGAGAATTGGAGGTGATTTCTTTAATTACTATTTTGTTAGTGATGATGAATTAGTAATCTATTTAATAGATATTTCAGGCCATGGGGTAGGTTCTACTCTTTTATCTTTAAGTGTTTCAAGTGTTATTAACTCTTATGTTATGAATAATAATGATATTAATCCCTCCAAGGTTCTAGGATACATTAATAGTTATTTCGTTAAGTTTAGAAGTGATATGTTTATTACATTATGGTATGGGGTGTTAAATGTGAAGACAAGACAGCTGAGGTTTGCAACAGCAGGAGCACCTCCTGCTGTTGCTATAACCCATGGGGATAATTTTTGTCTCCATGCAAGAGGGATGATTCTTGGAATTGAAGAGATATATTCTTGTCAGGAGAGTGAGGTTTTATTGGATAAAGATTCTCACCTCTTGCTTTTCAGTGATGGTGTTTATGAAATTGAAAATAAGAAAAATCTAATAATGTCCATTGATGATTTTTATGGAGTAATTAAAGAAAATACACAACATTTGGATGACTTTATCTTAATGCGTATTTATAAGAGTATGTTGGGGTTATCTAAACATAACAAATTTAGAGATGATTTTTCCGTTCTAGAGTTCATTATCAAATAGCAGAGGTCCTTAAACGAAGAAAAGTTGACTATGCATAGTTCTTCAATCATCGGTACAATTCTATTTTTTCTTAATCTCTCGGGGTTTTTCTTGTTTTCTAGATTGTTTGTCTTTATTTGTGTTCAGTTCGGTAAGAGATCTCAGTAGTTTATTCAGTGTCCAAGTAGAAAACTTTATATAAAGTATTTTGAAGGGATTTTTTGTATTCCTGAGTAGTACTTTCAAGGATTCCAGGTTCATTATAGTTATTATCTCTCTTAAAATCTTTGGAAGATTATTAAAAACTTTAGAACCGACTTTATGACCCTCCATGATGAAATTCTGAAGCATTGTCTGGTCTTTTTTTTGCAATCTTCTCATGTACAATTTTAATATTCTCTCCTGGGTTCTCATTATTTCTGAATTTATTTGCTCTTGTTTTTTTGATACTTTTTTATTTGGTTCAATCATGGGCTTTCTAGGGAGAGATTTGTATGGATTTGTGCCCGGGATATGATTTTTCGTAATTTTCATCTACACTCACTCCTGTTTAAATAAACTAGGTTCCAGTTAATTTTATTAAGTTTTTTTCTTTTATACAACTGACATTGATATTTTGATTCTTTATTACTAAAATCTAGTGGTATGAAGAAATATTTAAGGATAAGTTTTTTAAATTTATTAATTGGTGTGGTTGTTTTGTTTTTGATCATATTTGTTCAATTTAGGGATTTAAGCTTGAATGTATTTTTATTAAAAGATTTAAAATTTTTGGTTGGTAATAAAGTTGAGGATGGTAAATATGCCCTGGACAATCTTACTCTCATCATAAGGGGAATGAGAATAAATTTATCTAAGGAAAACCCCCTCATTGTCCCTGATAGTGAACTCTATCTTAATCCTATTTCATATAAATTACAGGGCAATGAAATCTATGTCTATTTTCAAAACAATATTTTCTTGCTATTTTCGTTTGACCCAGAAGATAGCTTTAGTATTAGCTCAAATCTTTCCAGAAAGTTAATACTAACTTATGAAATAGAAAGTGATTATAAAATTTTTTTTGATGAAAATGTTTTAATTAGGAGCAGAGATTACTTTTTTGAAATTTTTTTGGGTAAAAATACTCAAATCAATGAGAGAGAAATTCTGATTAGTCCTCAAGAAATTTTTAAGATTGGAAATTTGAATAAAGAAATTGAAAAATCCAAAGAGCCTGTAACAAAGGAAGCATCTGGAAGCGTTTCTTTAGATATAAATTCTTCCGCTGTTTATGGATCAATTAAGGAAGTAGAAGAGGGAATTTTTGACTCGGCAATAGTTAGGTTTAAAAATAAAGCATATGATGCATGGAGTAGTAAGTCTGCTTTCAACGTTAAGCAGGGTGGATGGCTTAAGGGCAATGTATATTCTTTTGATGAAGATATATTTGTTTATCTTCTAGCGGAGTCTTTGACAAGGGCAGAACGTGAAGATATTTTTTTAAAGCTTGAGTCTTTAGCAAACCTTAATGAGCACAAACTGACATATTTAAGCTCAAGTTATTATGTTAATGAAGAAAAGATAGATAAATTTTTCAGTTATTTGTCTCTAAATAGGACTTTTATTAATTCTCTTGAGTCGGATAAGCTTTTAGGGTATTTAAAAGAAGATTCTTCTCTTTTGGAGAAGATTTTTTTATCTGAGAATGTTTCTCTTTTCAATGAGGCATTAAATATTTTAAAGGAGCCAGAAGTAGTACTGAGCTTTGACTTTAATGTGGTGCAAGCGTACAACATATTGTCTAATTACATTGTATTTTTGAAATTGAATAATGATAGTTCTGTTGTTGGGAAATTAAAAAAAGAGTTCGTTAATTTTATAGCTACCTTATTTCTTGTGTCTGGCAATGGGAAAGCCTACATACCTAGCGATAAGAATAATTTGTCTTGGGATTTTGAGTACACATTAAAGGTGGCCGGATTACTTAAAAGATTAGCTTATGCAGTAGGAGATGATTTAATATTAAGGGTTTCCTTTAACGCCATCTATTATGCCTTGATGAGCAAGGAGGTTGATCAGATTCCTTATGAAGCTTATTATGCAGATATTGTAGATAATGATTATCTTCCAAAATTTACCTTGATCCCAAGTATTGGAATTGGGAATTGGGTATATGGGGCATCAAAAATTTCAAATTACAATATTTCTGATGTTAGTTATTCCCTTGATTTCAATCGTAGTTTAAATTCTCCCGGGTATTTTTTCTTCAAAGGTATTTCAAGTCCTACTTTGGTTAGGTTTAGAAGTATTAATTGGTATACTGATCCTCAATTTTACATATATTCTGATGGATGGAGATATTATCCTGGTAATAGGATGTTGGTTTTAAAAATAACACCCAAAAAGAGTGAAGACACGAACATTTTATTAAGATTTGATGATGTTAAGATAGTTAGGAATATTGATGAATAATTTTGTTGATAGGGTTCAATTGATAATTGATGTTGGAAATACAAGTATTTCTTTTGCATTGTATATGCAAAATGAAATGCAGGTATTTTGTAAGCTTGAGATGAGGCATGATTTAAGTTTTAATGAGATTTATAAATTTCTCAAATTGAAATTTGATAGTAAGATCGATCAAGTATTTGTAAGTAGTGTTGTACCAATTGTTGATAAAGTGCTCATAAGTGCTGTTAATTCTCTTTATAAGGTGATCCCTTTATTTATCAGATTTGATTTGAATTACGATTTAAGCTTTGATCCGTATAGGGGTAATCGATTTTTGTTAGGATCGGATGTTTTTGCAAATCTTGTTGGAGCCATTGAGCTTTATAAGCTTGATAATGCTTTAGTTGTGGATATTGGAACGGCTTGCACTGTCTTTGCTATTAGTAGGGAAGATGGGATACTAGGGGGTATTATCAACGGAGGGCCTTTCACAAATTTTAATGCATTAATTAAGAGTGCATATCTTTTAAAAGAGTGTGCACTGACAACGCCAAAAGAATTGCTAGGGACCTCAACAATTTCTAGTGTTAATAGTGGAGTTATCTATCAGTACAAATATTTAATAGAAGGTGTTTATTATGATCTTGTTAAAAAATATGAGAGAGAATTTAATTTGATAATTACGGGAGGCAATTCTCATTTAGTTTTACCTTTATTAAGCATAAATTTTGTTTTCAATCTGTATTTAACCATTGGAGGAATTAGGATTTTGGGAAATTCCTTTAATGGTTAAAGGGGGCTTATTGTTGATATTTTAAAGCTTGTAAATATGTGCTATTATTGCGTTAACAGTAATAGTAGGAAGGGTATTTAGGTGAGGTTACTATTTGTTATTCTGTTCACAGTGGCTGTTGCTTTTTTTACTTCTTGTCCCTTGTGTGTGTTGGGGATTTATTTTTGTATTTTTGATTTTGTAAGTTATGGTTTGGTTAATCTTGTTTTCAGGTTCGTAAGAGAAAAAGGTTAAGTCTAGGGTTTAGTATTGTGTCTTGATTGCAGTGTTTTTCTACTACTTACGGGGAATCTTCTTGCTGCGTCTAGGAATACAAGCCTTTCTAAGTTGCATAGATGATTCGGTACCTAATTGCTAAATTCTTGAAATTGATTGTCTATTGTTTGTCTCCTCTTCAAGATTTTACCTGACTGTGTATCTTCTCCATAGATGAGCTTGCCCTTTCTTCATGTTAATGAGTTAATTATAGCTTGTACTTTATTTTTTATAAAATAGACATTAAAGCTTTAGAATGTTTGTGAATAAGTCTTCTTTTTTAAATTCTCTGTTGATACCAAATCGAGTTAATGAAAAATCATATTTAACAGGATCATTTTTATTACTCCTTGAGAAATATTGCGTAACTTCTATTGCTTTCTTAAGACTTACATTTTTATTATGTTTAAGACCAAACAGTTTAGAAGATATATCTGTCATATGAGTGTCCATTGGAACTATTAAGTTTGAAGGATTAAACTTATCCCAGACTCCTAAATCCACATCATCTTTTCTTATCATCCATCTTAAAAATAAAAATAATCTTTTGCATGCACTTCCCTTTGAGGGTTTTGGAATGAGTATGCCAAAGGGTTGCCCATTAATTTTTTCCATATAAGTTATTAGTTTGTCTAGGCTTGATATAAAGTTTCCATTTTCTTTGTAGATATTATAGAAAAGATTCTCAATTGTTGAGTATCTGTTTTGTATTTCCTTAATAGCTATTATCAGTCTTACTATGTCTTCTGTTTTAAAGAATCTGTAAATAAAGTCTTTATATATCGTATTTAGTTCATCTTTCGTGAGATGTTTGAGTTTTTCTGAAGGTTTTGTTCCCAATGGTTTTAAAACTCTGTTGATTCCTTCTAATATTTTTTCAACTCTACCAAGTGCTAGTGATGAACCAATAAGGCCCACAAGTTCAATGTCTTCTTTTTCTGTGTAGTTATATAAAAATTCCAGAGGGTCGGGATGAACGAATTCTCTCTTATTATATTGGTTATATATGGACTCTAGGATATCAAATGTAGTATCTCTAGCTTTTTGCACTGTTAAATTCTAGTAATTTAATCAATATTTTTTTTAATTTTTTGTCATAGAATTTGTCTTGTGCCCATTTGCCCGTAAGATCATATATAGTTGGAGCAGAACCTCTTTTTACAAGGTAGAATCTAGGATCGACCATATTGGAATTTATGTTTTGTCTTGAAGCATAAGCTTTTAAGTGTTGAATATGTGCTCTGATGCCTTCTTTAATGTTGGAAAAGGAATTGCCCTTTGTAAAATTGTCAGTGGCTCCTATGCCTGAGAAATTATGCTGTTCTTTAGAAACAATGCCATTAAATCTCAAAATTCCTGTCTCAAGTAACATCTGTGCGTAAGCAATGTCACAATTTATCCCCTCAATTAATGCCTCATCTATGTAGGTCTGTGCAATCAACTTGACATATTCTGATTCAAGATAGGGGTTCATTTTCAGCGTATATTCTACAAGATCCTCCACCTGACTTATCCCTTTGCTCAGAAGAAAAGGGATATACCTTTCTTCTTCTATTTCAGTGCTTATTTCAATTATGTCGTCTTCACAATAACCCGTCACGGTTAGCAATACTAATATTTTTGATATTACTAAGAGTATAGATTTTTTTGACATTCTTAAAATCCTCTTTCTTCGATAAATTTGTTAATTTCTTTAATAACAAACTCGAACCTTGGTAACATTAATTTTTTGTCTTTAAATAAATTGAAACTTTTTAAATACCTTCTACTAAATATGAAGTCAGAAATTTCTCCAACATTAGCCATGTTGATGACTTTAATAGATGACGAGGCCACTTGGGTTTCTTTTAATTCATTTTCGTCCTGTTTCATTAATAATTGCAAAGTTTTTATTTTGTTTAAAGTTTGAGGTTTTCCCCCTATGTTTATGTATTTAGTTATTTGTTTGTTTTTACTAACAATTGAGTTTGCGATATCTGCTTGATTTCCAATAGTAATTAATACTAATTTATCCAAGTTCATCTTTAGATCCAAAAATTCTAGTTTTTGAGTCGACTTAATGAGTTCAAAGACATTTTGAATCTCTTTAACCTCAGATGATTTATCTGCTCTCTCATCTAAAATTTTTGTAGGTTCTATTAAATACCTAATGACCTTATTTGAAATATCGGTTAATAAGCTATTATCATCATTCTTAATAAAGCCATCAGTATGATAGGATCGATATTTGGGCGCGTACAAATAAACAATATTGCCTCTCTTAACCAGTCTATTTACTAATGATTTAAACATCGAATCATGGGAGTGAAAGGGGAGTACAACGAACACACTGTTGTATAGCTTTTGGTTGTTGCTAATGAAAGCATTTTCATATACATTGGTGTATTTAGGTATGTAATTCATCTCGTTTATGAAAAACGGATTAAACTCGTAGGAAAGAAAAGGATTTTGGCTCTTAAGGCCCATAGTTAGGCTAGTTGGATACCAAACAGACAGATTTAAATTATTTGTGTGGTCTTTAATTCTGGTGAAACCTATTTTATAGTTAGACTGCTCATCCTTCGGGTAATCTGTAAACAGGCCGAGGTATGAAAATGTAGTAGCGATCAGTAATATCATTATTGAGGGTATTACTAATATTCCTTTAAAGAGTAAGGAATAGGTTATTTTCTTAAATTTGTTATGTTGTCCATCTAATCCTTTTCTCAGAAAAAGGATTGTGTTTAAGTTTTTCGCGATGACCATTACTAAAAAGAACAAAAATAGTGATCCAACATAAAACATAAGCGGCCTGATTTCCACCAAATAAAGATTTAGTAGAAAGAATATTCCTGGAGCAATTATCAGGTAATCCTCATGCGAGAATTCTCTTTTAAAATTGAAGAAGTTTATAATCAAAAAAACACTAAAACTCAGTAAAAATATAATCTCACAGAATTGCTCATTCATAAAAGTACTTTTTCCTTAAGTAATTATAAGCATAAAAATGTTATTTACAAAATAATTTCTAAATAAACAGCCTTGTAAATAAGAATTTGTAGGCTATATAATTGCTGCTTGATAAACCAGAGATAACCATCAATAAATGAGTTGTTTTTCATGACTTACAACGTCAGAAAATATTTTGATTAAAGGAGTTAAAGTTTTAAATTAGAGATATGCTTTCAGTCTGGTCTTTGTGTTTAATTTTCCGTAAAGGGTGGGTTTATTTATCCTTTTAGTTTATTGTGGTATGGTATAGTGAGATGTCTTTAAGAGTTGAAGGGAAGGCGATGTGTTGGGGATTTTTTTAGGGACGGGTGCGTCGAGTGGCGTTCCTATGTTAAACTGCGATTGCAGGGTATGTGGCTCAAGCTCTGATAAAAATAAAAGACTTAGAAGTTCATTTTTCCTTTGTGTATCTGGAGTTAACTTGCTAATTGACACAGGTCCTGATATTAGAACACAGCTTTTAAGGGAAAATATTTCTAGACTTGATTTGGTATTGTACACTCATGAGCACTATGATCATGTTATGGGGCTTGATGATATTAAATTTCATACAAGACAGGCTCCTTTGAATATGTACGCACGAGGGAGCACAATGCAGCATATTAAAAATGCTTTCCCCCACAATTTTACATCAAGGATGTCCATAAGTGGAAAGGCTAATATCATTCCCAAATTGGCAGTAGAGTTAGAACCTATTGTTTTTAAGGGAGTAGAAATAATGCCAATTCCTTTATTGCATGGGGACATAATTAGTTTAGGGTATAGGATAAACGATTTAGCGTATCTTACTGATGTTAAATCTATTCCTGATGTTTCTTATAAATATTTAGATGGCCTAGGTGTATTAATAATAGATGCTTTAAGAATAAAACCTCATCCTAGCCATTTAAATTTTGATGAGGCTGTTAGTGAGGTTAAAAAAATAAAGCCAAAAGTTGCTTATTTTACTCACATAGCACATGATATAATGCACGAAGACTTTAATTACTTAAATAAAGATAGTATTTATTTGGCTTATGATGGACTTCGGATACATATTTAACCTAAGGGGTGGTAGGTTTTGTGAATTTGATTTCTTGGAACGTGAATGGGATAAGAGCCCTTCTTAAGAAAGGGTTCCTTGATTTTGTTAAAAAGTATAATCCAGACATTTTGTGTCTTCAAGAAACTAAAGCATGCATGGAGCACTTGCCAAGAGAACTTATCAATGTTGAGGCGTATTTTTCATATTTTTCAAAATCCACAATAAAGGGGTATAGTGGGGTTGGTATTTATTCAAAGATTGAGCCTATTAGGGTAGAGAATATGGGTAGAGAAATATTTGATAAGGAGGGAAGGTGTCTTATTGCTCATTATCGTGATTTCGTTCTTATTAATGCTTATTTTCCCAATTCTCAATCTTTTAGAAAAAGGTTACAATTCAAACTTGATTTTTTAACGAATCTTAGGGATATTGTGAATTCATTCACAAATTCTGGAAAGAACCTCGTTGTATGTGGGGATTTTAATATTGCTCATACTGAGATTGATTTATCCAACCCTGGGATTAGCAGAGACTCTGCTGGGTATTATGTTGAGGAAACTACTTGGATGGATAGTTTTTTAAATGAGGGGTATGTTGATACCTTTAGGATGTTTAATAAGAATCCAGGTAACTATACTTGGTGGGATTATAAAACTAGAGCAAGAGAACGCAATGTTGGGTGGAGAATTGATTACTTTATTGTGAATGAAGTTTTAAAGTCTAGGATAAAGGATGCTCTAATTTTAAACGAGGTAATGGGTAGTGATCATTGTCCTATTTCTCTACATTTAGATTGGAGATAAATGAGGTTTTACATGAATAAATTTTTCTTGGTTATTCTTATTTTTTTTATTCACGGATTTGTTTTTGGGATTGATTTAGAAGATATTGATTTTTATCGTAGTCTTGATAGGGAAGAATTAGTATTTGTAATTCATTTGTTTGAGCGGGAAAAATATCTAAGTCAAAACGGTAATCTTTTAACATACATTGACTTGGCTAGGGAAGCTTTAGCCGAGAGAAGTATTCGGGTTTTGCAAGGCGATAGAGTGGGAGATGTACAACATGTTGAGTCTTTAAGAAGGCCGGATGGTTACAGTAGCGCTAGACTTGCTTTAAGTGCATCAAAGGCTTTAAATATTTTAGTTTATTGTGATGGCAAGGATAGATTTTTAAAAACCTTAGATGGGCGAAATGTGGGTGTTCAAAATGGTAATTTTGTAATTCTAGATTCCTTTCATAGCAAGAGCTATGGCGATGCCCCAAACGAATATACTACTATTGAAATTTATAAGGAAAGTATTTTAAATCCCAATTTTAATAAATTTGCATTAGATCAAACTGGTTCTTTTGTTTACATTAGTGAGTTAGATAAAAAGGTGTATCTTGATGATGTTTCAAATTTATCTAGGATGGAGCTTTTGTTTTTGTTTTATGAGCTGTTCCCTATTTCAAAATTAAAGAGTGTAGGGGATTGGTATGATTTTGGGTTTTCATCTATTCTTAAAGAGCTTAAAAAAGCTTATAATTTGGAAATAAATTCAAGGAGAATTAAATGAAGTATCGAGATGTCAGTAAAATGTTTAAGTTTATCGTTTTAATTTTAGTATTTCTTCTTTTGTCTTGTGCTCCTACTAAGTTAAGAACGGACAAAAATTTAGTAAGTGGTCAACTTGAGAATGGATTTAGGTATTATGTTTATGCTAATAAAACGCCGGAGAAGGCTGTTTATATGGGAATTTTATTTAATGTTGGCTCTTTGCATGAAGAAGAACATGAGAGAGGTTTGGCTCATTATCTTGAGCATATGGCTTTTAAGGGAACAGAAGATTATCCGGGTGGCGAGGGTATTTTGAAGGTTCTTAAAAAGTTTGGGATGGCATTTGGAGCGGATATTAATGCATATACTACCTTTGATAAGACTTATTATAGCCTTGATTTGCCCGATGGTAATAATGAAGAAGAAGTTGATGAGGCTTTAAATGTGTTGAAAAACTGGGCATCACAGATGGAATTGGATGAAGTAGAAATAGAGAAAGAGCGTAATATTATTATTGAAGAGAAGAAACGTGGAGAGCGTTATCCCAACAGAATTATTGAAAAAATATTTAAATTCATTCTTGGTGGTAGCAAATATGTGGACAGGTTTCCTATTGGACTTGAGGATAGAATTTTATCTTTTAAGTCGGGGGATTTTAAGGAATTTTATAAAAAATGGTACAGACCGGAACTTACTAGTGTTATTATCGTGGGAGACATTGAGCCTAATAGAATTGAGAAAAAAATAAAAGAAAAATTTTCGTCTTTTAAAAAACCTGAGGGTGAAATAGGAAAGATTAAGATAAATCTGGATACGGTAATGAATGAAAAATTTGCTAGCATAGAAGATTTTGAAAAACCGTTCCCTGGCATGGCTTTTATTAAAAAAGATAACTACGACATATCGCCTACGTCTAGTTACATTAAAAAAAAGGTTGAACAAGCCTTGTTGAATAATCTTTTTGCAAACAGGTTTGCCGAGTTGAAGACTTCTGGAATTAATTATTTTATGTCTTTTGATAAACAGGCTTCTCCATTAAGGTCGGACGATAAGTATATTCTAATTGATCAAATTTCTGTTGATTTAAATCCAGAATATTTAAAAGAAGGTATTGAAGAGTTTTTTTATCAGTTTGAGAGGATAAAGAAATTTGGATTTACGCAGGGGGAAGTGGATAAGGTGAAATCTCAACTTGTGAGTTCTTATAAGCTTAATAAAGATAACATAGAGAAGAGAAATTCATCTACTATTGTGGATGTTTTAGTAGAAGTTGCATCAGGAGGTACTGATCTGCTTGATATGCATGAGTATTATGATATTGCTGTTGATCATCTAGATAAGATTAGTCTATCTACAATAACGGGTTTTGCTAAGAATGAAGCTTATGTAAGTGATAGTGCTATCATTTATTCTTATTCCAATAAATCTCATCTTGGTTTGACTCTTGAAGAAATCCAGGGAATTCAAAAGCTTGCATTAGGAAGAGAGATTGCTCCTTATGAAGATGTATCAATTCAGGGAAAATTTTTGAAGGAGGATTTGGAGAGTAGAGATATTATTGATGAGAAAGAATTTTTTGGAGGAGTTTCATCCTTTACTCTTGATAATGGGGTTGAAGTTTACTTTAAACACAATGAGCATAAGAAGAATGTAGTTGCTCTTCAAGCAAGTTCTTGGGGTGGTTTGTCAAATGAGGATTCTGACCTTATACCTGTTTTGGATTTAGCACCGAGTTTAGTTGCAAATTCAGGGTATGGGGATTATTCTCAACTTCAAGTTGAAAAGTATTTAGCAGATAAGGTTGTAAGTTTAAGTCCAGCAATTAATTTTCAAAAGACAAGCATTAGTGGTAGTTCTGAGGTTAAAAACCTTAAAACTCTTTTTGAGCTTATATATTTTACATTTCAAGAACCAAAGATAGATGATATTGTTTTACAAAATACTATTAACGATATAAGGGCCGTCATTAAAAGCAATGAGAATAATTCTAAGTATCTGTTTAGACGAGCTGTTAGGGGGTTTTATAGTAATGATGATTATCGCCATAGAGATATTAGGGAATCTGATTTGAATAACATGACAAAAGAGATCCTTTTGAATTTTTATAAAAAGAGATTTACTTACGCAAATAACTTTAAATTTGTGTTTGTGGGGGATGTGGATTTAGATACGATTAAGACTCTTTCAAGGAAGTATTTAGGTAATCTTAACTCTAAAAAAATGGATGAGTTTAAAGATTTAGACTATTCTTACAAGAAGGATTCGGACAGAATAGTTATAAAAAAAGGTGAGGATTCAAGTAGTGTCGTGCATGTTTTCTATCCCTTTGAATTTAACTATACACCTGGGAATGTGTTAAACTACGAGGCGTTAACTTCGCTTCTAACAGATGGTCTTATTAAGCATATCAGAAGGGATATGTCTAGTGTTTATTCAATAAATGCATATTTTGACTATTCTATTAGAAAATATAAACATTCGGATGGTTTTGTGGTTGTAAATTTTACAGTAGAGCCTAGGGTACTTGATGATGTTTTAAAATCTGTTAATGAGTATATGTTAGAGAGACAAAAGACAGATTACACGGAAGAAGATTTTGATTATGTTAAAAAAAATATTATCAAAGAAGAAGAAATCAAATTTCAATCTAATTTGCATTGGTGTTCGTCTATATTAGATTTGGTTCTCCGGACAGGGACATTTGAAGATACTATGAGTGCTACATTTATTGAAAATAATTTAAATAGAGATACCATAAATTCATTGTTGAAGAAAATTAATTTTGAGCAGAAGACAGAAATTGTTTTGGTACCAGAGAAAGAATAATCAATTTGGATTTTGGTTAAAAGGCATTTTGTTATCTTTGCTTGTCACGTCTTTGAAAAGGATTAGTAGCTCTCCAGCTATTAGTCCTTTTGCGTTCCATAGTAGTTTTTCTAATTTTGATGCCAATTCCTCATAATTTTTGGCATCAGATTTGTGAAAATATTTGGTATTAACTAAAAACTCTGCAATGTCTTCTTTTGGAATTTGGAGCATGTAGGCATAAAATTCGTTTATTACTAGGCTATTAGACTTAATGTCATAGTCCTTGCTGTCTAAAAATTTGATCCAAGCTCTTTTATCTTTTTGAGGAACATTTTTATACCATAAAGCAGAGATTGCTTTACTAATATTAGCATCTGTAAAGAAATACATGTGTAAAATTTCATGCATGAATATTATCATTTGGGCTTCCCTTGATATAGTTGCATCTTCTGAGTAAGTGGCAAATGCAATATTCCTTGATTTATCTCTGACTTTTATTGTATTGTCTTCAATGTATGCTAGTTTGTTGTTTATAATAATGTTTCTTAATATGAGCTCTTCTTTGTTTAACTTGGTGTTTGATTTTTTAGCCATGTTGAAAAATGTAATTATATCCTCGAGTCTATAATTATGTCCGGCCCATCCTTTTTTATTTTCTAGTTCTTCGTTTGATAATATCCTTCCTCGAAAATTTTTCTTCTCCATAAAAAATGCCAATCTCTTAAGCATTAAAGATTGATCTTTTAGGTGTTTAAATTTTAATACGTATATTTCAGGTTTCACTATAAGGTTGAAGATTTCAAAAGAATCTCTTCTATAATTTTCTTTTTTATAGTTAAAAATAAACTTTAAATCAGAACTTATTGGTTTATTGATATCATAATAGTCATTTGTGTTGATATATCCAATTTCACTTATTTGAATCATCTTATTGTTTCTACTCAACCTTATTTCATCTTTTTCATTTACTAATGATGTGTATTTTGTGAAATTGGACAATGCTATTTTTTGAGATTCTTTCTCTGAATATAAATCCGAAATTATGGGATTTAATATTTTTTCTTGGGCTTTAAACCCTAGGATGGGAAAAGTATTCTTATCAAGATTAAATTCGATAGAATATTCATTTTTACTAATTGATACTTTTAGATTTTGGGGGTTTGTTTCTCCTATTTCCGTATCTGAGCTTCTTATTTCAATATTATTCAATACAATGGATGAAACATTAGCCACTTTGACATCTACTGTCAACTTTTCGTTTGAATTAATCAGCCTTGGAATCTTGTATGAATAAACACCGCCTTGATTAACAACTTCTATACTTGCGTTTTCATTTATCTGAAGGCCTGGCAAAAGGGTGCTTAACTTTTTATCATCGCACTGTACGATGATTCGACGACCCTCTCCTGTTCGCTCCACACCACCTGCATTCATCTCATAAAAACTTGCTAATGAAAACAATATCGTTAAGAATTTTTTCATTACCACACAAAAAAGAGAGAAACCAACAGGTCCCTCTCTAAAACATCCTCTAGGGGAGTCGAACCCCTCTTGCCAGGATGAAAACCTGGAGTCCTAACCGATAGACGAAGAGGACATAATGAGCTCAGTAGGACTCGAACCTACGACAAACGCCTTAAAAGGGCGCTGCTCTACCACCTGAGCTATGAGCCCCAGTAATAAATCAAATCCACCAAAGCCAATGGTACCATTCATTTAAAAATACGTCAACACAAGTACCCGGGTCTTTTGAGCTGCACAGGACTCGAACCTGTAACCGGCGGATTAAGAGTCCGACGCTCTACCACTTGAGCTAGCAGCCCTTTATTGTCAAACTAGTAAATAGGATAAGTCTTTATAAGTTCAATGTCAAGAATTATTACTACTTTTTTCGATATGTCAAGAATTATTACTACTTTCAATATCTTCTAGCAACTTTTTTGCTTCTAAGTGATTGGGGTTTAAGTTTAGCAATGTTGTCAGAGTTTTTCTTGCTAAAATTTTGTTTTTTGAGCTAATTCTTGCCTTTGAAAGTTTTAACAGCAAATTTTGGTTATTTGGCAAGAATCTTAGAGCGTTCTCATATGAAAAATCGGATTCATTGTATCTTTCAAGTTTGTAGAAAGAATCTGCCATTAAGTTGTATACCTTCATTATTCTTGCTCCATTTGGATCAAGGCCAATGTATTCTTGAAAATATTTGAGTGCGTTTTTGTATTGCTTTTGGAAAAAATAAGACTCTCCCAACGCTTGAATTATCCTTGAATCATATCTTTTTATTGCAAGCCCTTTAACAGATTCCAGTTCGGCTCTCTTGTATTCACCTGCTCCTATTAGACTCCACACAAGTATTACCCTTGCATCCAAATTGGTTGGGTTCCGATTTAATTCTTCTTGAGTATTTATAATAGCCTCTTGAAACCTGCCTTCTCTGTACAATAAAAGCGAATCCTCCCTATTCTGTGCAACCAAAAAACCCGAATATGAAAAGATAAGTAAGATCATCTTTAAGTAAAACATTTTCCCTATCATTCGACCTCCATTACACAATTCCCTTCAAATATTGCTCCTGAATCTATGAAAAGTTCTTTAGTTTTTATATTGCCAATTAATTTTCCAGTTTTGTAAATTTTTATAGCATCTAAGGCTTCAACACTGCCTTTCATTGTTCCATGAGTTAGGAAATTGTTGCATTTAATTTCCGCTTCCACATTAGCTTTTTCTCTTAAATACACTGAACTTGTAGATTTTATGAAGCCCTTAAGTAAGCCTTCAACTATTATTGGCTTATTACTTTCTATGTACCCCTCAAATTCGAAATTACCCCTTATTACATTCTGAGTATTACTTTCCTCAAATTCTAGACTGTCTACGCCCATCTTAACTCCCAAAAATGAATGCATACTGCATCCATTTTTGTCCTAAATATTAATACGCCACACTTTGCTTTCAGTCTCTTCTTTGCCCTAAAAACCTTAGCAGATATAGGAATAAGTTTATGAAATCTAGATAGAGCTTCAAGGAAGCTACAACTACCATCCTATTCTTAAGTTCAGTCCCATCCTCTAACATTCTGTTCATCTTAGAGATATTTTGAACATCATAAGCTGTTAAACCCGTGAACAATATTACTCCCATTATTGAGATTAAAAAATTAAGCCCCGAGCTTCTGAAGAAAATGTTGAAAACAGAAGCGATAATAATACCCCACAGCCCCATAACAAAGTAACTTCCCATTTTAGTAAGGTCTGTACTAGTCGTGTATCCGTAAAAGGACATTGCAAGGAAGGTTAGAGAAGTAATTCCGAAGGTATAAAAAACAGAACCTTGGGTGTATATTAGGAAAACAGAGGATAGTGTTACACCCGTTAACGCTGAGTACCCTAAAAAAAGAGCCGTTGCTGTACTACTTGATATTTTCTCAATTGCACCGCTTATTGCGTAAACAAGCCCAAACTGCACGAGTATTATTGCCATAAATGACATCGGGTTTGAGAAGATTATGGACCGCATAACCATATTCTCAGATGTTGTGTAGGCGAACACAGCAGATATTAGAAGACCAATCGCCATTAGTCCAAAAACCTGAGCTAAGAACTTGTTTTTTATTCTTATCTCCTGTTTATCTTGAGTTAATTCAAACATAATAGTTCCTCCTTTTATTTGTTTCCTTCATTAAATTTCCTACATAATTCATCAAATACCGAGCTTGGAACTTTACCATATCTTAAAAATTCCATTGAAAACTCAGCTTTTCCTTGTGTAGATGATCTTAAAACAGTGGAGAATCCAAACATTTCGCTTAAAGGTACCTCAGCTTCAACTTTTGAAAAACTCCCCTCTTCAAGAGATCCCAAGATTATACCTCTTCTTTGATTTAGAAGCCCAAACATGTTGCCCTGAAATTCTGTTGGGCCCTCAAGAGTTACTCTCATTATCGGTTCAAGTATAGTAGGTCTTGCTCTATTATAAGCTTCTCTGAAGGCCCCAAGCGCTGCGAGCTGGAACGCAATATCAGATGAGTCTACAATGTGGTATTGCCCATCGTTAATTGTAACCTTAATGCCTACAATCGGGAAACCGATTAAGGTACCCTTTTCCATAGCTTTTTGGAATCCCTTATCACATGATGGAATATATTCCGTTGGAATTACTCCACCCTTTATGAGGTTTACAAATTCGTAAGTCTGTTCCTCTGTGTCAAGCGGTTCCATAAACCCAGCTACTCTTCCAAATTGACCTGCTCCTCCTGACTGCTTCTTGTGTGTATAATCAAACTCTGCCCTTTCCGTGATAGTTTCTCTGTATGCGACCTGAGGCATTCCCGTATCAACCTCTGCTTTAAATTCTCTCTTCATCCTCTCAATGTAGACCTCTAAATGCAACTCTCCCATTCCCTGTATTATCGTTTCACTTGACTCGGGGTCCACATAGGTCTTAAACGTAGGATCCTCTTTAGTAAACCTTCCAAGAGCCTTGGCCATGTTATCGGCTGATTTCTTATCCCTAGGCTTAACAGAAAGAGATATTACCGGAGCTGGAATATACATTGATGTCATTGAGTAATTAATCGAGGGATCACAAAAAGTATCCCCCGAAGCACATTCTATTCCAAATAGGGCTACAATATCCCCGCTACATCCAAATTCAATATCTTCAGTATTATCGGCATGCATTCTAATAAGTCTTCCAACTTTAAACTTCCTAGAAGTTCTTGAGTTAATAAGTTCTTGTCCCTTTTTTAAAATTCCTTGGTATATTCTGACATAAGTCAATTGTCCATACTGACCATCTTCTAACTTGAATGCAAGAGCCACAGTGGACAAGCTATCGTCCGTTTTAAGATTAACTTCTTTTTCATTATCGTTTATGTCAAGCGCCACATTCTTAATATCATGTGGAGAAGGCAAAAACTTAGTTACAGCGTCAAGTAAAAGTTGAACTCCCTTGTTCTTGTAAGCGGAACCCATAAATACAGGACATAGCTTTAAAGCCAAAGTACCAGCTCTAATAGCGTCGCATATCACCGCCTCACTAACACCTTTTCCTTCCATATGAAGTTCCATGAGCTCGTCGCTAAAGTCAGCCAAAGCATCAAGCATTATTTCTCGTTTTTCTTTTGCCTCATTTAACAGTTCAGCAGGAATCTCCTTTTCTATGATTTCCGTTCCATCTTTTCCTTCAAAGTAGTAAGCCTTCATCAGTATGAGATCTACAACCCCAAGATGCTTATCTTCAAGTCCAATAGGAATTTGCATTAAAACAGAGTTTAGGTCAAGCTTTTCTCTGAGTTGATCTTTTACATTATGAGGATTTGCCCCAGTCTTATCGCATTTATTTACAAATGCAAGACGTGGCACATTGTATCTCTTCAACTGTCTGTCAACCGTAATCGATTGAGACTGAACGCCTGCTACAGAGTCAAGGACCAGTATAGCTCCATCCAAAACCCTAAGGGAACGTTCAACTTCAATAGTAAAATCAACGTGACCCGGAGTATCAATGATGTTTATCGGATGTCCTTTCCATTCAACGTGAGTTGCAGCCGATGCTATTGTAATTCCTCTTTCTCTTTCAAGTTCCATCGAATCCATTGTTGCTCCAACTCCATCCTTTCCTTTAACTTCATGAATAGCGTGGATTTTGTTACAATAAAAAAGAATACGTTCTGTAAGTGTAGTCTTTCCTGAATCAATGTGAGCACTGATACCTATGTTTCGCAGTTTTTTATAGTCCATGGGATGCTTTCCCTCCTAAGTTTGTGTATATAGAACACTAATTCCCCTAGCCATTCTACATGATTTTTTTCAAAAAATCTATTTCGGTTGTGTCAAGTAATTTCGATTTAAGACTTAAATTATCCAAAAGCGAAATACGCTTTCTGGTTGTGCTTAAAGGGTTTCATTGCTAGTCTGTGCTGATCTGTTGGGGCTTGTGGGTGGTTGAGGAGCCACTGTTATATTGGTTGATTTACTTCTGGGATCCCTTGACTAAGCTTTATCCAGTGTAATACAATCATGTACAAGGAATATATCATTTAGTAAATTTTGATTTTATTGATTAAAAGTTCTCATATTTAATGAATTTACTCTTTCTTTACTTTATAGTTTTATACTCCTAAGAACAATCATTTGGAGGGTATAAGTTTGAATACTTTAACAATATCTCATGAGTTGAGCAAAATAAGTCAGGTCGATTACGATTCCGCCTTGTCGGAGCTTTCGGTGTTTTTCAAAGATGGTAGGGCTTATAAGTATTTTAAGATTGAGCCAAGGCATTTTAGTGTAATATCTAAACTTGTTCAAGAGAGAAAATCGGTTGGCAAGTACTTAACGGAACATATTTTCAACAAATATGATCAAGAAAAGCTTTAATTTAATTATTTAGTGGAAAAGGGCTCCGTGTATTGGGGGTCCTTTTTTATTTGCTTATTTGCATTTAAATGCTAGCTTGATTTTTAAAATAAAGACTTTAAAGATAATTGGTTGAGTTTTGTCAGCATAATATGTATAATTAAAGGGGTTAATTTTATATTTTAAATGTGTTAAAGGAGGAAGATATGAAAAGGTTTTTGATTGTCTTGAGTTTGTTTTCTGTGTGTTCAGACAACTTTTGCTAAGGTCTTTTACTTCTCAGCAGGCGTTAATTTTCAGACTAGTCTTGAGTCGTTTTTTTTGTTCAATAAAGACACGGGTACGGTGCTTGACAATTGGTTGAGTATGCGGTTTTTCTCTATCTTGAAGGATTTTAAGAGGAAGGCTATGCCTCGCTTTAATGTTCTTGTTAACAGTGCTACTGCTGTTTACAATTCTTATCGGGGAAATTACAATGCTATTATTAGCTTGCCTGATAGGTTGAAAGCAATGCAGATAGCAGATGTTTTTGAACTGGATTTGTCTTCTTTAAAGGATGTGAGGTCTATTTTAGCTAATGCCCATCAGCTTAGAGATACTTTTTTAAAGTTAAGTAAATTAGATGTTGGGACTTTAATTGAAAGGTTAGATGGAGTTAGTGGAATTGGCATTAAAAAGTTTATGATGCAGTTAGGAGAGACGACTAAACATGCTGTTGAATTAAAGGAAATGGTATTTGACCAGTTGGGCGAGTTTGGAGTTGGTAGTTCGGATGATGTTTTTGCATTGTTGGATGGAATTTCTACTCCGGGAAATGCTTTAAACGATGCTTTAAGGAAAAAGTTGTCACCTTTGTTTAGTACTGGTCTTCAGGGATATTTTCAAGTTGGACTTCCTATTGTGGACAGTGATTTTTATTTTGGGTTTGAGCTTGGATTTGGTATGAATTTTGGAAGAATGATTGTGCCTAATGCTAGACTTTTAAGAGATTCTTCGTCCGATAATTTGGGGTTTGGAGTAATGCCAAGACTTTTTGCCAAGTATGATATCTATTATTTAGCTGCTACCCTTTTTACGGGCTTTGGTGATAAATCTTTGGTAACAGATCCTGTTTATGTTGGAAATTTGGGTAATGAGAATAAGATAACTAGTCCTTTCAATGTTATTGAGACCGGATTTAGAATAAGATTGGCATTTCTTAATTTGGAAACATCGGTATTGTTTTCTGTTAGTGATTTTAAATATAGGGACCTGAGACTTGGACTTGGGTTTGAGATTCCAATCATTATTTAGGTTTTTGTGTTTGATTGGTGTTAAATTTTAATTTATAATGTTTGTCCTAAGTGGACAAACTTTGTGTTTTTATGTATAAGGTGTTCTTTTTTTTTCCTCTTTGTTTAGTGTTATCATGCAGTACTCTTTCTAGAGAATATCAGGCCATCTCAGATGAGTACTATAAACTTGCCAAATTGAATGAGGAGCTTGGGAACAATCAAGCATCTGTATCACTTTATGAGAGGTCTATTAAATTTAATTTAAATTTAAATAATGCATCTAGCTATAATTTTGTTTTAGCTTATATAAATTTAAAAAAATATGATGAGGCTGAGTCTAGCCTTGCGTCTTTATTGGAGAGTGATCCTGACAATATTTTATTGATCAATTTAAAAGCTTACTTGTTTTTAAGGAAGAATAGTTTGGATGAGTCTTTAAAATTTTATTTAAAGACTCTAGAAAGTGCTCCTGCTAATAAGGAAGCGTTGTTTAATGTCTTCTACATCTATCATTTAAGAAATGATAAGGAAAATACAAAAAAATACATATTAAAGTATAGAGAATTAAATTATCCTGTCCCTTCCAGTGCAAGTGATATAGTCTCTTCCATCTTAGAGAATTGATTCTAAAAATGGTTTTTGTGGTATAATGGGCCAATATTTGTTACAACTGCTCTTGTACTAAAAGTTTAGGGTTTAGTATCAGAGTTTGTTTAGATATTTTTGGAGGTTTAACTAACATGAGAGTAAGGGTTTTATTTTTAGGTTTGTTTATGCTTGTTTCTGTCAATAGTTTTTCGGACACCACTTTTGAACTTAATCTTGGATTTGGAGTAGACATACCGGTTAGTGTTATTTCAAATTTTTATAATACGGCTTTAGATTTGGGAGAGAAGCTGAAGAAGGACGTGAGTTCCGTAGAGAGAGAGGAAATAGTTCGAAGTTTTTCGGATATGGTTAATGTGTCTAAGACTGGTTTAAGTTATGGAGGCCATGCTCAAATGGGAGCAAGATTTGATGATCTTTTGTCACTTGGGCTTGAACTTGGATTTGATTTGAATTTATTTAAGGCAATAAGTCGTGAGGGACAATTGAATGATAGCTTTTCATTTATTGGAGCATTAGAGCCCAGATTTTATACAAGATTAGATTTTTTTATTGGTGCTGTTGCATTATTTACTGGACCTAGATTGAATGTGGCTACTGGTGTTAAAGATTCTATTTTGGATGATCTTGGTGTGTTTGCTTGGGATTTAGGAGGGAGGGCTGTACTTTCTTTCTTAATGCTTGAGGTGTATTATAGTTGGAACATTAAGAACAATGTATTTTCTGACTTAAAGGTTGGATTGGGGCTCGAGTTTGGAATTATATAGATCGCAGCATAGCTAATAATTGGTTTTGGGGTGTAGGTGGTTGTTTGGTGCAATTTCCTCACCCAAGTGTATGGTCCGTTTGTTAAGGGTTTTCGTTGGTCTTTTGTGTATTTTGGTTGATTTAATGTAGAATAGAAGAAGTGTTTTTGTTTAAGTGGGGAGTTTTCGAAATTGAGTCTGCTTATTAAGAAGTCGATAGGAATTGTTGCTTGTCCTGGTGGGAAGGTGTTTGCTGGTAAAATCATTGGAGAGCTTAGAAAGATATTTCTGCATGCTGAAAGACAGGTTGTTGAAAAAATTTCTAAAACTTCTAGTTGTTTGAAGGAAGATATTTTAAAGCTTGAGGGAATCTTGCCTCCTTTTTTGGAAGGGCTTGAATTTTCTAACATAGGGGTTGATGAAGACATGTCGATTCCTGTGAAGTTCGTCAAATTTGCCAATGGTGAATTTAAGTCAGAGATCTTAAAGACCATAAGAGATAGAGATATTTTTATTGTTCAGGATGTTTCTAACACATTTCCAGTTGATGTAAATGGAAATGAAAAAGTAGTCATGACAATCAATGACCATATGATGAATTTAATGACTACAGTAGATGCATGTATTCAGGCTAAAGCGAATTCTGTAAGTGTTATCGTTCCTTCTTATCCTTACTCAAGACAGGATAAAAAACATTCAAGAGAGGGACTAACGGCAAGTCTCTTTGGGAGATTTTTAGAAGAGTTGGGAGTTAAACATATTTTAACATTAGATATTCATTCAAAATCCATTGAGAATGTTTTCAGAAGGTCGTATTTTGAAAATTTGAATGTATCTTACGAAATTTTTGAAGTTTTAGCCGATCTGATAGACATTAAAGATTTAAATTTGGTAGTTGTTTCTCCCGATACAGGGGCTGTTAATAGAAATAAGTTTTTCGCATCTAGTCTTAAGAGGCCTTTAGCTTTGCTTTATAAAGAGAGAGATTATTCAAGGGTAGTTCATAGTGTTAGCGACTCTAACATATCTGTTACTAAACTCTTAGGAGATGTTGAGGGTAAGAACGTTTTTATGAGCGATGACATGTTGGCCACTGGTGGAACTTTTATTAAGGCTGTAAAATTACTTAAAAGCATGGGAGCTAAAAAGATTATATGTGCAATAAGTTTGCCATTTTTTAATGGGGATGCTATTAAGTATTTTGACAAAGCTTATGAAGAAGGATATTTTTACAAAATCATAGGGACAAATGCGGTTTACCATGATTCTGAGCTTATAAATAAACCTTGGTATTGCGAGGCTAATGTTGCGCATATTTTTGCGGGTGCAATTTTTGCGATTCACAACAGGATCAGTTTACAAAAAATTCTGGATAGAAGTGATGATATTCAAAGTTTGATTTCGAAGAGATGATTTTATGAATGTGCTAAGTATTGATATTGGTACTAGTACTTTAAAGTCTGCTTTACTCAATTCTCAAGAAGGGGTCTTGGAGAGTTTTGATGTAAGTTATTTTGATTATTTCGTTGTTGATTTTAGAGATTTTGATTACAGAATATGGGTCTTTGCTTTAAAGAGGGTGTTTTCTAATTTCAGAGGTAGAGATGTGGATTGCATTTCTATTAGTGGTATCTCCCCGTGTTTAATAACTCTTGATTCAAATTTAGTTCCTTTGGAGGTTCTGCATTGGAATTCTTCTAAGGTATTTGGTGGGTTTAGTGGTAAGTCTGCTTTCTTGCCCTTTGTTCTGAGCACATGTGAGAGAGGAATTTATGATAAGGTTAGGTACTTCGTATCTTGTTTTGAGTATTTTATTTATTTGCTTACAGGTAATCTTATTACAAGCTATCCCAGTTCAGCTTATTTGCCTTTTATTTGGAGTGATATTGAGATAAGAGAATACAATCTTGATAAGAATAAATTTCCCCCCTTTTTAAGGATGGGGGAGACTGCTGGGAGAGTTACTAATAGTGCTAGTGTTGAATTTGGAATCAAGGGTGGGGTAGAGGTAATTAATGCTGGTATGGATTATTTAAGTGTTCTTGTTGGGAGTGGGGCGTTTTACCCTGGAATTGTGTCAAACAGAACGGGGACAAGTGAAGGTTTTAATTTAGTTTCAGACGAGCAGTTAGAAGGCCTCTCTTTGCAGTATCCTTATTTTTTAGATGATTTATTCGTTATTGGAAAAATAGTTCCTTCTGGGTATTTGATGCAGGTTCTTAAAGATAAATTTTTTCATAGGACTAAACCTTTTGTAGAGTTTTTTGAGGAAATATCTAGGGTAAATGAAATGGATGATATCTACTTTTATAGAAGCAAGAAAGAGATTTTTCCCGATCATATTTTAGTGGATGTACAAATAAAGGAAGATTTAAGCAAAGGTATTTTGGGGAGAGCAGATAATCCTTTACAAATAGGTATTGCAATACTTGAATCTTCTTATTTTGCGTTCTATGACAGACTCCTGCAGTTTCAATCTTTGGGAAAGGAGGTATTGGATATTTTTTTGAGTGGATCTAATTCAGATAATTTATTTTTAAATGAACTAAAGGCTAATATTATTGGTAGGGATTTAAAGATTTTTGAATTTAAACATTCAGAAATTATAGGTAATGCAATTTTGGCTTTTTGTCGTTTAAAAGAGTTTGAAAGCCTAGACAAAGCGTTTAAAAAGCTTGCTAAATTTGAGAGAGTTATACCGTGCAACACCAGCGTTCATGACATTTATGTAGAGAAATACCAAAAATATGTTTTGAATTTCGATTTATTTATTAATAGTTAAGATATAGGCATCTTTGAATGAATTTGATGTTGATATTTTTCCCAGATCTGATTTTGCTTCTGATATGGTTTTATAGGGCCCAGATCTGACTCGGTAGATATCTTTCTCATTTATTGTTGCTGAATAGATTTTTGCTTGTATTCTGTATTTCATTAGTTCCTGAATATTATTATCAGCTGCAATTGGGTCCGATAGTGATGCAAATTGTACGTAGTATTCCTTATTAGGGTCATATTTATTTTCAGATTTGTTGTAAGATTTCCTTTTTGTCTTTGCAATAGTTTTTGGTTTTTGGAGTGATTCCCTTGGGTGTCTTTTGGGCGTAGCATCTTGTTTTATGACTCGCATTTCTTTCCCGCTACCGATATTGCTATTTAAACTTTTATCTTTTTTAAGATCTTTTGTAAGGTCAATTATAATTTCATTTGCATTGTCGGTTATTTTTAATGTCTCTTCGGTATTTTCATTTTCCATAGCTTTTTTTTCTTCTGTTTCTTGTAAAACAATATTTTTGCTTGCGATGTCAGAGGCTAGATTTTTGTTTGGGAAGAAAATAATTATTCCAAGGAATATTATTGTACAAACGGCTATAATTGAAGTAAGCGCTACCAAAAAGCCTTTGTTGTTACTCTCATTCAAATCTTTCATCCATTACCTCTCTCATTTTTGTATCAATTTTTTTTTTCAGACAATCATAACTCCCATTGTTAATTATATTTATTATTTCTAGATTTAGAGTATTTTTATTGAAAAAAATACATTTTTGCCACTTAAGTATGTTTGTAATCAAATTATCATCGAAGTTGCGATTTAATTTCAGCCTTGCTCTTATCACGGTATCGCTTGCTTTTATTACAAATATATATCTGCAGAATTGCTCAAGATTTAATTTAAAAAGCAACGCAGCGTTTATTATGATTCTATCAAATGTACTCTCCAATATTTTGCTTTCTACTTCCTTTTGTATAAAGGGATGTGTTATTGCTTCTAGCTTATCCAGTTTTTCTTTATCATAGAAAACAATTTCTCTGAGCTTCAATCTTACTACTTCATTTTCATTATTTAATATTTTACTACCAAAGGCCTCAACTACTTGATCTCGCCTTTTATGTAGAGCTGTGTGTCCAATTTTATCTACATCTATCTCGTGATACCCATACCCACCCGTAATTATTTTTGAAACAGTATCTTTTCCAGTTGCTATTTTGCCGGTTATCCCAATTATGGATGCATTTCTCCCCATGATTTTCCGGTTTCAATATTTGAGTTTAAAGGAAGTCTTAACGGATAAGCATTTTCCATCTTTTCTTTGATTATCTTCATTGCTTCTTTGCATTCTTGTTCAGGAGATTCGACTAACATCTCATCATGAACTTGTAAAAGTATCTTTGACTTTAACTTTCTAATCCTAAATTCATCATAAACTTTAATCATTGCAATTTTCATTATATCGGCTGCACTTCCCTGAATTGTACTGTTTATCGCTATTCTCTCGGCACTTGATCTTTCCGTATAATTTTGGCTATTAATTTCTTTAATATACCTTCTTCTTTTTAAAAGAGTTTCACTATATCCATTTTTTCTTACAAAATTTATCTGGTTTGTCATAAAAGTTTCTATTTTGGAGTAAAGAGTAAAATAAGAATCAATAAACTTTTTAGCCTCTTCTCGTGAAATTGATAAATCTTTCGCAAGTCTAAAATCCGACATTCTATAAATTATTCCAAAATTGATAGATTTTGCCATCCTTCTCATTAAAGGAGTTACCTTATCTTTGCCTACTTTAAAAAGTTGTGATGCTGTTTCCGTGTGTATGTCTTTCTTGCTTTTGAAAGCTTCGATTAGATTTTCATCTTCTGAAAGATGCGCTAGTATCACAAGTTCAATTTGCGAGTAGTCACCAGAGATGAAAATATTTCCTTTATCCGGCTTGAATGCTTCCCTTATTTTACGCCCTCTCTCATCCTTAATTGGAATGTTTTGTAAGTTGGGTGAAGTGCTTGAAATTCTTCCCGTTGCTGTTCTTATTTGTAAAAAATTGGTGTGTATTTTATTTGTTTTTTTATTAACAAAATCTATTAAAATATCTGTGTATGTACTTTTTAACTTTGCAAGCTGTCTGTGTTGTATGATCTTTTCTATAGCATTATGTTGAGGTTTTACTGCTTCTAGTAATCTAATCTCTGTTGAGTCTTGCTTAGCATCTTCTGGGATATTCAGATTTAATTTTTCAAATAAGACTTCGTGTAGTTGCTTTGTTGAATTTAAGTTAAATTCAATACCTATGCTTTCAATTATTTCATTCTCAATTAATTTTAATTCTTTATCAAGTTCACAGCTGTATTGTCTTAGGTAATCTCTGTCAACATAAATGCCATTTTCCTCCATATCTGTAATAACTATGCTAAACGGCATTTCTATCTTCATCATCAAGTCTTCAAGATGGTCCTCTTTAAGCTTTTTTGTAAAGATGTTAAACAACCTGAAAGTAACATCAGCATCCTCGGCGGAGTAATTGGACACTATCTCAAGCGGTACCCCCTTTAAGGTACTATTTTTTGCAACTATTTCTTCGTATGTTATGTTCTTATGCATTAAATACTTTTCTGCTAAAAAATCAAGAGATACTTTTGTGTTTGAGTCAATAACATAAGCTGCTATCATTGTGTCGAAGTAAGGAGGAATAGGGTCAAATCCATTATATTTAAGTATTTTATAGTCGAATTTATAATTTTGACCAATTAGCTTGGGCTTCGTTTTAAAAAATTCATTAAATTTTTGTGCTATATATTCTTTTTCAATAAATTTTTTTTCTTTATTGTCTATTGGAATGTAGTAACCCTCAAATTCTTTAAATGCAACTGAGATTCCAATTATTTTGGCTTCATAAGCATTAAAAGATGTTGCTTCTGTATCTATTGCCACACACTGTGCTGTTTTTAGTTTTTCTATTAAGGAGTCAAGTTGTTCTTTAATCAGTATTGTCTCATATTTGGTATTTTCCTCTTGTATTGTCTTTAAATTGCTTGAATATGGCATTATTGTTTTTAAAATGTCTTTATCTGCTTGATTGATAATTGGGATATTCTTTTCAAAGATTGACTTTTGTGTTTGGTTTATGGATGTCTTCCTCAAGATATCTTTCTTGTAAGACTTAATTAGTTTTGTAGCAGAGTGCTCTTCAAACAGTTCAATGACGTCTTCTTTAAAATCCCCAAGTTTAAATTTGTCAAGGTCAGGCAGTTCTAAATCTTCTACAAGACTAACAAGTTCGTAGCTTAAGAAAGCATTTTCTTTTTCTTTTATCAAAATTTTCTTGTATTTTTTATTAATGGAATCTATATTCTCGTATATTTCATTTAATGTTTTAAATTCACTTAGGAGCTTGGCGGCTCCCTTTTCTCCAATCCCTTTAACACCCGGTATATTGTCTGATCTGTCGCCAACAATGGATAAATAATCCTTTATTTGAGAACTAGTTATTGAAAATTTTTTCTTCACGTAATCACTGTCCATTTCTACAAAGTTACCATTTTCGAGTTTAAGTATTCTAGTTTTATCTGACATCATTTGTAGTAAATCTTTGTCTGGAGAGATGATATATGTTAAATAATTACTCGATTCGGCTTTTCTTACAAAACTAGCGATAAGATCATCGGCCTCATACCCTTGTATCTCAAAAATTGGAATATTTGCCTTTATTAATCCTTCTTTTATCCAGTAGATTTGAGGTATTAAATCATCAGGAGGGACATCCCTTGTTGATTTGTAGTCCGGATATTTTTCTTTTCTAAAAGTTTGCGTTTCTGAATCAAAAGTTACAACTAGGCTTTCTGGATTTTTTTCTTTAATTATGAAGAAAAGAGTTTTAAAAAATCCAAAAAATGCATTGACATTTTCTCCTTTTCTATTAAACAAAGGACTGCTTTTCATTACGTGATAACTTCTAAATATTATATTTAAGGCATCGATGAGATAAATTGTTTTCATATCTTAATATCTACTAAAATTGGATTGTTTTGCTTAAAAAGATATTTAGAGAACGTTGCCTTTGGTATTGTTGATTTTCGTTCATAAAGTTCTTTCATCGTTCTGTACGAATTTTGATACAGCATGCATATTTCTTCTCTAAGTGAATTAATATCCTCTATTAAAGCCTCAACTTCTTTCCGTGTATCGTTCCTCCCCTCTAGCCATGAACTTATGGTGGTATAATAGCCGCTGATGGAAGCCAATATTAAATCTTTTCTAGGGTTTGTGAAATTTAATGTGCTAATCATCCCTTTGTTGACGTTCTCACTTTCAAACTCCAAAAGAGCTTTTAACTTTTTAAGTTCAAGTGCTAGGTCTTGCAAATACTTTTCTAACATTTGGTTAACTGACAATATCAATCCCTAATTTTTTGTTGTTAGTACTGTGGCCCTTATTAAGGATTTCCTTCCAAGCCACATGCAGATTTTTAAGATGCTTTATTATTTCTTGAATGTTGTCTCTATTTTTTTCTAGTATAACTCGTTCTAATTCTTTGTTTAAAAAAGAGTATATTGAAAACAACTGCTTAGAGATGACACCACCGTCTTCAAAATTTAGTGTAGACATCAATTCAATGATTATGTCTTGTGCATGGTACACCCTCTCATCAGCCTTTACTGTACTTTTTAAGTCTTCTTTTTGATAGAGTTCTTTAGCAATTTCCAAATCTTGTATGGCCCTCTCATAAAGCATCACCAGTAACAAGATAGGGCTTGATGTGTTAATCTGAGTTTTCTTATATATATCTTCTTTTAAAGTCAAGAATTTTCCCCTATTCCAATGTTTTTATTTGCTCTGTTATTTGATCCTCTCTGAAGGGTTTTGTAATATAACCCTTAGCGCCAAGTTCCAAAGCTTTTTTAATGAGCTCTTGTTTTCCAAGTGCTGTAACCATTAATACATTAATCTTTTTTGAAAATTTATTATTAATTTCATTCATCCTTTCAAGAGCTGTAATACCATCCATCCCCATCATTGTTATATCAAGGGTTATCAGGTCAATCTCTTCCCGTTGTTCAAACTCCCTAACTGCTTCAAACCCGTCCTCCGCTTCAAAAAATTCGCTAAAGCCTAATTTTTTCAATATTTTGATCAGATTTTTTCTCATAAAAATAGAGTCATCAACAACTAAGGCTTTTCTGTTCTCTTTCAACTTCCGCTCCCCGATTAATTCTAGCATAATAAGACGTCAAAAGTGATTTTAGACGCTCAATTAAAGATATAATTCATAATTCCCAATTTTGTTCTTTTTTAGTTATTTTCCCCAAACTTTAGGATCAATTTATTCATTTCTAAGGCAGTTAGCTGTTAAATTTATTTTAATTATTGGATTAGCTTTTTGATATTGTTTCAACCTCAAACTTTTAAATTTGTTATTTTGTGTCTGAGCCAGAAATTGCTTACACTTTTGTTTCATCTTTCAAAGATAACGTACATTGTTTGCATTATTTTGTTAGAATATACCTTGAATTTTTAGTAATTTTTGATGCTGAATTTATGAATAAAAAAGTAGAGAGAGAGATTTTATATTTAAAAAATTCGATCAAAAAATGGAACAAAGAGTATTATGTCGACTCAGCACCAAGTGTAGACGATTTACACTATGATAAATCTCTTTTGCGCCTTCGAGATTTAGAGAATAAGTATCCTGAATATAAAACATTAGACACCCCCACTCTTAAGTTTGGGAATGACCTTTTAAATGAGTTTAAAGAAATTGAACACTCTTTTCCTGTGTTAAGTCTAGATAAGGCTTATGATAAGAGGGAATTATTTTTATGGATTAGTAGGGTGAGATTGGGCGCTTCTAGCTCCAGCTTGGAAGTTTTGAATGGTGTCTCGGTTGAGCCAAAAATTGATGGATGTTCAATTGTTCTTTATTATGAAGATGGAATACTGAAGAGAGCGCTGACTAGAGGAGATGGACGGGTTGGGAATGATGTTACTGAGAATGTTAGAACAATCAAAAATGTTCCTTTACGTATTGATGAAAATGTTGACTTGGTATTACGAGGCGAGATTTATATTAGTAAGGAAAATTTTTTTAAAATAAATCAAACATTGAAAAACTCTTATGTTAACGCTAGAAATTTAGCCTCAGGTATACTTAGGAGAATAAATAGCAGGGAAGTTGCTAATTTTCCTTTAGATATTTTTGTTTATGATGCTTTGTATTCTAGCTTAAGCTTTAATACAAATCATGATGCTTTGAATAAGCTTGAAGGGTTGGGATTTAAAGTTAATCCTTTTTTTAAGATTTTTAATGGCAAAAATTTAGAAGAAGACATTATGAGTTATGTCAAAGAGATAGAGGATAAAAGGAATTCTCTTGAATATGAGATTGATGGGGTTGTTCTTAAGGTCGATAGTTTTAGTTTAAGGGAAGCTTTGGGACATACTTCGCATCATCCAAAGTGGTCAATAGCTTATAAATTTGAATCTCTTACAAGTATTAGCAAGGTGATTGATATTTTTGTTCAGGTTGGTCGAAGTGGTAAAATTACCCCTGTTGCGCATATTGAGAGAGTTTTTGTTTCTGGAGCTTTTATTGAAAATGCGACTCTGCATAACCAAGATTATATAGATTCTATTGGTTTAAATATTGGAGATATTGTTTCAGTTTCAAGGCGTGGAGACGTAATTCCTGCTGTTGAATTAGTAGTTGAAAAGCTTTCCGTTGGTAGTTTTAAAATTTCAAGTAGTTGTCCTTCATGTGGCACATTTTTAGTAAGTGAGGGGTCTCACCTTTTTTGCGAAAACAAAGGTTGTCCTTCTAGAATAGTTGAACGAATAAAGTATTTTTGTAGTAAAAAATGTATGGATATTGTGGGATTTTCAGATAAAACAATTGAGTTTCTCTTTAAAATGGGTTTTATACATTCAGAAATCGATCTTTATACTTTTAATTTTGATAAACTTATTGATTTGAAAGGGTTTAAGCTTAAGAAAATAGATAAATTTAAAAATTCAATCGAAAACAGCAAAAAGAAACCATTTAGAAAACTACTCCTCAGCATGAGTATTAAGGAAGTTGGGGAGAATACAATAGCATTGTTAATTGATAATAATTTAAACTCATTTGACTTGTTTAGTACTCTTTGTAAAGATAAAGAGAATGCCCTTGCAAAGCTTTTAAAAATTAAGGGAATAGGAGAAAGAACAGCTTTAAATATTATTGAGTCGTTTAATGATGATAATATTTTAAGTAAATTCAATATTTTAAAGGAATTGGGATTTAAAATGGAGGAGAACAAGGAAGAGAATCATTTAAATGATTCTTCTTTACTTGGGCAGAAATTTTGCATTACAGGCTCTTTTGAGGAATATTCCAGGCACATTCTTATTAAGAAATTAACTGAGAAAGGTGCCGTCTTTAGCAATTCAGTTACTAAAGATTTGGACTTTTTACTTGTTGGAAAGAATCCTGGCCTGAAAGTGAGAAAAGCTGGCGAGCTGGGTATTAAGATCATTGGTGTTTCTGATATTAGAAGTTTAATAGAACTTCAAGATTAGATTTATTTTATTACTCTTATATCCTTAAATTCAGATTCTAGGTCTTTGTATAAGGAATCTATTTCGTTAGTACTCTCTATTTCTATTAAATTTCTAAAGAAAGGTTCTTTGTGTTTCAGTGATGGGTTAATGAAATAATTCTTTATATGATGTCTTGAAATTAACTCATAAACTTCTCTTGCTCTGTATAAACTTTTTGTTGGCTCTATTTCAACATAGTATTTGTTTGGTTTTCTAAAAGCGAAGTTATTTCCCTTTTCTTTAAAGTTGTAGTTATTTAAATACGTGTCTGGATATATTTGAAAGTTGGCAGGTTTTATTCCGGTCATTTTTTCGTTATTTTTATGAGTCATTTCTTTAACCTTCATTTTTTCTTGTGGAAATGGTTCTATGCTGTTTGTTATTGCACTTTCTTTGCCCTGTTCTGGGGGGGAGGCCGCCTTGGAGGGGCGTATTTCTGAACGTTCCTCTTCTTGCTTGCCTTTTATTTCTTTGTGCTCTTTCATTAAAAGGTCTTTCTTTTCAGAATTTGCCAATTCTTTTTGAAGGGTTGAAATAGTATTTTCATTTTCTTTTAATCTTTTTTCTAATGCATTTATTTCATCTTGCTTGCTATTGATTTTACTTTCATTCTCCCTGTATGACTCTTCAGTTTTTTCAATTCTTTCTTTCAGCTCATTGATTATTTTTTCTACAGAAGATAAATTAAGTTCTATATCTTCCAAACTGTTGTTTTCATTATTATTTCTATGTAAATTTGTTAACTCCTTTTGGAGAGCTAGAATATTATCTTCATTGTGTGTAATTCTGTCGTCAAGTTCCCCAAGCACCCGATAATTGTTGTCAACATTATCTTCATTGTGTGTAATTCTGCCGTCAAGTTCCCCAAGCACCCGATAATTGTTACCAACATTATCTTCATTGTGTGTAATTCTGTCGTCAAGTTCCCCAAGCATCCGAGAATTGTTGTCAACATTATCTTCGTTGTGTGTAATTCTGTTGTCAAGTTCCCTAAGTACCCGAGAATTGTTATCAATACTATCTTCATTATGGGTAATTCTGTCGTCAAGTTCTCTTACCACTTGTGCTTCTGAATGGAAATGTTGTGGTTCTTGATCATAATACTCATTATTTTCTGTTGTGTAATCATAATTTTGATTTGGCACATGTTTACCCTGATCGTCATCATACTCTTGTTCATTTTCCTCATAAGTATCTTCTTGTGGCTCAGAATTATTGCCTAGTAAGTGTCCTTTTTTGTTGATTAACCTTTTTATCTCTTCAATTTCCTGTTTTAAGCTTTTTGCTAGATTCTCGTACTCTTCATCCTTCCTTTCAATATGCTCTGTATTCTTGTTTTGTAAAAGCCTTTCTATGTTTTCCATTTTATGTTCATAGCTTTCAATTTTAAGCTTTAATTCATCTATGTTTGTTCCGGGTCTTGCATCATGCATATTTGGATTTTCAAAAGAATATTTTTTTGATCTTAAGTATTGTGGATAGTGTAATTCTTTACCACGAAGGCTATCGTTTGTTGGTCTATTTTTGTCTAATCTTTGGAGCTGTTCCAAATCACTAAATTCAAGCTTATTTGATTTTCTACTATCAATATTAGATTTGTTTGAAGCACTGCCCTGTGGAGTTTTCCTGCTCTCATTATTCTCATTTTGGAAATCTTCACTTAAGTCTTCTTTTGGGATGTAAACAGCAGAGGGACTTATTATGGTATCGCTTGCAGCAACAGGTTCAGTTCCACTGAAAAGCGATGCGTATGGAAATAGAGAAAAAATATTAAGAAGTGTGAAAAGTTTCTTGCCACCTTTATCCATAAATATCCTACCGAGGGCGTTCGATGCCCACAATTCATGGATTGATACTAACATAATTTTTAAAAATTATCAAAAAAGGTTTAAAGCTCATATGGGGGTAATTTGGGGGTAAAGTAGACTGAGTTCATCTGATTAGATATTGCTAGTTTAGCTAACTTTGGTATTAGCAATGTTTCTTATTTTACATAGTAATTTTGTTGGTATTATGACATAATTGTGTAGTTTCTTAAGTATTAGTTTTCTTGGTGTATGTGAATTTAGAAAGTATGGATGAGATTTGGGGTTTGCCAGTTTGTTGTGGTAGTAGTGGTGCTATCATCGAAGATTTTACGCTTTCAGATGAATATAAAGACCATATTGCCAGCATTAGTTACAGGGATGATATTGTTCTAAAGTTCAACGATGTTGTTGGATCTGATGATTTTAATTTGAAGCTTTTTGATAACAAGATAGACTTTGAAGGTCAAATTTCTTTGGTCTTGTATTCTAGTAATCTGGATTCTTTATTAAAGGCAGAGGAAAGCGTATCTTTTAAGCTTAAAGCGATTGAGAAGAATGAAAGCTATTCTGAGTCAGTAGCTAGAGAATTTGATGGAAGAGAGACCCATAGATCTTGTTATGAGTTCTCAGATTATATAAATTGTTGTAATGAATCTCTTATGGTTAAAGTTTGCTTTAAGGGAGATTGCTTAATCATTGATGCTGATGTTGATAACATTGTTTTTTTGAAGAAAATTATTAGTGATAGTTTTTGTATTAGTAAGGATAAGATAATTATTAATTCTTTTAATAATTATTGCATTAATTCCCTTTCTCCAATTTATTTTAATGCTATTTTGCAGGGCGTAGTTCTTGCTACTAGGCTTAGGAGAAGAGTTAATATTGTCTACTATAAAAGACACTTTTTGATGGTGCGGGATTTGAGATTAAAATTTTCAGCTATTAATTGTTTATCGGCGGAAAATAAGCTTTCAAAAATTGTTTTGGACCTTGAGATCAACAGACCGTTGAATTTTATGTATAAATTTTATTTTAACTATCTCAAGCGTATTTTCAGTAATTTGTTTTTTGATTTCAGTGTGCATATTAACTTTGTAGGACCCAAGAGTGATATTGTATTTTTTTATGATAATCATCTTTTATTTGAGACTTCTGTTTATAATTTCGTTTATTCAAACTTGTATAATCTTGCGATGAGTTTTTCAATTGAACCCCTTAGTTATTTACTCTCTCATGTTAAGACGGAATACGATGAGTTTTTAAAATTTTTTGATCAGATGGATCTTAAAAATTCCATCATGAGGAAATCATCTTCTATAAGTTTAAATAATACCTATGGTATTTTTGATACAAGGAGGAAAGGCATAGGATTTAGTTTTATAGATATAGACGCTGTTCTTCAGGGAGGTAGGCAGACTATTTCTATGAGTTTGCATAAAGATAAATTAGAAGTATTTATCCCTTATAAAATCTTGGATGATAATTTAATCAATTATTTAAGAAATACTTTAGCTAGGGAATTTGAATTGTCGTATAACAATGTAATCTTTGTTGTAAGCGATGCTTTTGAAAATGATATTGGACATGGGGGGCTGATTAAAGAACCTTTCTTTATTGAAAGAGAAATTTTAGCTGTTAAGGGGAATCTTGCCTTGATGACTGGTAAAAATTTTAAAGGCGATTATCCTGTTGTAATTGAACAAGATTTTATTCTGCGCGCGGATGCTAAATTTAAGGTTGCATGCTCTCTTGAAATTATCGTAAAAATATATTCTTTTGAAATTACATTTAGCAATGTAACTTTTTTTGTGCAATGTGGCAAGATTGACAAAATTAAGCTCAATAATAAGAGGGCGTTTTCAGTTTTTAGTTTGGCAGCCAGCTATGTTTTTGGAAAAATGCATTATGATATTGATGACTCTCTAGAATTTAAGTTTATTGAAGCAGGGGAGGGTTTTTTTTCTTTCAGGGCATTATTTATTTCATCTGTTTCTGCAATTAGGGCAGCTTTAATTCAAGCTTTTGATTTTAATTTATCCAGAATTCCTATTGAGGTTGAAGATGTTCTTAATAAATGGAGTGTGAAGATTGATACTGATTAGTTTTAATTTGAATGGAGAAAGTCTTTCAAAGAGTGTTGATATTTCTTTAAGTACTAGAGACCTTTTGGCGAGCGTTTTTTATTCAGGTGAAAAAAATTTAATTGAGAGTGTTAATAACAACTTTTCATTAGTGCTTTTAAATCTGCAACCGATATATTCATATCTAGTTCCAGCTTTTATGTTAAATGGAAGTAGCGTCATGACAGTCGATGGGCTAAAGGGTACGTCCTTTTATAAGAATTTAATTAAGGTTTTGTCAGAAAATGACTTTGGGTTTTGTGAAAGCTGTTTTTCATCCAACGCTCTTTTATTTTATTATTTTTTGAAGAGTAAAGTGATAATTAGAACTGATATCTTGGGTTATTATCATACTTTGAAATGTTATTGTATTGATGTTAATACTTTTTTAGATGTTTACTTGAGGCTGGAAGAATTAGAGAGAAAATGAGCGGCATAAGAGTATATTACCCGGAAAATTTTAATTCACTTGTTGGTTTGTTTGATAGGGAATTAAGTAATTATATTGTGTATAACGAAATTGATTTTCATAAAAATATTGAAATTTTTAAAGAAAAAGACAAAGCAAGTAATTTTTTTTTGGTCAATAATTTTGAAAGATTTAAAAAAGTTTCACTTAAGAGTAATTTTTTAGAAATAGGTCCATGTGTTACTTACAATGAAATATTGAAATTTGGAGAGAGAAATATTCCAAGATTATTTTATGAGCTCATTGCAAAATTAGATGATAAAATATACTTAAACAGTGTTAACATTGCCAACGGGTTTTATTATAAGAACACTGTTTTTGATTTGCATCCTTTGTTTTTAAGCCTCGATGCGCAACTTGAATTTAGAGATGTTTTAACTAGAAAAACTTATACTTATAGTGCCTATAGTGTTAATAGGGATGATTACATACAAAGGCGCAATACTTTGTTTTTAACTAAATTAAAATTTCCAATTACAAATCTGTGGAACAAAAGCTTTTATGGTAGAGTGTTTGTTGATACTTTTTCATTTGAAATGTTAGAAAATGTAAACGTCATTTTTATTTGTGTTCTTTTAAATATCAAAAGAGACGTTATAAGCGATTTTTTGATAAAAATATTTTATGATGACAAGGTTATTACTTTAAGGGATTCTCAAGTTTTGCTTCTTAATAAATCTTTGCCTTTGTCGATTTCTGAGATTGAAGATTCTCTTAAAATGTTGGATAAAAATGTTAGAGATGCTAAAAACTGTAGCTTTGGCGAGAGGGACTTGAAGCTCATTAAAAGTTTCTATTTTGATATATTGGTTAGTTTTTGATCTTAGAAAAATTAGAAATGTTAAATAATCATTAATTTTTATTAATGTTTTATATGAAACTAATAGAATTAATTTATCAATTTGCTTTTATGTATTATAATGTTAATTCGTTAGTGTTTTACAAAAATAATCTTTTAAAAAAAGGGGTTCTTGAGTTTATGGTAAAAAAAGAAGCTACTATTAGAGCTATTAATGGCTTGCATGTAAGGCCGGCGTCGACTTTTGTGAAAAAGGCGAAAGAGTATGCTAGTGATATAACTGTGGAGGCTGATGGGAAATCTGTTAGTGGGAAGAGCTTATTTCGTTTGCAAACCTTGGAATTGTCTTCTGGTAAGAAGGTTTTGGTTTGTGCTGATGGGGATGATGAGGAGAGGGCTGCTGCTGAGCTTTCTGAACTCATTGAGTCTTTTAAAGAATAAGCTTGGAAGGTTTGTATGACTTTATCGGGAAAAAGAATATCTAAGGGGATAGGTATAGGAGAGGCTCTTTTTATTAGAAAAGATTTTGATGGTTTGATTGATAAATCAAAAATTGATTCTTCTCAAGTTGACGGTGAGATAAAAAAGTTTAATGACGCTAAGGTTAGAGCTGTTTCTGCGCTTGAAAAGCTTACAAGGAAGGCGGTAGCCCAACTTGGTGCTGACAAAGAGGGTATTTTTGAAGGTCAGATGTTGATTATTGAAGATGATGAGCTTACAGATACCGTTTTAAATTTCATTAGGCATGAAAATTGCGGTGCTGCTTACGCTGTTTATTTGTCTTTTGAAGAGTTGATTAAGGGTATGGAGGAGTATACTGATGTTTACCTAAAGGAGAGGGCTTCTGATTTCAGAGATATTAGGAATAGGCTTGTTTCAAACATTTTAGGGCAATTGACAGATCTGTCTGAAATTAATCGAGATGTAGTTTTGATTACTGAAGAATTAACTCCTTCTGATACAATGCAGGTTGACTTAAGTTATGTTAAAGGATTTTTGACTACAGTTGGCGGTGAGACTTCCCATGCTGCTATTTTAGCAAGGACGATGGAGTTACCAGCTCTTGTTATGTCTCCCCTAGATATTAGCAACATTAAGGATGGTGATAGGCTGATAATTGATGGACTCTCTTCAATTGTTATTAATAATCCATCAACTAGTGAACTTAATAAGTACATGAATAAAATACTAAAACATAATGAGATGGAGGAGGAGCTTTTTTCATTGAAAAATAAGAATGCAGAGACGAAAGATGGCATTACGATATCTTTAAAGGCTAATATTGGAACTCCTGCGGATATTTCTTATGTTAATAAGTATGGACTTGAGGGGATAGGTCTTTTCAGGACAGAGTTTTTGTATATGGAGTCTGTAAAGCCACCTACAGAGGATGAGCAGTTTGAAGCTTATAAGAGGGTTGTGGAGACTGTTGAGAAAAAGGGCGTCGTTACTATTCGTACTCTTGATATTGGAGGTGATAAAGAAATACCTTATCTGCATTTTCCAAAGGAAGATAATCCCTTTTTGGGGTATCGTGCTCTGAGGATGTACATGGACTATGAAGAGCTAGTGCAGGTTCAGTTTAATGCAATTTTTAGAGCTAGTCATTATGGCAAGGTAAGGATAATGGTGCCTATGCTTACTAGGTACGAGGATATTGATATAATTGAACATTTTGTAGGTAGGGCGAGGGAGAATTTGAGATCTAGGAATTTGCCTTTTGATGAGGATTTGGAAATAGGGTGCATGATAGAGGTACCTTCTGCAGCTTTAATTGCTACTGAGATTTCTAGTAGATTGAAGTTCTTTAGTATTGGGACTAATGATTTGACTCAATATACTTTGGCGGTAGATCGTGGTAATCAGAAGATATCAAATTTATATGATAAGTATAATCCTGCTGTTTTAAGACTAATTAAGAATGTTTTTGATGCTGGGAATAGCTCTGGAATTGATGTGTCTGTTTGTGGTGAGCTTGGGGGAGATGAGGCTGGGGCTTTGATTCTTGTTGGTCTTGGATTTAGGTCTTTAAGTATGGTTCCTAGTGCTTCACTTAGGATTAAATATTTATTAAAGAAATATACAATATCTGAGCTTGGTGAATTAGCTAATAGGGCATTAAATAGTAAATTAGAGTCAGAGACTTTGAAATATTTAGATAAATTTATAGGAGATTAGTTATGGGGTTTTTAGATTTTTTTAAAAAGGTCGCTACTTTGGATTTAATAGCACCTGTTAGTGGGAAGGTTGTTTCAATCGATAAAGTTCCGGACGAGGCTTTTGCTGAAAAAATAGTTGGTGATGGGGTTGCTATTGTTCCTACGGGTAGTGAGTTAGTTGCACCTTGTGATGGGACTATTGGTAAGATTTTCAAGACAAATCACGCTTTTAGTCTTGAAACTAAAGAAGGCGTTGAAATTTTTGTTCACTTTGGTATTAATACACTTAATTTGAATGGAAAGGGGTTTACAAGGGTTGCTGAAGAAGGGGTGGGCGTGAAGCAGGGAGATGTTGTTATTAGGCTTGATCTTGACTATTTAAAGGCTCATGCAGAATCAGTGGTTACTCCTGTTGTTATTGCGAATTCTGATGAGGTTTCAAGTATTGAGTACGTATTCGGTAAGTTTGATGATGGTTCTGAGTATATTTTACCTTCTTCTACTTCTTTAACAGAAGATATCAGAAATAAGATATCCCAGACCAAACCCGTTGAGGCTGGCAAGGATCTAGTTCTTAGAGTTAAAAAATAAGGGGCTTAAGCCCCTTATTTAGTTACATATTTTTCTCTAAAATTTCGTTTAGAATGCTAATGAATTGACTTGGGTTTTTGCTAGGCAGGCCTGAGGTTACTATTGCTTCTTCAAGAAGTATGATGCTTATTTTCTCCAGGCTTTCGCCGTCTAAGTTTTTTAAGTTTTGGACTATTTTGTTATTTGGGTTGAGTTCAAGAATAGGTTTTGTTTCCCTCACTTCTTGTCCCATTGACAGCATGATTCTTTGCATTTGATAGGTAGGGTCAGCACTGTCAATAATGATTGCTGATGGTTCTTTTATTAATGTGGCTGATAACAAAACATCTTTAACCTGGTCTTTAAGTATTTCCTTTACTCTTAATAAGACATCTTTAAATTCTTCTTCGGTTTTTTTAAAGTTTGCATCTTTTAATTCATCACTTGTTTCGTTTTTATTTACTGCTTTTAGTTTTGTTCCGTCGTATTCTGTAATGAAATTTAAAATAGCCTCATCGAGTTCATCATCCATAATAAGAGTCTCGTACCCTCTTTCTTTGTAAGCAGTTACAATTGGATTGGCTTTTAATATGTTTTCTCTTCCTCCGGTTATATAATATATGCTTTTCTGTCCCTCAGGCATTCTAGCTTTATATTCTTTCAAAGAGACAAGACCATCCACGCTAGAAGATTTGAATCTAATCAAGGATATAAGTTTTTTCCTGTTATCAAAGTCAGAATAAACTCCCTCTTTTAAACACCTGCCAAATTCTTTTGAAAACTCAGCAAACTTGGAAGAATCCGATTCACTTAGTTTTTCAAGTTCTCCTAGTATTTTTTTTACAGAAGACAACTTGATTTTGGATAGTGTTTTATTTTGCTGTAGGATCTCCCTGCTTACGTTGAGCGGTAAGTCTTGACAATCTATTACTCCTTTTATAAATCTTAAGTAATTTGGAAGTAAGCTGCCCTCAGAATCTGTTATAAAAACTCTGTTTATGAATAGCCTCACACCAGACTTAGGATTTGGGTAGTATAGATCGTAAGGAGCCTTGCTTGGTACATAGAAGAGGTTGATGTACTCAATGCTTCCTTCAGCTTTTGTATGAATATGGATAAGTGGATTTTCGTAGTCAAAAGTTAGATTTTTATAAAATTCATTGTATTCTTCATCAGTAATTTCACTTTTGTTTTTTATCCAAATTGCCGTAGTTTCGTTTGCTTTATCTTCTTTGTCTTCAAATCCCTCTTGTTTTCCATCTTTCATTAAGGGTTCCCTATATTTAATGAATATAGGATAGTTAATATGGTTTGAATATTTTTTTATAATCTCTTGAATTTTCCACTTACTAGCATACTCAGTTCCTTCTTCATTAAGGTAAAGGGTTATTTCGGTGCCCATCCCATCTTTTTCCGTTTGGTTTATTTCATACCCTGTCTTTCCGTCACTAGACCAGATATAGGCATTCTCTTCTAGGGCCTTTTTTGTTCTAACTTCAACTTTTTCCGATACGATGAAAGCACTGTAAAATCCAACTCCAAACTGTCCAATTAAACTTGAGGCTTTCTTTTCATCTTTTTTTAAGTTATTAATAAATTCTTTGGTGCCTGATTTTGCAATTACCCCAAGATGATTAATTAGATCCTCTTTATCCATTCCAATACCGTTATCTTTAATTCTAATGATTTTGTCATCAAAGCTTATTTCTATCCTTGGATCTAGGTTAATACCTTTAAATTTCTCATCTGTTAAGTTTAAAAATTTAAGTTTATCAATCGCATCGGAAGCGTTTGATATTAGTTCTCGTAAAAATATCTCTTTATGGGAATAGAGCGAGTGTATGATCAAATAAAGCAAATCATTAACTTCTGTGTCAAATTGTTTTTTCATGAAATTCTCCCCTCTTTCGTTTGGTTTAATCTTTACTTTTTCTATGATATAACATAATCTGAAAATAATGAATAAACTGGCTTTATTTGGAACGAAAAGTTAAGATAGGGGACAATGCGATGGATGTTGGTGTTTATGGGTTGGGTGTTATGGGTAGTAGTTTAGCTTTAAATATGGCTGATAATGGGTTTGATGTTTCTGTTTATAATAGAGACAATGAAAGGACTGAAGTTTTTCTTATAAACAATGCTCATAGGAAGATTAGTGGATTTAAAGATATTGAGAGTTTTATTAAAAGTTTAGAAAAACCTAGAAAAATTATTTTAATGATATCAAGCTCAGCTGTGGATAAGGTAATTGATCAAATTCTACCTTTAGTTGAAAAATTTGATATTGTCATTGACGGTGGAAATTCTCATTACAAGAATACTATGAGAAGAGAGAGAGAGATGTTTTCTAGAGATATTTATTTTGTTGGGCTTGGAATTTCAGGGGGTGAGGAGGGCGCTCGGACTGGACCTTCTTTGTTGTATGGGGGTAGCAAAAGGGCTTATGAGTTAGTTGAGCCGATTTTAAACAAGATAGCGGCCAAGACACAGAGTGGGGATGTTTGCTCTGCTTATATTGGTGAGAATGGAGCTGGACATTATGTAAAGATGGTTCATAATGGAATTGAATACGCCGATATGCAACTTATTAGTGAAGCATATTTTTTTATGAAGAAAGCTTTTAACTTAGATAATTTAAGGATTGCAGAAGTGTTTGAAAAGTGGAGTGAGGGAGAGCTTTCTAGTTATTTGGTGGAAATAACATCCAGTATTTTAAAATACAAAGAAAATAATGATTATTTGCTTGATAAGATTTTGGATGTTGCAAGCCAAAAGGGTACTGGGAAATGGACTTCAATTGAGGCTTTTGAGACAGGGGTGCCTGCAAATTTGATTTTTGAGTCTGTGTTTGCTCGGTTTGTTTCCACATTAAAACATGAGAGAGTAATTGCTAGTGACATCCTTAAAATGGATGTGGGTTCATTTGAATTTGATCTTAGTGATTGGATTTTGGATCTTTATTATGCACTTTTGGTTTCAAAGATATTAGCTTATGCTCAGGGTTTTATGTTGCTTAAGTCGGCATCCGTTAATTATAGCTGGGATTTAAACTTGGGAAAAGTTTCTTTGGTTTGGAGAGAGGGCTGCATAATTAGGAGTGTTTTCCTAGAAAAGATTAAATTAGCTTACGATAAAAATCCTCACCTTATCAATTTACTCTTTGATGACTACTTTTTAGAGGTAATCAAGAAGCATCACAAGTCCCTAAGACGAATAGTTTCAAAAGCTAGCGAAATCGGAATACCTTTGCCAGTATTTTATGCAAGTCTTTCGTTTCTGGATTCTTATTCTACTAATTACCTACCAGCCAATCTAATACAGGCTCAGCGAGACTTCTTTGGTGCACATAAGTTTGAAAGGCTGGACTCAAAGCTAGGTGAATTTTTCCATAGTAATTGGCAATAATTTAAATTGGGTGTTAAAGATAGTATTTTGCAAATATCCCTCCCGTTATGTTTGTCTTAAGGCCTGCATAGAGATGATGATATGCAAGAGATCTTGTGTTTGATATAAATTCTATTGAAGGTGCTATTTTAAAACCTATTTCTACCTTTTCTGCTAGGTCGTAAAAAAGAACTATTGGTGTTCTGACTCCAAATCCCAATTGTAGGTTTATTAGATCTGATTTGCGAGATGCTATATGCATGCTTCCTCCAATGCCTAGTCCAATAGATAGTTCTTCTATCAATGGTATTGTGAAGATCAAATCTAGAGCTGCGAGTGCAAATAGGTTGAAGTCGTATTTTTTTGAGTCAATTCCGCGGCCGGATATAATCATTCCGTTTGTACCTCCATATCCTATTTCAACATCAATGAACGGGAAGGACATAACATAATTGAAAACGGGGTTCCCAATACTGCCTCCAAACCCCACTCCTCTGTTTAGATATGAATTTCTTCCAAACATATCAGACCACGTAATTAATAGTAAAAATATTATTAGTGCCAGTTTCCTCATTATGCCTCCAGTAATTAAACATCTGACATTATACCACATATTAGTTTTAAAGATTAAATAAAGACCTGTAAGCTAAACTGAGGGTAGCTTGCTAGATGTTGTTTAAAGATTTTATACAATCCAAAACCTAAGCCCCAGAGTTGCAAATATTTCCCATTTTTGAGCTGGATTGAAACTTCCACCCCAAATGTTGACACCGGGTCCTACTTTTAAAAAAATATCAAATAATTTTTCACTAACTGAGAAATTTAGTATGAAAGACAGGCGCCCCCCAACATTCATCGAGCTATAAACTGTTTGAGTTTGCTTCCAATTTGGTAACCACCACATACCATATAGACCAATACCAAGTGCAACATCTACTAGACTGGATTCCTCTAGCAAATTGTATGTAGGGGTAATAAACTCCAAAGAGTAAAATATTGTGCTGATATTTCGAAACAAATTCTTCAACCCATTGTAAAGTCCAATCTCTATTTCAACGTTGGGGCCCAAGACCAACTGAAATGTAAATGGGAAAGGTCCCATTACTCCAAAAGCAAAGGACCCCCGACTTGTATACAAGCCGTCTGCTTTTGCTGAGGCGTTAAGTACAACCAACAACAGGGCTAAAATCAACACTATCTTTTTCACACTTCACCTTATATCCACAACTTTGCCTATTAAGTAACATACCCAAACTCTTTAAAATTGAAAATCCGTAATTTTGTTTGGAGTTCCGAATATGTTTTAAAGAACAAGAACATCTTTTCTTAGTATATAATCTTCATTTACACAAACCAGAACCTAAATCCAAGCCCTGCAAATACTTCCCATCTAAAACCTACTCCTTTGCTCCAAATATTCATTCCAAGACCGGGCGCTACTTTTAAAAATAAATCAAATCTGTGCCTAGATATTGCAAGATTTAAAAGTAAGGGCAGTCTCGCACCTACGTTCATTGGGCCACTGTTTGCTTGGCTATTGCTCCACCTCGATAACCACATAGTGCCGTAAGCACCGCCCCCCACAGCAAGCTCCAAAACGTTAGCTGCGCCTGGGAAGGTATATGCGTAGAAAATGTAATCTAATGCAAGAAACAGGGTTTTCCAATCTTTAAATAAGTTGTTTGCACCGCTGTAGAGGCCAAAATCTATATCCACGTTCCCAATGTTTAATTCTAATGCAATGGGAAACGGCAATAAAATCCCTGCACCGAATTTACTTCTTGATGTTGAATTTGCAAAAACAGGACTTAAGCAAAACACTAACGTTATTATAATGATTGTAATCTTTTTTTTCACGACAATTCCCCCTCTATAGGAATATGTAATCCTAGATTATAGAAATTCAACAGATTTTTGTTAATATAGCAGTTCGGGTAATTTAATTTTTAATCCAACCCTTTATTCCTACAGATAAATCTCCTCTTATTGGGAATACGAATTGCTTGCTAGGAGTCTGCCCGATAAAAAGGGACGGGGAGGTCCTTATGTTGATCTCAAAATTATCGCCTAACATTTTGTATTTTATTCCAGAAGGGATAGATAAACCAATTTTGTAGTTAATGCCTGAATAAGATATTTGTTCATATATTTCTGTAGTATTGCCAATTTCTAAAAACAAGCCAACGCCCATAAAGAAAAAGACAGTATTTACAATGTGTAGATCTGAGAATACATAATGAGCATGTATATAAAACATGAATTCTTTTGAGAAAAGATTTGTAATACTTGTGTGTATCATCCCTATGCCGATGTCAAAATTTTTTGTACTAAATTCCATTCCTGTCGGAAAGGGGAAGAAAATCCCGAATCCAAACTTTCCTCTTGAACAAAAATTAAAGGGATTTTCGATTGTAGTATTGGTAGAATTATTTTCTAATATTTCTCTTGAAAATATGTACTCAGGGGCGAGTTCTGCTAATAAGAACAGTATGAATAATAATTTTTTGTTTATCATTTACATTTTCTTTATTTTAAGAAGCTAATGAGTAGAGCTTACATGTTCATTATAAATAATGTTAAAACATTATTTCACATTTATTTAGTATTTAAATTTTTGATTTATAATTGGTGTTTAGCGGTGCGTGAAATAGTGCAGGGTTAAGGCGGCTGACATTATGACATGTTACTTGTTTTATTAGTTCTATCATTAAGAGGCACTTATGGAATTAGAAACGGATTTGCAGAGTATGCTGAGCCAGTATCTTCTGTTTAGCTTGGATGAACTTTATGCCATCGAGATTAAATATGTGGTTGAAGTACTAGAATACACTAAAATATCGAAAATACCAAGAACACCTGATTATATGGCGGGGATAATTAACAATCGGGGGAAAATAGTTCCGATAATCGATATTAGAAAGCAGTTTGGTATGGAAGAACGCAAGATTAGCGAGGAGGAAATTAAAAAAAATAAGGAAGTTGATGTTTCAAATATCATTATATTGACTCTAACATATGAAGGCGACGAGTTTAATCTTGGAATTTTGGTAGATTATGTTAACGAGGTTCTTGAATTAGATCCGGCTAGTATTGATGATACCCCAAAGATTGGTACGGGGTTTAACGCTAGGTTTATCTCAGGGATTGGCAAGAGTAAAAATAGGTTTATCATTATTCTTGACATAGAGAATTTGTTTGATGTTAAGGAACTTTCCAAATTTAGAAATACCACGATATATGATCCTGATAATGAGCAATAGGAGTTTTGTGTTATGCTTTATAAGCCAGAAGGGGAACTTGTAATAAATAGCATTTTTAGGGTTAAAGAGGATCTTTTAAATATTTTCAAAGAGATGCAGGAGGGAGATACTCTTACTGTTAACCTTTCAAGTGTAGAAAAAATTGATATTACTTTCGTACAAATTTTGTATGCTTCTAATAAATACGCTAAGAGTAGAAATTTATTTTTAAAGATAGAATATCCATCCGATGAAGTCCTAAGTTCTTTGCTATATGGTGGGTTTTTAAGCGATATTGAGGATGTTGATAATTTGGATTTAGGGTCTAGTTTAGTTGGATTTTAGTTTTATGTATTTAAAGGGAAACTTATGAACAGTAGAGATATGATTGATAAATTTAAAGATTCTTTTAAAGAAGAGTCTATAGAGAACATCTCAGATATCGAACAAGCACTTCTTAATATTGAGTTTGAATCGGGACAGGAAGTTATTAATTCTATTTTTAGAAACTTTCATACAATAAAGGGTAGTGCTGGAATGTTTGGGTTTAATTTTACTGCTTCTCTTGTTCATGAGATAGAAACTGTGCTTGATCCTATTAAAGAGGGTTCTGATGAATTTGGTCAAGCTACTGTTGATTCTACTCTAATGGCAGTTGATTTTATTCGCGAGTTAATTGAAGGGGATGAGGCTATTGATGAGGTTGAATTTAAAACTCGAGAAAGGGAGTTAGTAGAGACAATTAAAAGGGGAATAGGATCTTCTGCTGATGTTAAGCTTAGTGATGACTTAGAATCTAGTTCTAATTGTGAGGCTCAAGTAGAAGCATCTAGTGGTGTTGAAGAAGAGGCTGCCTCTGGATTATCTTTAGAGGGTGGATTTGAGGATGAGGCTTTAAATATCGCAACTAAGGTCTATAAAATTGTTTTCATACCAGCAAGGGGCATTTTGTTTCATGGCCACAAACCAATCAATTTATTAAAGAAAATATTGGATTTGGGTAATGGCCAGATTAAAGCTAAGGTGGGGGGCATCCCTGATTTGGAGTTAATATCTCCTGATAATGTTTATGTTAAATGGGAGATGAAATTAGAGACGGAAGAGAGCAGGAGTGTCATAGAAGATGTTTTTGTGTTCCTGGATGAGCAGTCGAAAGTTGTCGTTGAAGAAGTTGATAAGCTTTATGAGGTACCCGATGATTCCGATTTGTTGGAGGCGGGTACGGATGAGGTTAAGGAGGATAAAGATCAGAGTGAAATACATTCTGTGAAACAAAATGCGGCGTCAAAAACGAGAGAAGTTGAGAATAAAACGCCTTTTAGGGGCGATGGGGTTAATTTTAATTTTAGTGATGCTACTGCTAAGAGCAAGGTAAATATTGCAAGTATTAAGGTTGATTCAAAAAAATTGGATCACTTGGTAAATCTTGTTGGCGAACTTGTAACAATTCAGTCTAAGCTTTCAAAAGAGGCTGAGAATAAAGGTAGTAATGTTTTAAACTCAATTTCGGCTGAGTTTTCTTTGCTTATTAATGAGCTCAGAGATTATACAACAGGACTTAGGACTGTTCCTATTGAAATTTTATTTGTAAAGTTTCAAAGAATAGTTAAGGATTTATCTGCGCAGCTTGGAAAATCAATTCTTTATCATACTCAGGGCGGGGACACTGTTCTTGACAAAAGTATCATTGAGAAATTGAATGAGCCTTTGGTGCACTTAATAAGGAATTCAATTGATCATGGTATTGAATCAGCCGATGAGAGGGTGAAAGCTGGAAAGGATCCTAAGGGTGTAATTAAGCTTTCTGCACATCAGTCGGGGGATTCTGTTATCGTGGTTATTGAGGACGATGGTAGGGGACTTGACAGACGTAAGATAATTAAAAAGGCTGTGGAAAAGGGCATAGTGTCTGAAACTGTTTCAAAAACTTTATCGGAAGTTGATGTTTATAATTTAATTTTTGAACCCGGGTTTTCAACAGCTGGTGTTGTAACTAGTATATCTGGGCGGGGCGTTGGAATGGATGTTGTTAGGAAACAGGTGGAGTCTTTAAGGGGTAATGTTGTTCTTGAGAGTGAACTTGGGAAATATACTAGAACGAAATTAATTTTTCCTTTGACCTTGGCGATTATTGAAGGTTGGTTGGTAAGAGTAAAAGACGAACATTTTATTGTGCCTCTCTCTAGCGTTGAATCTTGTCTTGAGGCCGATAAGTTAATGTCTGAGAAGTGTGGTCTTGAGTGCAATAATAATGTTATGAACTATAGGGGAAGCATGATTAGCTATATACGTCTGAGGGAATTTTTTGAGATATCTAGAGAAAAAAGCGCTAGTGAGCATGTTGTTGTTGTTAATACGAATAGTGGAAAGATAGGAATTGTAGTTGATGAAGTGTTGGGACAACATCAGACCGTTATTAAAGCTTTAGGAAAAGTTTATTCTAGAGTAGAGGGAGTGTCGGGAGCTACAATACTTGGAGATGGTAGTTTGGCATTAGTAATAGATATTGATACGATAACTAAAATTATGAAGTAGTATGCTTTAATATTTGTGTATTTTGGGTTTTGGCAATGTAGAGTATACTAAGAGATAGAAATGAAGATATTGATAGTTGATAATCAGGGTTTAATAAGGCAGATTTTTGTCAGGGCTTTCAGTCAAGATTTGGATGTTGAGATTTTAAATCCGGGATCTAATTCCCTAAACCTTATTAATGTTTTTTTACAAAAATTCCCCGATTTGGTTATTATTGATGAGAGTACTGCTAAATCTAATTTTGGAAGCGCCCTTGAAAACGTTCTTAATAATATCTCACTTCCTGTTGTATTTATAGCAGAAGATGAAGAAAATCCAAATTTTGGATTTCTTAAGAATAAGACAGATAAAATCAAATTAGTAATAAATAAGCTTAATTTCAAGCTTGTCGTCAACTTATTTAGAAGTGATTACTTAAGTTTAGTAAAATCTGAGGTCAAAAAGCTTGGCAGTAATAAACTTGCTATTTCTTTTGATGTTAAAAGGATTAAAGCTCCTAATTTTTATCCTAAGCCTAGGGTTAAGAAACCTGGTACTAATGTTTCTGGTGTGACAAAGAGCTATAAGGTTGCAGATGTTATTAATGTTGCTCCTAAGAATGATCCAGATGTTGTTTTAAAGTATCAGGGTGTTATTAATAGACAAAGAACAGGGAAAGTGATTTTTGTTGGTTCTTCAACAGGGGGAACTGAGGCCTTAAGGGTATTTTTAAGATATTTCAGAAAAGATTCCCCTCCAATCGTTATTGTACAACACATGCCAGGTGGGTTTACAAAGTCTTTTGCAAAAAGCTTAAACAATGAATTTGAAGTTGATGTGAAAGAGGCTGAGGACGGAGATATTTTAAGACCGGGTCTTGTAATAATTGCAAATGGTAATTATCATTTGATTGTAAAATACGGTAATGGTAATTATTTTGTTAATTTATTAGATGGCCCTTTGGTCAGTAGACACAAGCCGTCTGTTAATGTTTTGTTTCGTTCTGCTGCTATGTATGCCGCGGGGAATGCTATTGGGGTTATGCTTACGGGAATGGGAGATGATGGGGCTGCTTGCATGCTTGAGATGAAGAATAGTGGGGCGTATAATATTGCCCAAGACCAGGCTACATCTGTGGTGTTTGGAATGCCTATGGAGGCGATAAAAGCAGGTGCTGTAGATAAGGTTCTTCCTTTAAATAAAATATCGGAATGTATTTTAAGGAGATCTTAATGAGTGAAGATAAGCGTTTTGATGTTGAACTTTACATTGGTAAGTTGTTTGCTGAGCTTGGGAATTTTGACGAGAGGTCGAGGCGGGTTTATTCAAATTTAAGCAAATCAATTCCTAAATTAATAGAAAAACTTTCAAAGGATATTAAAGATTTGTCTTTCAGTGTTGGGCTTATTTCTGATCTTGATATCGAAAATGATTATTCTTTGAATAATTTTATTTATAAGGCTATAAGAGTATTGAATGATTTTGTGTCTTATTTCAATGCTTCAACCGATTCACTTGAAGCTCAGTTTAGCGTTATAAAAGATAAAGTTAAGGACATAGAAATACTTGAAGATGTGATTGAAAAGATGAAAAAAAGTTCTCTTGATATGGAGATAATGTCTATTAATACATTAACGGTTGCCCTAAGAGCTGGAAGAGCAGGAGGGGCTTTCTCTTACATTACAAATGAAATTAAAACTTTAACTCAATCTATGATCAAACAGGCAGATCAGCTTACCAGTAGGGGTAGGGATATTAAGGCTGGGCTTGATCGGGCTAAGGAACAGGTGCGTGAAAACAATATGGCCGAGAATAAAATTCTTGAAGAATTTAAAGATAGCTTGATGAAGAACATAGACGAGTTTTCAGGAGAGATTGGCGAGGTTATTGCCTTTTATGATAGCATATTGGATACACTGAGCGAATTTAAATTCAAGTTTGTGAATGCTGTTTCTTATCTTCAGTTTCAGGATAGACTTACGCAGTCTTTGTATCATTTAAACATTATGTATTCCAATGTTGATGTTTTTAAGTTTAGAGATATAAGTGAACTTCAGAGATTGAAATTTTTGTCTATTTTCACAGATACGTCCAGAATGATAATCAGAGATGTTATTGATAAATTGGATGAAAATTTGAATGTGTTTGAGGAATTTGTTGACACGTCTATTTCATCTATTCAGACTATTAATGATTTAAAAGCGGAAAACTCTTTATACATCGATATAGCAAAAACTGTGGAATCTTTTTCAGTTATTTTATCGAATTTACTTAAAAGAATAGACGATGTAGAGAAAAATAATTCTAACTTTTTAAGTCTTTATTATGAACAGATTAAGTTTGTTAAGTCTTTGGAATTTATGTTCTCAAATATTGCAGCTATTTCTGCTAGGTTTCAAAATATTAATATAGCTTCTAAAATAGAGGTTGTAAAGAGAATTGAGCTTGAAGATATGGAAGGTAATATTTCTGAGATGTCAAAAATTATTGGCAATATTGATTTAAACATTAATAAAGGACGCGAGTTTTTAGATCAAATAATATTTTTCTTTGAGAAGATTGTAAAGGATTATGATAACAGGTTTTATCTTGAGAAGAGCTATTTTAAAAAATTTAAAAAATTATTTATGGAGATAAAGAGTAATATTTATGAGATAAAAAATATTGCTATTGATAGTATTTTGTCTTACGAAATGTTTTCGGTTGATTTTTTAGAAATATTTGAGGAAATTAAGATGGAAGTTTACAATATTAAAAATTTGAAAGGTAGACTTTTAGAAATTGAAGAGCTGGTAGTTAATATGGGGCAAGATATTAACTTTGAGCTTGATTTAGAGTTAGCTAGGGGTGGTATTGGTTCTGTTGAGATTGAAGACAAGGAATTTGTTCGAAGAATTGCTAATAGATTTACTTTGTTTATACACAAAAAGCATTTATTGTCTCTTATTGAAGATGAAAAGGATGTTCAATCATTAGATGAGGGTAGTGTAATTTTGTTTTAATTTTTATATAATTACCTAGGATGTTTTGAATGATTTTGGAGGCTTTGCATGGGGGAAATAAGTTAAGGAGTGTTGAATGAAGAAGAGAATTTTAGTCATAGATGATAATAGAGCCATCAGGCAAAGTGTTGCCTATATTTTGGAACAAAATGGTTTTGGGGTTTCTGAGGCAGAGGATGGTTTGGATGGTGTAACTAAGTTTAAGGAAGCTGTTGGACAAAGTGATAAGGATTTTGATCTTGTTATTACGGATATAAATATGCCTAATTTAGATGGTATAGGGGTAATTAAGCAGATAAGAGAATTTGGAAGTTTTGTTCCGATACTTGTTCTTACAACTGAATCTGAGCAATCAAAGGTTGATGAGGGCCGTAAGGCGGGCGCTACTGGGTGGCTTGTTAAGCCTTTTAATCCTGATACTCTTATGCAAACGATATCGAAAATATTTTAACTTGTACTTTCTGAATTAAATTCGGGGTTTTGGAGTTGCTTCGGGTATGATTGGTTGTTTATGTTTTGTATTCTGGGGATATAGGACATAAGGATTTGATTTTATGGGAGGCTCTTATGGATCTCAAGTTGAAGGAGCAATTTTATTTTGACTTAGGAGAGTTAGTTAGGTTTAATAGTGTTGTGGGCTCTCCTTTAAAAGATAAGCCTTTTGGGGAGCAGATTGATTTGTGTTTGAATAAAGTCTTGGATGTGGCCCGAGGCATTGGTTTTGAGGTTTACAAAGCTGAAGATGGATATTATGGGTTTGCTGAAATAGGGAAGGGTGATGAGCTTGTAGGTATTTTGGGGCATGTCGATGTTGTTGATGTTGGAAACTTGTCTCAGTGGCGTTCAGATCCCTTTAACCTTAGTTTTAGGGATGGGAATGTTTATGCTAGGGGTATTTTGGATGATAAGGGGCCTTTGGTGGCTGTTCTTTATGCTTTTAAGTCATTGGTTTTAGAAGGGTTTTCTTTCAAAAAGAGATTTAGGATGATTTTTGGTACGGATGAGGAAACTTTATGGCGTTGTATTGAGCAGTATAGAAATAGAGAAGTGCTTCCTGATTTTTCTTTCACCCCTGACGCAGATTTTCCGGTTGTTAATGCGGAGAAGGGCTTATTGCAGTTTGATGTTATTAGTGACGAGGTGGGGTGTATGGATTTCAACCTTGGTACTGGATATAATGTGATTCCTGGAGAATGTGCTTTTGAGCTTGGGGATTCTAATCGAGATGACTTTAGAATTTTGCTTGATGGTTTTGGGGATAGGATTAAATATAAATTTCATGAAAATAACGTTGTAATTCATGGTGTTTCGGCACATGCTTCATTGCCTGATGTTGGAGTTAATGTTGCTCCTTATGCATTAAATATCATCAAGTCTTTGGGAGTAGAGGCTAATTTTATCAAATTTTTTGAGGACAAAATTGGGTTTACTATCAATGGTGAGAAATTATTTGGTAAAGTCTTGGAGGATTTAAAATCTGGAAAACTCACTCTTTGTTTAACAAAGATTAGTTTATCTAAAACTTCTAATCAGGTTTTGTCTTTTGATATGAGATATCCTGTGGATTTTAAGAGAGAAGATTTGGTAAGCTTAATAAAGGATGCTCTGGTTCCATATTCTTTAAGTTATAATGAAGTTTCTTATCTTGATCCTATTTACGTTGATTCTGATTCAGATTTTGTTAAAACTTTGATTGAAGTTTACAAGGACTTTACAGGAGAAGTTGATGCTAGGCCTATTGCTATTGGAGGTGCGACTTATGCTAGAGCTTTAAAGAATTGCGTTGCTTTTGGTCCGCTGTTTAGGGGAGCAGACAATACGGCTCACCAGACTAACGAGTATATGAAGGAGAGTGATCTTTTAAGGCTTGTTTCAATTTACAAGGAAGCTATTAGCAAACTTAATGGCTAGAGGATCTGGTATTCAAGAGCTACCGGGGCTCTTCTCATGGGCTTGGGTTAACAATCAAGAGCCTTCCCAGAGGACGGTTGCCTTTTGGTTCTCGGTTAAAAGAGGGGCACGAATACCGGTAGTCGGAGTCGAACCGACACGAAGTTGCCTCCATCAGATTTTGAGTCTGACGCGTCTACCAATTCCGCCATACCGGCAATGAATTCTATTTTACTATAATAGTACCTAAAAAATCATTTTTTTTATTAAAAACTTTTTCTAAGTTTTTAATAAAAAGTCCGTTTAGCACATAAGCTTTAAGACCAAGTTTTAAGGCTAATTTGGTAGCTATTGGGTCGAACGGTAAGTTAGCCCCAGGGTCCCAGTTCTTTCCAACAATGTCTTGTAACTTCTCCCAAGTAATATTACTCAATCCCTTTGCATCATTAAATTTTTTCGGATCTTTATCGTAAACTTGATCTACATTCGTTAGGTTAATTATTTCATTCGATTTGAATTTCTCAGCAAATTTAACAGTAATGTAATCTGTTGAAAATCCCGGTTTCCACCCCGATGCAACTAGTATTCTTCCTTTAAAATTAAAATCTTTGGAAGGATCGCTTACAACTGCATCAATGCAGAACGGTTTCATTGATTTGCAAATAAAATCGGCATTTAGTTTGGTTGCCATTATTCCAATTTCATCAAGGTCATCATTTTCAAATTTGGGATTTAGTTGTTTATAAGCTTCTTGATATTCTCTTGCTGTTTTGCCACCACCTATAATTAATATTATTTTTCTTCTACTATCTTCTCTTATCCATTCAAAAATAAGATTCCTAAAATCTTTAATGTATTCTATATTGATTTTATCAGGAATAATTACTCCGCCACCAAGGCTAATTATCTTAAGCATTTAAACCCCTTTTCGCTGATAGGAATGTGTCTCTCTATTTTACCTTTCATTATATATTAGTATTTTGAGTTTATTTGAAAATAGGGTTAGAATAATGTAGATTCATTAACTATGCTGTATGACTATGCTGTATAATATTTGCTTGGACGTTATGATATGAAATGTTATTCAGTGATGGTAAATTATTCTATGCAGACTTTTGTAGGGTGGTGTTTATTTGGGAGGATGTTATGCATAAATACAAGGTCTCTGTGATTATTTGCTTTTTTAATTCAGATAGGACCCTTGAATTGATAATCAAAGATGCCGTTAATCAAACGTTAAGAGATAAGGAAATTATATTAGTTAATGATGGTTCTTACGATAATAGTTTACAAATAGCACAAAGGTATGCAGATAAGTATGATTTCATAAAAATTATTAATCAAAAGAATATGGGGATAGCTGCTTCTAGGAATAATGGACTTGAAAAAGCTCAGGGAGAATATATAGTTTATTGGGATAGTGATGATTCGGTCGAAAGTACTATGCTTGAGGTGTTATACAATAGGGCCAAGGCTGATAATTCGGATGTTGTTTGTTCTCAGTTTTACGTTTATTTTCTTGCAAGAAATATTAAAAGGAAATCTCTACTTCCTTTTCCTAATTACCCAATAACTGGTAAAGAGGCTTTTGAAAATTTATTATCGACTGTTTTTGCTAGTTTTTCTAGAAAAAACTTTGTTGTGGGTACATTGTGGGATAAGCTCATTAGAAGAGATTTGATTTTAAATCATAATATTAAACTACAAAATGTAGTATTAGAAGATATAGTTTTCTTGGTTCACGTTTTTTTAAAAGCAGACAAAGTTTCTTTTGTTAATAATTATTTCTACACTAATTTTCAGCGGATGGGGAGTGCCAGTTCTTCAATCAGTGTAATAAGTAGGACTATTGGAACTCTTGAGGTGATAGAAGCTTTGCTAAAAAATGAGAAAATATTCGAAAAGTATTTACGTCTTTATAAAAAATTTTATTTACAGCTTTATTATTTTATTTCTTTTAAACAAATTTATATAGTGGCCTGGAATATTAAAGATCGTCCTGTGTATAAGGCTTATAAGTCAAAACTTATCTCTGTCCTTAATGAAATTAAGGGTCATGAAGAGTTTAGGGAGTATTACTTAAATCTTAAGAGTTCTTCAGGGTTAAGCGAGATTCAAATATTGCCGAGAGTTATGTTGAAAGTGTGGGATGTTAGTGCAGTATTCTATGTTAATTTTGCTATATTCATTTATAGGGTTTTTTTGAAGAATTAATGTCTCTTGTAGTTAGTGGGAGTATTCGTTGGGAGAATATAGGTGAGAATAGAATGTTTGGATGTGTCCTTTTCTTATGACAGGTATGAAGTTTACTCAGATTTGAATCTAGTTTTTTCAAAGCCTCAGACTTACCTGATCTTAGGTAAAAATGGTGTAGGCAAGACTACTCTGTTGAAGCTCATCAGTGGGTTTTTAAAGCCGACTAAAGGAAAGGTTCTGTTTAATTCTTTAGATGTTTTCCCAAGAAATCCTCTAGCTTTGGAGAATTTGTTTTTTGTTCCTGAAGAATTTAAGTTGCCAAATATCTCTTTGGGTGAATATTGTAATTCTTTGTGTAACTTTTATCCAAAGTTTAATGAAGAGAATTTTAGGGAATGCTTATTGAAATTTGATTTAGATATTAATCTCAAGTTTTTATCTTCTTCATATGGTCAGAAAAAAAAGGGTGTTATTGCTGTAGCTGTAGCTACAAATGTTCCTGTTTTAATATTTGATGAGCCCACAAATGGTCTTGACATTGCTTCCAAGAATGTTTTCAGAGGTGTTATAAGTAGTTTAGAAAATAGAATGGTTTTTATTACAGGGCATAATGTTAGAGATTTGGTAGGTATAGTAGACCATTTGACTATTATTGATAACAGGAATGTTCTTTTTTCAAACTCAATTTCTCATATTAGTGAGAACTATAAAGTTAAAATTGTAGATAAGTTGAGTGGAGAAGAGCTTTATTATGAGGGAATAAGGGAGGGGTTTAGGGCACTATATTTTGAGGAAGGGAGTTGTGATAATGATGTTGACCTTGAGTTTTTCTTTTTATATGTGACTAGTGGTAAGGCAAGGAATTTAGTAAATGTTTAGCTTGAAAAGGTTCTCCAAACTTCTCAATATGGATTTTATTTATAATAAAAGATTATATCTTTATTGTTTTGTGTCAGTCTTTGGTGTGCTCAATTTGATTCATCTCTTTTCAAGGGTTTGTTATAATTTTAGTTTAATTGATCTTCCTGCTGATGGAATTATGTTTTTATTTTTTGCATCGTCCTATTTTGTGTCAATACATATGATGTTGAATCATTATAAGTTGATTCATGATCCGCTTGCAAATGTGTTTTATTTGGCTCTGCCCGTATCGACCCTAGAGAGGTATTTTTTTGTTTTGTTTAAATTTTTATTTGCGCTGCCATTATTTTTAATTCTTTGCTATTATTTGAGTTTAAATTTTGCTGTTTTACTAGATGGTGTTTTTTTAAAAGAAAGCGGGATTAATTTTTTTTCTTTAGGTCTCATTTTTAGATTTTTAGGAATAACTTATTTCCATTATCTAATGGCTTTTCCTATATTTTTAATATCTAGACTCTTGTTTGGAAGTTATCCTTTTTTAAGGGCTGTGGTTATAAGTGTTTTATTCTATATATTATTGGAGGCCTTTTTCAGTTTTGTTATATTTTTTACAGATAATAATTTATTTAAAATTACATACAATTTTAGTGTTTCAGATAAGGGACATTACTTGTTTTTATTTAATACTAGTTCTGCGCTTTTTTCTGTTTTGTTGTATCCCTTCGCATATTTTGTTCTCAGAAACTTGGGAAATTCAAACAGCAAGACGGGGTTAGTAATTTTGTTAGGATTAATCTCTTTTTTCTCCTTGCTATTCTTTTTGCTAGTAGCATCGCTAGCTTTGTTATACTAGATGCTTAAAGCATTATATGGTAGTGTGCTCGTTTAATTTAGTATTTTTTTAACACCTAGTTTCTTTTCTTTAAGTAATATTAAGATAGGGGTTCTACACTTGAACATTCGAGTGTGTTTTTTATTTTATTATTAGAATAAAGAGGTTAATTCTTAAATACATACAATCTTTGATAATTGTGTATATTCAAGAATATAGAGTATTTCAGTGTTCTATAAAAATTGAGTATTGTAATTTTTTAGGAGAGTTTTAATGAAAAATAATCTAAAGATTTTAGTGGTAACAGGAGGTGTAATCTCTGGCATAGGGAAGGGAGTGACATCAGCAAGTATTGCAAGATTATTTAGGGATGATTTAAAGATAACCCCAATTAAATGTGATGGGTATTTAAATACAGATCCTGGTACTATTAATCCTGTTGAACATGGAGAAGTTTTTGTGCTTGATGATGGTGGAGAGGTTGACATGGATTTTGGGCATTATGAGAGATTTTTAAATTTAAATGCTAAGTCTAATTGGAATATTACCATGGGCAAAATATATAAAAATATTATTGATAATGAGAGGCACGGCAAATACTTGGGGCGAACTGTGCAGCTTATACCCCATGTTACTGATGAGATAAAGGCAACAATTTTTAAAATTGCTAAAGAGGAATGCAGTGAACTTTTGGTGATTGAAATAGGTGGTACTGTAGGGGATATGGAGAATATTTTGTTTATTGAGGCTATGAGACAAATAAGATATGAACTTGGAAGTAGCAGTATTGCTTTTGTTCATTTAACTTATGTGCCGAGTCCTGTGGGGATTAATGAGCAAAAATCTAAACCCACTCAGCAGAGCGTGAAGACACTAAACAAAGCTGGAATTTTTCCAGACTTAATTATTGCAAGAAGTTCTCAGCTTTTGACAAAGCAAATAAGACAGAAAATAGCTATGTTTTGTAATGTTGATACTACCTCCATTATTGACAATACAGATGTTGCAACTATTTATGAAATTCCTATCTCTTTTTACAAACAGGGATTACATGAAATTTTAGGATCTAAATTTAAAATCAATATCAGCCCCAAGATAGAAGAGCTTGATAGATTGGTGAGTGTAATAAAGGGAAATCTTGTATCTCCTAGAAGGATAATAAATATTGCCATTTGTGGCAAATATGCCGAACTTTGGGATTCTTATGCATCAATATTTGAGTCTTTAATCCATGTATCTGCTAATTTAGATGTTTTAATTAAGACAACTATAATCGATAGCACCAATTTTGATGAAGAAATTTTAAGAAATGTAGATGGCCTTGTGGTTCCTGGTGGTTTTGGAGGCAGGGGGTATGAGGGCAAAATTCTTGCAATTAAGTATGCAAGAGAGCATAATATTCCTTTTCTTGGTATTTGTCTTGGCATGCAGCTTGCAGTAATTGAATTTGCAAGGAATGTTTGTGGAATACTTGATGCGGATACTGAAGAAAATTTTGAGGGTAATTTTACAGGTAATTCTGTTATTCACTTATTGCCTGAACAAAAGGAGTTAAAGGATAAGGGGGCTACGATGCGGCTTGGAGGTTATCCCGTGGTTTTGGAAAAGGGTACGATAGCTTTTAAGCTTTATGGAAAAGACAAGATTATTGAAAGGTTTAGACATAGATATGAGGTTAATAATGAATATCTTGATTTGTTTAAGAAAAATGGTCTTGTTGTCTCTGGATTTTCTGAGGATTTTAAAATAGTAAAAATGGTAGAAATACAAAAGAATAAGTTTTTTGTAGCCTGTCAGTTTCATCCTGAACTTATTACGAGGCTGGAGAATCCGTCAAAACTCTTTCTAGGACTAGTTAAAGCGTGTCTTTAATTATTCTTGGTATTATTTTGTAAAATCATCACATCTAGGGTGGAGCGTGAGTTTCTTTAACATGTTGCAAAGATTATAATATAATCTTTAGGATGTATTTTCGGGAAATGTTTATTAGGGGGTAGTGTGAAAGAGGAAAATATTAAGAAAGTGATTGCAATGAAAAGGTTAGTTAAATACTTTTTTGATGAGCTTAAATATAGGATGAAAATACCCTGTTTAAGGCAGAGTAATAAAGATATGAGTACGAAGTATATACTTCTTAATCTTTTCAGAAAGATAGCAAATCTTCCATTTAACAAGAAATATGAAATTGAAGAGCAATTTCCTCTTGATATTGCGGGGAAAATAGTACAGACGGATGCAGTTCTTATTAAGAGATTGGATTATGAGAGATGTGTTATTGTTGGTGTTATTGAAGCAAAAACGGATCAGATCGACCTTGATTATGAGCTTGAGAGATTTTTTCTTCAGGGAAATAAAGTTAACGTTCTTTTTTGGCAGCCAAAGAAGGTTATTCTTAAGCAGAATGAAGAATTAATTACACTAGAATCAGATGATATTTTTAGGTTCGATAACGATTTTTATTTACCGGAAGTGAAAGCAAAGTTGGAGGATTTCATCGAGATCTTTATGAGGTTTTTTTCTTATGAAGATATTCTATTTGAGTTTAATAAAGTAAAGGGTAAATATTCCTTAGTTAAGAATAGTTGAGATATTTACCCTTGATAAGGGTTAGTGTTTTGTTGGAACATCTATTTTGAAGGGAATTTGGTTTCGCAAAGTTGTTTGTGATGTTTTATGGCTTTTGAGATTATTTTGATTTGGAGAGTCACTGAGTCAGGCTGTGCTAGCATTTTTAGGAAAAAATTGTTTTTGTGGTAAAATTCCTTTTATGCAAAAATTTTCATTTTTTAGTAAGAAAAAGGCTGATTTAGGTAAAGAGTCTGAGTCCTTGGGGAGTTCTGAGGACAAGAAGAAGGATTTACGCGTATATGAGTACAAGGCTCCGGTTAAGGAGTTAGTAAAGGGATTTTATCATACCAAGGCTTCTGTTAGTAATGCAGTGCTTAGTATTGAGTTTTTGTATAAAAATATCTTTGCTAATTTTGATAATCTTGGCCAGATGTTTGAGACAGTTATTAAGATGACCAATGAAGGGCGTGAACGGGCGAGACTTATTTTTGGTAATATTGAGAATATCAACGAGGAGAAGTTGAAAAAGATTACCGCTGTTATTGTGAGTGTTCAGGGGAGTTTGGAGACAATAAATAGTTTCTTGGGTGCAACCAATATGATTTCTCTTAATGCCAAGCTTGAGGCAGCCAGAGCAAGGGAGTATGGAAAGGGCTTTTCTGTTGTTGCTGATGAGATTAAGCGGCTCTCGGATCAGGCGAAGAGTGTTGTGAACATGATTTCTGTTAAGGAAATTGAGGAGGTCTCTAGGGATTTAGTTTCTGAGAACATCAGAGGTTTGCAGTTGGATGTGGATAGGTTTTTCTCTTCTTTTCTTGAAGAACTTGATTCTCTTAATGGTTTGTTTAAAGATTTTATTGGATATAAGGATGGATTTTCTGCGTTAATTGATAGCATTGAGAGTATTGAAGCCAATGTTTATTGCTTAACAAGAAGCTGTGATTCTTTGTCTTGTTCTGATACCTTTATGTATTCTAATGATGAATTTTTAAAGGAATTGGAGTTTATCATTTCAGAACAGATGGCTTGGGTTAATGTTTTAAAGTTGATTGTAGAAGAGCAGAGATGTGTGGCTGTCCAAACGGAGCCTATGAAGCATGGGTTTGGTTTGTTTTATAAAGGTCTTTCCCCAAAGCAGTCTGATATTAAGGCAATATGGGATGATGTTTATTCTTGTTACCTGAATATGCATAAATTAGCAGTTGACATATTGAAAATATTTACAAAGGATGGTTTTGACGATGCCGAGTTAAGGAGGGCAGAAGATTTTTTAGCTCAAGTGGAAGGGATCTCAGAGGAGATTATTAAGAAGCTTGAGTATGTTAAAAATAAGGTATTTGAATTAGATAACAAGAATATTAGTGTTTTTGCGTAGATTTACCTTTCCTGGTGATTCTGTGCAAATACGTTAGGTAATTTAGTTGATGTTTGGCTGGGTTAGAGTATAATCTATTAAAGATCAGATTTTATTTTGATGAAATAAGTTGAGTATGAATTTGAGAGTTAGATTTGTGCATTTGCATGTTCATTCGGATTATTCTCTTCTAGATGGTGCTGCTCATATCACAGGTATTGTTGCGAAGGCGAAAGAGCATAATATGTCTCATATTGCACTAACAGATCATGGTAATCTTTTTGGTGCTATTAGGTTTTATAAAGAAGCAAGAAGGGTAGGGATAAGGCCCATAATTGGCATTGAGGCATATATGTCTAGTTTATCAAAGCATATAAAGAAGAATGATGATTTAGGAAAGCCCTCTTACCATTTAATTCTTCTTGCTAAAAATGAAATAGGCTATAGGAATTTATTGAAACTTACAAGCATTTCTTATCTGGAGGGATTTTATTATCGTCCTAGGATAGATAAGAGTGATATTGAAAAGTATTCTGGGGGCCTTGTCTGTACGTCTGCATGTATTGGTGGGATTATTCCCCAGCTGATTATGGCAAATAGGCTTGAAGATGCGAAGAATGAAATTCTTTGGTTTAAAAGTATTTTTGGGGATGATTTTTATCTAGAACTACAGCGACACGGGATTAGACAGCAAGATATCGTTAATGAGAAGTTGGTCGCTTTTTCTAAAGAACTTAACGTTGCATTAACTGTTTCTAATGATTCTCATTATGTTAATAAGGAGGAAGCAACCGCTCAGGATATTATTGTCTGCATTGGAACAGGAGCCAAGAGGAGCGATTCTAATAGGCTTAAGATGGAGACCAATGAGTTTTATCTTAAATCTCAGGAAGAGATGTGTGAACTTTTTAAAGACTTACCAGAAGCTTTGGAAAATACCGTAAGAATTGCAGAAAAGTGTAATAATTTCGAAATAAAGTTTCCAGGGCCTATTTTTCCTGAGTATAGGGTGCCTAGTGAGTTTGGCACACTAGGGCAATATCTGGAACACCTAACAATTGAAGGATTAGGTTTTAGGTATGGGGACCTGACGAGGGACATCAAAGAGCGTGCTTTATATGAACTATCAACAATAATTAAGATGGGGTTTGAGACTTATTTTTTAATTGTTTGGGATTTTATTAAATTTGCGCATGATAACGATATTCCTGTTGGTCCTGGGCGTGGGTCTGGAGCAGGTTCAATTGTTGCATACTCTTTAAGAATTACAGACATTGATCCTTTAAAATACAATCTTCTTTTTGAAAGATTCTTAAATCCTGAGCGTGTATCTATGCCTGACTTTGATATTGATTTCTGTTTTGAGCGTAGGGATGAAGTCATAAAATATGTTACAAGCAAGTATGGAGAGGATAGAGTTGCTCAGATAATTACGTTTGGAACTTTAAAGCCTAAAGCTGTATTTAAAGATGTTGGAAGGGTACTAGATATACCTTTTGCTGAGTCCAATGAGCTTACCAAGCTTATCCCTGATGGCCCTAAGGTTTCTTTAAAAGCAGTCTTAGCAGATAAAACTTTGAAAGAATATTTTAACAAGGGCCCTTTGTATAAGGAAATGATGGATGCAGCTCTTGTGCTTGAGGGTATGAATAGACATGTTTCAACTCATGCGGCGGGTATTGTGATTTCTAGAGCTCCTTTAACGGAGTATGTACCGCTTTACAAAGACTATAAACAAAATACTGTTTCAACACAGTACACAATGGATTTGCTGGAAGATTGTGGGCTTGTTAAGATGGACTTTCTTGGTCTTAAGACATTAACTTTGATAAAGAATGCAGAAAATCTGATTAAGATCTTTAATCCTGATTTTAAAATGGAGGATATTTCTGAGAGTGATGCTAAGACCTTTATGATGTTGTCTGAGGGGCGCAGTGCTTCTGTCTTTCAATTTGAGTCGGAGGGTATGCAGCAGGTTTTAAGAGAGGCTAAGCCTGATAGTATTGAAGATTTAATTGCTTTAAATGCACTTTATCGTCCGGGGCCTATGCAGTTTATTCCTCAATTTATTGCGGCTAAGACAGGAGCTCGGAAGATTAAATATCCTCATCCAGATTTAAAGGAAGTGCTACGACCAACTTATGGGGTTATTGTCTATCAGGAACAAGTAATGGAAGTTGCAAAAATTATTGGGGGGTTTTCTCTTGGAAAAGCGGATATCTTAAGGCGTGCAATGGGAAAGAAGAAAGAAGATGAAATGAATAGGATGAAGATCGACTTTTTAAAAGGGGCACTTCTTAAGGGCTATGATGAGGAGATTGCAAGTGATATATTTGAACTTCTAAAACCCTTTGCAGGCTATGGTTTTAATAAATCGCATGCAGCTGCGTACTCTTTAATAGCTTATCAGACAGCATATCTTAAGGCTAATTACCCTGAAAGCTTTATGGCAGCCAATTTAACAAATGAGATTAATAATAGTGAAAAGCTTTCTTACTATATTGAAGAAGCGAAGTCTATGGGGATTAGTGTTTTAAAACCTGATGTGAATCAGTCTTTTAAGGAGTTTCGTGTAATGGAGTCAGGTATATCTTATGGGCTTAATGGGATTAAGAATATTGGGGGGGCTATAGTTGACTTTGTTATTGCTGAGAGAGAGGGGAATGGTAAGTATCAATCTTTTGAGGATTTTATTAGAAGGGTAGACGATAGGGTTATAAATAGGAAATTTCTTGAGTCTGGAATAAAATCTGGACTTTTTGACAGTCTTGGCCAAAACAGGAGAACACTTGTTGAAAATCTTGATAGATTGTTGGAGGTTGTATCTAAGGATAAGAGCGATGAGAAACTTGGTCAGAATAGTTTATTTGGATCTTTTGGAGTTCATAAGGCTGTTCAGGAGGGTTTCCATTATGATTTACTTGAGGAGTATTCTTATTCTGATCTTTTAAGGTTTGAGAAGGAGCTTTTGGGTTTTTATGTATCTGGGCATCCTCTTGATCCATACAGAGTTGCAATAGAAAGCTTTACAACCTTGAATGTGGCAGAAGAGCTTGCTATTAAGAAGAATAGCATTGTGCAATTTGCCGGTGCTTTAAATTCAATAAAGATTATACATACCAAGAGAAATAATGCTAGGATGGCTTTCGGTGTTGTTGAAGATTTTAAAGGCACAATCGAAATTGTGATTTTTACCGAAAATTATGAGAGATACAAGCATTTACTTATTGAAGGTAATGTAGTTGGGGTCATAGGCAAGCTTACTTTTAGTAGAGATAAATTTTCAATAGTCGTTGAGAAAGTATTAAGTATTGAGGAACTGTCTGTCAATAAGTTTAATAATCTTCATATTAAATTTATTAATGAAAAATTAGGTAATTCTGATCTCCTCTACTCTTTAAAGGATAGAATCTTTGAGTTTGAAGATGATACGGGATTTGCACAAGTTTATCTTTATTTAGGCAGTAGTGATAGGAATTTGAAACTAAAAATGAGTTCAATTTTAAATTTTAAGCCGAATGAAGTTATGATTGATGAGCTGAAGCGACATGAGATAGTAGAGGATATTTGGTTTGATTAGGAGGATCGATTTTGATAGTAGAAACTTTGACTATCTTTTTAAACATTTATAGGATTTTGATTTTAATTAGAATTATTCTCAGTTGGCTCGTATCCTCAGGAATTAACACTAATGCATTTTTTAGATTTGTGTACGATGCAACAGAGCCGTTTCTGTCTATCTTTAGGAGAATCAAGTTTTTCAGGCTTGGTATGTATGATTTCTCACCAATTGCTGCTCTGATTACTCTTACAATAATTGAGAGAATGTTGTCTTATGGTGATTATAAACTCTCTACATTTATTATATTGTTTATTATTGAGATTTGGGGAATCTTTAGAAGCGTTTTTTTTGCTCTTATTTTTTTCTTTTTTCTAAGGCTAATCTTTTTGCTTCTACATCTATTTGATGGCTCTGATTTCATGAGAAGCGTTGATTCATTGTTAATTTCCTTATCTGTTAAAATAAATAACATAGTTACAGACAAGCATATGTCTTATGCTCTTAATCTTATGGTTGCATCCTTGCTACTTGCGGCATTTATAATTATTTTTGAGCAGGCCATATTTGCTATTAGTATTCTAGCTTCTTATTTGCCTTTTTAGGAATCTTAATGTTTTTGCACGAATTTCAATACGACTTGAAGGGTATAAATGGGCTTGGCAGCAAGGGAATTGATAAGTTAAACAGTCTTAATGTTACAAATATTAAGGAGCTCATAGAATATTTTCCAAAAAAGTATGAAGATCGTCAGAATATACAAAATTTTCCCGATCCCTTGGAAATTAGAAATTGTGAGCTTATGACAATTTTTACTGTCTTGGAGCATAGAAATTTTGGAGTTAATTTTAAAAAAAATTTAAAACTTATTGTTCAAAGTGAAAATAATGAAATATTTGAAATACTTCTGTTTAACAGAGGATTTTTAGAAGGAGTATTTAAAGTAGGTCAAAAGTTTTATATTTACTCTAAGTTTAATTACAGCGACTATAGTCAAATGTGGAGTTGTTCTAATTTTGATAGTGAACCTTTTAGTTACAATCCTGAAAGATTTAAAAAGATTATGCCGATTTATTCTCTTGGCGAGGGTCTTACTTCTAAAAAGATATCTTCTTATGTCAAGGAAGCTATTGTTTATTTTGTGAAGTTTGGGCATGCAGATATTCCTGAGTTTTTGATAAATAAATATTCGTTGTTGCCACTTCATGAGGCTTTAAATGAGATTCATTTTCCAAGTTCTCTGGAAATGCTTGATAAAGCTAGGGAAACCTTAATCTATAGGGAAGTTTTCTTACTTCAATTTTTTTCAAGGGGGAAAAATTGTGGGGTTTTTAATAGAGGGAGGAAACAGTTGTCAAGAAATTTGCTTGATCAGATTGTTGCAAGCCTTCCTTTTAAGCTTACAAGGGACCAAAGAGTCTCAGTTGATGAGATAATTAATGATCTTGGGAATAGTAAGCCGATGAGTAGGTTACTGCAAGGTGATGTTGGGAGTGGAAAAACTCTTGTTGCTTTTCTTTCAAGCATCCCTTTAATCGAGGCTGGATATCAAGTGGCATTTATGGCTCCTACTGATCTTTTAGCAAGGCAGCATTATAATAATTTAGCAAATATATTAAGTAATTTTAATGTCTCCATAGTTCTTTTAACGGGTGGTTTTAAAAAGAGAGAAAGGGAAGATGTTTTAGAGAAGATAGGGAATGGGACTGCAAGCTTAGTGGTTGGTACTCATGCCATTTTTTCTCAGGGAACCATATTTAAAAAATTAGCTTATGTTATTATTGATGAACAACATAAATTTGGGGTTGAACAGAGGGAAGAACTTAAAAGTAAAGGAGAGGAAGTAGATGTGCTTTTAATGTCAGCAACTCCTATCCCTAGAAGCTTAGCTTTAACTCTCTTTGGGGATCTTGAGGTGTCTTTACTTAAAAGGGGGCCTTCGGGTAGGATACCTGTTACCACTTATTTAGCCAAGCATGGTAATGAAGAAAAGGTTTATGAGTTTTTAAAGAATGAACTTGCAAGAGGGCATCAGGTTTATTTTGTTTATCCATTAATAACATCTTCGGAAAAATTTGATTTAAAAGATGCAACCAGTATGTGTTTGGAACTTAAGAATATTTTTATTCAATATACTGTTGCAATGATTCATTCCAAGCTTGAAGCACGTGTTAAAGAAGAAATCATGAGTGATTTTTACTCAAAGAAAGTAGACATTTTAGTTGCAACAAGTGTTATTGAAGTAGGTATTGATTGCCCAAATGCAACTTGCATGGTAATAGAACATGCAGAGCGTTTTGGACTTTCTACTTTACATCAAATAAGGGGGCGTGTTGGTAGGGGCAACTTGAAATCTTTTTTGTTTTTACTTTATAAAGAACCTTTAACAAAAGCAGGAAAATTTAGGCTTAAGACTATAAAAGAGAATGTGGATGGATTTAAAATAGCAGAGGAAGACCTTAAATTGAGAGGGCCTGGTAATTTGTTTGGACTTGAGCAGACCGGTTATTTAAAGCTTAAAATAGCTGATTTTGCTGAACACAAAGATATCATAAGTTTGATGAGGGAAGAACTTAATTTATTTTTTCTAAATAAATCTTTGTACGACGCATCGGATGTAGAATTGCTCGATAGACTTTTGTCTTCATATTTAAAATCTGTCGACAAAGAATAGTTACTTAACTTATATATTTTTGAATTAAATCTGAAATTGCAATTTTGTGTTTATTCCAGAATTTAAGGAGTTTATGTTGTAAGTTATTAAAGTATTTTTCTTGAATACCGCATGCTTGTTTTCCAATGTACATGTAATGCCAAGGTTCTGCCTTGTATCCAGTCTCTTTTTCGTAATTCTTTGGGTATGATAAAGAGAATCCGTATTTTGATGAATTTTCATAAATCCATTTCCCGGTTTTTGTGTCAAGTAAATTATCATCTATTTTTATGAAATCTACGGCTGTTCCTAATTGATGTTGGGAATGATTAGGCATTGCCGATTGTCTTTCTGCTGCTTTTAATCCGTATGTCTTAACATTGTGTTTAAATAAAAATTTTTGATATTCTTCTGTTCTGTATGCTGATACTATTTTAATAGTAAGCCCATTTTCCCTTGCTTTATTTACAAAGCGAATCAGATCCTCTATTAATATTTTTCTTAATCTTAAATCTTCTTTCCCAATACCCTTTAGTTCTTTAAAGTCTTTTAAATAAACTAAGTCAGTTGGTTTGTATCCATCAGGGATTGAGATTTTTTTATTCACATGCATTAAAAGGTTATTCTTTTCTGCTTCAAGGAGTGCCTTTATTTCTTCTAAGAATTGAATGGGGTTTGCTTTGATTCGTTTTTGATGATCTAATTCCATATCTTGAACAATGTTAAGCAAGTTTGCCAAGTCATCATTGGACATACCATTTGCGCTCAGATCCAGTATGCGAACTAATAGAATTGACAAAAAGATGTACAACAATTTCATGATAAGTGCAATTATAATATACTTTGTTGTAATTGAATAAATCGATGGTTGCATTTTTATGTATTTTAATCTGGATTATTTTTTTAATTGTAAAAGTGATAAAATGGGTGGAGTATGCTTAAGAAGTTTAATAGTTATGATTCTATACTAAGGGAGCTGTTTGTATTAGCTATTCCCACAGCTTTTGAGTCCTTTTTATTTCAGCTGGTAACATTCTTTGATAATTATATGATTGCTTACCTAGGGTCTGCCCAGGTGACTGGGGTTTCTCTTGCAAGTAGAATAAATTTTCTTTTCTTTATTATTGTATTTGGACTCGGGACTACTCTTAGTGCTTATGCTTCTCAGGCATTTTCTAAAAGCAAGTTTGGACATATAAGACAAGCATTCGCCTACGTTTTAATGATTGGTACAGCTATTGGGATTATGTTTTTCTTTATTTCCCTTATATTTTCAAAAGAGATTATTAGTTTCTTCATAGAGGAGAAAGACTCTTTAAATTTTGGAATAGAGTATTTAAAAGTTGTCTCTTTGTCCTACATTTTCATGGCTTATTCTTTTCTTTCTGCTATGGGTTTTAAGAGTTATAAGGATGTAAAAATACCTTTGGTTGTAACCATCATTGTTGTGTTGGTTAATATTGTTTTTAATTACATATTCATTTTTGTGCTTGGTATGGGTGTAGGTGGAGCAGCATACGCTACCCTGCTTTCCAGAGTTATTGAGTTTGTCTTTTATTTGTTTTACAACCTTTTCAATGTGAAGTCTTATTATCACCTCAGGCTAGATGATTTTTTTGTTTCAAAGAGTGTAAAAGTGGCCAATTTAAAGATACTCATTCCTGTTTTATTGCATGAGATTGGTTGGGTTTTAAGTGTAACTGTTTTACATGCTTTTTATGCACGACTTGGTAGTAGTGAATATTCATCTTTTGCAGTTGCATCTAATATCTTGGACTTGTGTTTTGTTTTAATGCATGGGACGGGAGTTGCAACTGGTGTTATTGTTGGTCATTTGATGGTAGACGATAAAGAGCATGTTAGGTCGGTTGGAATATTTTTGTCGGTTATTGGAGTCATTTTAGGGTTTTTTGTAGCCTTGCTTCTTCTTTTAATGGCTAGGGTCGCTCCTATTATTTTTGGCAATCTAGATTCTCCTGAACTGGTTGGAGTCTTTATTTCTGTATTTGCCAGTATTGTTGTCTTTAAAGGGTTCACATCGCAGGTACTTGTTGGTGTCTTTAGAACTAGTGGGATACCTAATGTTTGTTTTTATATTGAGGTAGGAGTAATAGTTTTTTATACATTGCCCGTTGCTTATCTTTTGGTTTTTTTCACAGAATTTAGGTTTCCGTTGATAGTTTTTATTGTAAATCTTGAAGAAGTTATTAAGAACATACTTATTTTAATAGAGTTTGGCAAAGGCAATTGGATAAGAGAAATTCAATATGAATAACAGACTTGAGCTACAAGAATATATTATAATTGTAGTGATTGGGATATTGTATGAGTAATATGGGTTTTAAATTCATTTTAGTTTCATTTAATAAAGGGAGTCCTTCCGCGTTGTTGTAGTGGTTTTGTTTTAATTAAATACTTCTGTAATTTGTGCGATGTAAAGTCTGCTTTTTTTGTGTTGAGGAGGTGTTGTGTATTTGTTAGACAAAACTAAGAAGGGCGAAGTTTATCGAGACCTTTTAAATATTGCAATCCCAACGGTTATTGAGTTTTTTTTATTTAATGTTATTTCATTTACAGATAATATTATGGTATCTTATCTTGGAGATTATCCTGTTGCTGGAGTTTCTCTTGCGAATAAATTTTTTGAACTCTTTATTACCATTGCCTTTGCTGTGATGGGTGCCTATAACATATTGGCGACAAGACAATATGCTAGGGGAAATACTGAAGATTTTAAAAATACGTTTTTTATTAGCATTTTAATTCTTTTGTTGTTTTCCTTTGTGTTTATATTTGTTTCGTTGTTTTATCCGTACTTTTTTCTTGGTTTATTGTCTGATGATGCTAGAGCTATTTCTTATGGAATATCTTATCTTGATATTGCTGTTTATTCTTTTGTGTTTGCAGTTGTTAAGGGAATTATTGCAAACTCATTAAAGATCGTTAAGATTACTAAAATTCAGGTTATTACATCCGTCATTTCAGTTATCTTAAATGTAGTATTTAACTATTTATTTATTTTTACGTTTGCTATGGGAGTAATGGGGGCTGCTATTGCAACTACATTGGTTCGTGGCATTGAGCTTGTCTTTTATCTTTTGTATACCGTTTTTAACAAAAATTCTCATTTTCATCTCAGACTTAGGAATTTAAGAATCAAGCCTGTAATATTTTCTCAGTTAATCAAATTTTTTATTCCAATATTCTTAAATGAGTTTATTTGGTATTTGGGGTATTTTGGTTTAATTGCTATTTTTGCAAGAATTGACACTGCTAAATATGCTGCATACAGTATAACCTTTTCCACTTATTTTATGGGATTTAATGTAATCAATGCGTTTTGTTTTTCTGTCAATATTGTAATGGGACATGAGATGCACAATGATAAGGGAGAAATAATGGCTGTAGCGTTTTATTTGGAAAAGATAGGTGTTATTCTTGCTATCCTTACAGCCTTTATATTATTAGTTTTGTCGTTCATTTCACCTTATGTTTTTTATGAGCTAGAGTATGCAAATCTTACGGGAGTTATGCTCAGATACTATGCTATTTCGGCTTTCTTTACATCACTTGCGTTTCAATATTTATTTGGATTTTTCCGAGCGGGTGCATCACCAAACTTTGGTGCTATTATGGAGGGTTCTGTAACTTTGATTTATACGATACCCATTGCATACCTTTTAGCAAATTATACTCAATTTCCATTTGAGATTATTGTTTTCATTCCAACCCTTGAGGATGTAATTAAGCTTGGTATTTCTCTGCCTTATTTCCATAGCACTAAGTGGATTAAATCTGTTAAAACGGGTTAATTGTTTTGTTAGAATTAGTTGTGTCATGCGTTTGGATGAAATAGGAAGTAAAAAATTTTTGGTTATGGGCTTGGGACTTCACGGAGGTGGTCTGGCCGTCTCAAGGTTCTTGTTAAAACACGGTGCTAGTCTAGTAATTACTGATTTAAAGAGTGAATTGGAATTGGCTTCAAGCATAAAGTCTTTAGAAGAGTTTAAAGATAAGATTAGATATGTTTTGGGATATCACAGCGAAGATGATTTTAAGGAAGCAGATATCGTTGTTAAGAATCCTGGGGTGAGCTTTAAGAATAGATATTTAAAGCTTGCAAAAAGAATTGAGACCGACATTAGTTTGTTTTTAATGTTTAATAAGAATCCGATAATTGCTGTTACAGGAACTAAGGGGAAGTCAACTCTAGTGTCACTTTTGCATCAAGTTTTAGTCACTAAGTATCCAAAGGCTAAAATTGGAGGCAATATTGGCATATCTCCTTTAAGCTTCCTGGACGATCTTGATGCTACCTCTCCTGTTGTTTTAGAGCTTTCTTCTTGGCAGCTCCATGATCTTGAAAATTTAGACCCTATTATTAGTATTATTACTAATGTTTATCATGATCATCAAAATTACTATTCAAATTTAAATGATTACGTGGAGGATAAATCAAAGATTTTTACAAATCAGGATTCAGGAATTTTTATATCTCAAGACAAAGCTTACCATGATTACTTCCACAGATTTAAGACTAAAGCAGAAGTTGTTTTATTCTCAGAAGTCATGCCCTTAAACTTTGAAAATGATATACTTTATTTAAGAGATGAAAAAATTTATTTAAATGAAGAGTTGATTACCACTCTTAGCGAAACGAGGCTTATTTTATTAATAAATAAGTTAGTAGCTGTATTTGTTGCAAATTACTTAAAGTTAGATTTGAATCTTGTATCTAGTATTGTTACTGGGTTTAATGGAATTGAGCATAGATTGGAGTTTGTAAGAGAGATTAATGGTGTTAGGTATTATAACGATACAGCATCAACGATTCCGGATTCTACAGTTTTATCTGTTAAAAGCTTAAGGGAAGAAGCCTTTATTAATCTTATTGTTGGTGGGACTGATAAGGAACTTAATTTTTTAGTTTTTGGTGAAATTTTAAACACGGTAAAAACTTGGATTTTATTAAGGGGTAGTGCTACTTTAAAGATTATTAAGTTTCTTGAAGATAATAATGTTGATTATTTTGTCTTTTCTTCAATAGAGGAATGTGTTTGTTATGCGAGAAGAATTTCTGTTCAAAATGATATAGTTTTATTCTCACCGGCTAGTGCCTCTTTTGAGCTTTTTAAGAATGAGTTTGATAGGGGGTTTAGGTTTAAGAAATTAGTCAATGACATGATTTAAATTCTTTTTTTTATGATTTTGTAGTACATGTATCTCATTATTTCAATAACTTTGTAGATTTTATATAGAAATCTTTTATAAACAAAGTCGTAGCATCCGATTCTGTGGATAATCTCTCCTCCAAATCCGGTTTTGAATTGAAATAGCCCAAACATAGGGTGTTTCTCATCCGCAGTAGGAGGAATGCCTAAAAGGTCGTATTCGTTCACGGAATAGCTTTTAAGCATTTGTATTGCAGCAAATTGTACGGCATAGTTGGGCATTAAATGCCTATTCTCTCCGCTTGAAGCACCATACAGATAAGTGGCTTTGTCATTGTAGAGTCCAACAATTATTCCTGATATTAGCTTTTCGTTATGTGTAGCTATTATTAGTTTGATGTTTGAGTTTGTGTCCTTCCTAAATTCTTCTATTAAATTTTTTATGTAACTTTTTGAGTGAATGGCAAATTTATCTCTTCGAGATGTCTCTTGGTAAAGTTTGTAAAACTCATCAAAATATTTAAATTTATCATCTATGATTACTTTTATATTTTTTCTACTACTAAGCCTGATATTGTACCTTGTTTTTTTTTTCATTTTAGCTTGAATAACGTCTAATGAATCTTTTAAGGTTATTATTGTTGTATTTGAGGGTTGTATGTCATTAAATGATTTTTCAAATCCTTCCAGTTTAATCTTTAGTGGAGTATAATCCTCTTTTAAGCTTCTTGAGGTGTAGTACATTAAGTCAAATCTTAAAAAGATAGTATTTTTATGTAAATATTTCTTTACAATCTCGCTAAATTGTTTAAGCTTGTCACCAAGTTCAGTTAGGTTAATCTCTTCAATTTTTTTGTTTGAGAATTCTGGGTGAGCAATGTATCCTAGATAAAAATTTCCAAATATCTTTCTTTGCATCACAAGAACCTTACTAAAACTTTTACTTCCTACTGCGACTGCTTTCCAGGGGCTTTCTTTCTCTGAGGCCCTTTTTACAAGGGTCCACAACATACTTTGAAGATAGTTCTCACTCAGACTCTCTATTTCAATTTTTCTAATATTCATTTACTGCCCTAGAATAGAGTTAGTATACTATCCCATTAGGGATTTCTCTAGATAGTATTTTGTCTTTAGAGTGTTCCAGTACCAAGTTGACTCCGTTTATCTTAAGTTCTCCGTTTTCTGCTACAATCTGAGTCTGCATAAATTTATCTATGCTAATCTTTGGTGGGTAATTTAATTCTTTCTCAATATCACTTTCAAGTATTATTCGCTTGCCAGGTGTAGGATCATCTTTAAAATGTTCCATGATGATTACCTTAAAGTTTTTATCTCTATCTTCGGTCGAAATCAACATTCCTTCAGATTTGATTCCTCTAAATTTAGCAGGCTTTAAATTGTCAACTATTATTATATGTTTTCCAACTAATGCCTCTTCCCTGTAATAGTCTGCAAGGCTGCTTACAATTTGTTTGCCGTCAAGAGTTCCATCGTCAAGTTTTAAAATGAATAATTTTTCCGCATCTGGACTTCGTTCTATTGCTTTCACTTTTACAACTTTTAAAAATACTTTTTCACTAAATAATTTTGCAGGATCTTCTGTCTGTTTGCTTTGCACCCTCTTACCTCCTGAGTATTTTAATTTTAAATTATCGATCAATTCTTTTTCTAGTTTTTCAAATAATACCTCAGTAGTTTTAATCGTACTTAACCCTAAATTTGTTCCTAAAAATTTATTGGAAATTTCGTAGCTGTCTCCAAAAAATTTTCTTATTTTATCGCTTGTTTGGGGTATAAAGGGTGACATTAAAATTGATAAATCTCTTACTAGGTATATTAGATTTAACAACAGCTCTTTTGTTGCCTCAGGATTGCTGTCTTTTGTTTTCCACGGCTCTTTATCTTGGAATATTTTGTTACCCATGCTTGAGATATCAAGAATATCCTTTAAAGCTGCCTTGAGTTCTGTCTTGTTGAAAAAAGCTAAAATTCTTTCATATTTGTGATTTATTTCTTCCCAAAAATCATTTTTGATTTCTATTTTATCTATGCTGTCTCCAAAAAATCTTTTGTAAAACGTTAGAATTCGATTGATGAAATTTGAAAAATTACCAATAAGCTCAGTGTTTGTTCTCTCTAAGAGGTCGTTCCACATAAATTGAAAGTCAGATTTTTCAGGTCTGTTATAGCATATATAAAATCTCCAAATATCAGCAGGTATTCCGGTAACAATAGCGTCATTGCCAAATATTCCAGTCCCTTCGGATTTTGAAAATTTGAGGTTTTCATAGTTTAAATATTCGCTTGAAGATATTTTGTTAAGCATTGTCCAATTTTCTTTGCTTGCAAGTTCCACGGCAGGAAAGACAACAGTATGAAATAAGATGTTATCTTTCCCAATAAATTGCACTAAGGTTGTCTCTTTGTCATTTTTCCACCAAGATTCCCAGTTTTCTACAAGTTCTTTTGTAATTGAAACATATCCAATCGGGGCATCAAACCATACATAAAATACTTTATTCTCATACCCCTTTTTGGGTACTGGTATGCCCCATTTTAAGTCCCTTGTTATTGCCCTCTCCTTAAGACCATCCCTTAAAAATGCATTTGTCATGCTAACAGCATTGGTATTCCAATTAGCATTCTGTGAGCTTATTTGTATCCAGTTTTTAAGTTCGTCATTTATTTTTGGTAGGTTAAGGTAGCAATGCTTAGTTTTTTTTAAAATAGGTATATTTTTGCAAATCATGCACTTTGGATTTATTAAGTCAGAGGGGGCTAGCAGCCTAGAGCAGTTCTCACACTGGTCTCCTTTTGCGTTATTCCCGCAATTTGGGCACTCTCCTGTTACGTATCTATCTGCTAAAAACATGAGGTCATGCTTGCAAAAAAATTGTTCACTTTCTTTTTCCGTAACATAACCATTTTCTTCTAACTTTAAAAACAACTTTTGTACAGTTTCACTGTGATGTCTATTAGTTGTGCGACCAAAAACGTCAAATTGAATATTAAACCATTCATAAATTGATTTATGTATTTCATAGTATTTGTTGCAAAGTTCTTCAGGACTAATTTTTTCAACTAGAGCTCTAATTTCTGTAGCTGTACCGTATTCATCTGTGCCGCAGACATAAAGCGTTTCCATGCCGATCATTCTTGAATATCTTGCGAAAACATCTGCTGATATAACTTGTACCAGATTGCCAAGATGGGGTATGTTATTCACGTACGGCAGTGCAGCTGTGACTAAATTTCTTTTCTTCACCTTATACTATTTCCCTCTTACTATAATATGTTCATATTTTAGTGCTAATTTAATTTATGTATATTATACATTTATTATGGATTTTTATTAAATGGGCATTCTCTTATTGAGGGTAAGGATATGGGGATTATTATGGGTGTTTTTAATTTCAAAGATTATGTGTTTGGTAAGGCACGGGAAGAGGTAACAAGAAAGGGAGCCAAGGCTAGCATAGTTTTTCCTGAGAGTAGTGATGTAAGAATTTTAGAGGCAACAATTGAAATATTAAAGGAGGGGCTAGCAGGTCTTGTGGTTCTTATTGGAAAAAAAGATAAGGTTTTTAAAGATTTAAGAGAACTTGTAGGATTTGAGGATGATATTTCAGCAAAGATAAGAGTGATAGATCCCAATTCATTTGAAGGTTTAAATAGATATTTAGACGAATATTTTAGCTTAAGACAAAGTAAGGGATTAGCTTTAAGTAGAGCTAGAGTGGAGATTCTAGACGAGGTCTCTTTTTCTATGATGATGGTAAGGCTTGGAGAGGTTAAGACTTGTGTATGTGGATCTTTGCTATCCTCGGGTAAGGTATTAAGGAGTGCTTTGGCTATCCTTCCTAGGCTTGGGGGGACTAAACTTGTATCTTCTTTTACTCTCATAGACACTAAGGGTAGCGATGGTGTGAATAAAGCTTGTTTTGGACATGAGGGTGTTTTACTTTTTGCTGATTGTGCTGTAGTTATTAATCCTACTTGTACGGAACTTGCAGAAATTGCAATACAGAGCGCAAGCTCTTTTATGAATATTTTTAAAACAGAGCCAAGGGTAGCTCTGTTAAGTTTCTCTACAAAAGGGTCTGCATATTCAATTGAGGTTGAAAAGGTGCGGTGTGCCTTAAAAATTGCTAAAAGTAGGGAAAAAGATTTGCTTATTGATGGAGAACTTCAACTCGATGCAGCTTTAATTAAAAGCATTGCAGATAAAAAATGCGGTGATTCTCTAGTTGCTGGAGCTGCAAACATATTGATTTTTCCTAATTTGGAATCTGGGAACATTGGATATAAACTTGTTGAGAGGTTGGCTTTTGCAAGGGCCTATGGACCTTTTTTGCAAGGATTTAAAACTCCTGTTAGTGATCTTTCAAGGGGTTGCTCCGTGGATGATATTGTATTAGCAAGTGCACTGATGATAAGTGGTTAGTTTGTTTGAAATTGCAATGAATTCTTGAACAGAAATCTCTTCTGGTCTTTTATCTAGAAAGTTTTTTAAAAATTCTTCTTTAAGTATTTTTTCGTTTTTGACAAAATTAACGATTGTGTTTTTGAGTTTTTTTCTGCGACTTGTAAATACCGTTCTAACTAGTTGGTTAAATTCTTTAAACTCTTTAATTTCCTGATTTTTAGGAATAAGCTTGACGGTTGTAGATCCTACCCTAGGAATTGGATAAAAGTTATTCTTGTCGATATTCATGATTTTAGTTACATTAAAGTGTGACTGGACTAAAACTGTGAATGAAGAGTAATTTTTGTTTCCTTTTGTTGCAAGCATTCTATCTGCCAGTTCTTTTTGTACTGTAAGTACCATTTGCTTTAATATTTTTCCTTCAATAAGCGTGTATATTACTTTTGATGCAATGTTATAAGGTAGATTTGAAAATATTTTATTAACACTTGTTTTTTCTCTCTTATGTGTCTTTAAAAAATCACCTTCTATTAACTTAAAGTTTTCAAACTTTCCAAATTGTTCGTTTAAAATTTCTGAGTACTTGGGGTCAATTTCAAAAGCTGTTAGAAAATTTATTTTTTTAAGTAAAATAACTGTCATTGAGCCAAGTCCGGGGCCTATTTCCCAAACTTTCTCATTTTCTCTTACCTCAAGAGCATCTATTATTGATTCTCTTATATATTCATTTATTAGGTAATGCTGTCCCCATATTTTCCTTGGAGCTATATTTTTTCGTTCAAGCTCAGTTTTGATACTGTTTATGCTGTTATAATTTATCCTCATGGACACTAATGATAGCATGTAGGTGATCTTAAGGATGCTTGCTCTTTGCTATTTTTCTGCTTTTCTAGTTTGCAGATTATATAAATTATTGTTAGTATGCTTGAGAACATAAATATCCCTATGTTATGGTTTTGAATTATCGGGAATTTGCTACAAATTATTGCTATTTCCTTTATTGCCCTAAAAATATGGGTATTTATTAGGTCAAATAATAAAAATAGATGCGTATTTAAAGTATAAGATACTAGACTTAGTGATTTTATTACTAGGAATAATAACATAAGAGGGGTAACTATTATGTTTGACAAGATTGAGATTGGAGGTAGATCAAAATTATTAGCATAAACAACGGGAGCTGTAGTGATTTGAATCAAAAGTGTTGTAAAGATAGAAGATATAAATCCATTTAACTTGTATCTGTCTTTAAGAAAAAGAGAAATTGATATACCAAGCACTGCTAGATAAGATAGTTTAAATCCTGTTGAACTTAGCGTGTGAGGCAGCACAGTGGCATTTAATGTGAAACTAACAGATAGAGCACTTAATAAATTAATTTTCCCATAAATTAATCTGTACAGCATAAGTATTTCTAGCATGATAAATGCTCTCAGAGCAGATGATGAAAATCCTGTTAAGATTAAATAATTGAGTAATATCGTACTCAGAATTAATAGCCTCAGTATCTCATTTTTTATTGTTAAAAAGAGTAGGTAATGAAATATAATGTAGATCAAATAAAAGTGTAGGCCAGATACCACCAGTATATGAAATAGACCTGCTTTTTGAAATAAATTACGCTCATATTTTGTTATCTCTGATTTATTATTTGTTAGAATTGCTTTTGAGAAATGGGAATAATAGGGGTTTATTGCATTGAAAAATGGATTTAATAGCCTACTATATTGATCTCTGATCTTTACGAGTATTGGTCTTTTAATAAGGTGGATTCCGTTCGTTTTAATTTTAAATATATCTCCAATTTTGTATTGATTTTTAATATTTTTAAATATAAATTCGTGATGTTTGCCAAATCCATCTATTGAGTCAACCTTGGTTTTTAAATATTTTGGCAAATAAGTAATATTTGTTATTTTGTACGCATCATCTTCAAATCTTTTAAAGCCTAGGCTAATTTCAAAGATTAATAATA